>NZ_CAVK010000153.1 GCF_000382885.1 Sphingobium indicum BiD32
AACCCCGTGGGACACGACCACAGAGCAGCAACATGGCCCATAGAGGCATTTATATATGCGACAAATCTCGGTACGAGTCTATACGCTCAGCGGCATGAATATGACATTGTGATAGTCGATAATTGTTCTGAAAAACCGTTTATCACGGGCGATCAACCAGTCATCAATCTGCTTGGACTGGAGGATTCAGAGGTGGAATTGTTTTATCCGCTGACGCCGAATCGCGCGCTGATTTTCACAGCGTGCAGCGACCGCTTTCCTATCAATCGGAAAGAGGTCGGCCTGTTGGAAGTGGAAGGATACAACTTCCAGATGTTTCAGAAATCGGACGCTCAGATTTATGGTAGCGATCGCGACTATCTGGCCACTTTTGCAAAACTGCCGAAGGGCAATCTGAGCTAATATTGCTAGATATCGGCAGTTTCCTCAATGCCGCGAATGGCAAAGATGCGCGCTCTTACTCGCCCAAATTCCCCTGTCCTACATCGCCCCCCGGCGCTAACTCTCCATATGCGATATGGGCGAAGTTAGCGAAGTTTCACATTCCATCCCCTCCAACCAGCCTGCCCCGGTCACCGCTCCACATATAACCCCTTGGATTTCCTTCCCCCCACCCTAAATCAGCCCCAGACTTGCGAATTATTCTTAACTGAAAGGCGTCTCCCTCATGCCCGCAACCCGCACCGAAAGTGACAGTATCGGCGCCATAGAGGTGCCAGCAGACGCCTATTGGGGCGCGCAGACGCAGCGGAGCATCGAGAATTTCCCGTTCGACTCGAACGAGCGGATGCCGATCGGCATCGTCCATGCGCTGGCGATCGTGAAGCAGGCCGCCGCGCGGGTGAACCGCCAGCATGGGCTGGAGGCAACCCAGGCCGACGCGATCGAAACCGCCGCCGCTGCCGTCGCCGCAGGGCAGTATGACGACCAGTTCCCCCTCGTCATCTGGCAGACCGGCAGCGGCACCCAGACCAATATGAACGTCAATGAGGTGATTGCGGGCATCGCCAACGAAGCGCTCACCGGCACGCGCGGCGGCAAGCATCCGGTGCATCCCAATGACGGCGTGAACCTGGGCCAATCCTCCAATGACAGCTTCCCGACCGCGCTCCATATCGCGGCGGCTCTGGCGGTCACCAAGGCGCTGTTTCCCGCGCTCGACCGGCTTCACGCCGCGCTCGATGCCAAGGCAAAGGCATGGGACCATATCGTCAAGATCGGCCGCACCCATTTGCAGGATGCGACCCCGCTGACGCTGGGGCAGGAATTTTCCGGCTACGCCCACCAAATCTATCGGAGCCGCAAGCGTATCGAACCCGCCGCAATGCACGGCATGATGGCGCTGGCGCAGGGCGGCACTGCGGTCGGCACCGGTCTCAATGCCCCCAAAGGCTTCGCCGTCGCGGTCGCGGCGGAAATCGCCGCCATCACCGGCCTGCCGTTCCGCACCGCCGACAACAAGTTTGAGGCGCTGGCGTCCAACGACCCGCTGGTCCATCTCTCCTCGACCCTCGCCACGCTGGCCGTTGCGCTGACCAAGATCGCCAATGACATCCGCCTGCTGGGTTCCGGCCCGCGTTCGGGGCTGGGCGAGCTGGATCTGCCCGCCAATGAACCGGGCAGCTCCATCATGCCGGGCAAGGTCAACCCGACCCAGTGCGAGATGCTGACCATGGTGGCAGCCCAGGTCATCGGCAATCATCAGGCCGTGACGGTGGGCGGGATGCAGGGCCATCTGGAACTCAACGTGTTCAAACCGATGATCGGCGCGGCGGTGCTGCGCTCCATCCATCTGCTGGCCGTTGGCATGGAGAGTTTTGCCGAACGCTGTGTCCAGGGGCTGGAGGCCAACGAGCCGCGCATCGCCGAACTGGTCGACCGCTCGCTGATGCTGGTCACCGCGCTCGCCCCGGCGATCGGCTATGACAATGCCGCCGCCATCGCCAAGCACGCCCACAAGACCGGCCAGACGCTGAAAGCTGCGGGCCTTGAACTGGGGCTGGTGGATGCCGCGACCTTCGACGCGCTGGTGCGGCCGGAAAATATGACATGATCCACATCAGCATAGCGGAACCGCGCGCCGTTCGATACATTGAGCCTGTATGAAAAAGCCCTTCGCGCCCAAAGCCCCGCTCGTCACCGTCACCGCGCCAAAGAAGGCGAGCCTTTTACGCAAGGCCGCCCGAGTCGGCGCGACCGTGGTGGCCACGCGGGTCGCCGCCGATACCGGCAAGAAGGGGGTGTTCGGCCTGCTCGCCGGCATGGGGGCCAAGCGGATCATCATGCGCTATCCCGTCGGCGCGCTGGTCGTCACCGGCGCCTATATGGCGGGCAAACTGTATGAGGCGAAACGCGAGGTGGATCGCAAGCGCGCGATCAAGGCCTTGCCGGATTTGAGCAAGGAGCCGGTCCCGATCGACGCCGCGCGCAAGGCCCGCAAACTCTAAAGCGCCGCCTGCCAGTCGCGAATGGCGTCCACCGGAAAGGTCAGCATCAGCACGTTGAGCGTCAGATTGTCCCTGATGACCGCCAGCGCCAGCAACTCGAACCCGACCGCCACCGCGACCGACAGCCACACCTGCGCACGCGACGCGAACAGGAATCCCAGTGCCATCATGCCAATGTCGCTCATCGAATTGAGAACCGAATCGCCACTATAACCCAGCGCAATCGTCGCCGTCCGGTATCGGTCGATGATGATCGGCGAATTCTCCAATATCTCCCAGGCCGACTCGATCGCCACAGCCAGCGCCAGCCGCACCCCGACCGGACGCCGTCGCAGCAACCAAAGGGTGGCGGGATAGAAAAGCAGCCCATGGATGACATGGCTCAGACTATACCAGTCCGCAATATGCTGACTGTTGCCGCTGTCGAGCGCCCCATGCCACAAGTCGATCCGGCCACAGGTGCAGATCGGTGGCCGGTCCATCAGCAGCAGTAGGGCACAGGTTACCAGCGCGATCAGCCCCGCCGCAATCAGACCCCTGCGATCAACCATCCGCCTGTGCCGCATCCTCCCCCTTTCCCCCTCTTGCAAAAGCCCGCTTCAAGCGGCACTAGCGGCCATGGCCGACAATATCCCGATCGAGACGCCCGACTTCAAGCGGCGCGGCGTCCTCTTCGTCCTTTCCTCGCCGTCCGGCGCAGGAAAGTCCACCATCGCGCGCAAGCTGCTGGCCGCCGAGCCGGATATGTCCATGTCGGTGTCCGCCACCACCCGCCCGATGCGGCCGGGTGAAGTCGACGGTAAGGATTATCATTTCGTCGACCTCGAAGAATTCCGCCGGATGACCGCCGACCATGAATTCCTGGAATGGGCGCATGTGTTCGGCCAGCGCTACGGCACCCCCCGCGCACCGGTAGAAGCAATGCTTAAGAGTGGCCAGGATGTGCTGTTCGACATTGACTGGCAGGGTGCGCAGCAGTTGCACCAGATTGCCGGGGGCGACGTGGTGCGGGTGTTCATCCTGCCGCCGTCGATGGAGGAACTGGAACGCCGCCTGCGTGGCCGCGCGACGGACAGCGACGAAGTCATCGACGGTCGCATGGCGCGCGCTGCGGGCGAAATCGCGCATTGGGACGGCTATGATTATGTGCTGTGCAATGTCGATGCCGACGATTGTTTCAGCCGTGTGCAGACCATTCTCCACGCCGAACGGATGAAGCGAAGCCGTCAGACCGGCCTGATCGGTTTCATCCGCAAGCTGGGCCGCTACCACCAGGAAGATTGAGGGCGATCAGTCGCCAAAGCCTGCCGGGTCGGCCCAGTCGGGATGGACCCACGCCATCGCCTTGAACAGGCTGCCCATGGCGTCAGCATCGGTCAGCCGGGCGCGGGCGGCCTCCACTTCGGCGGCGCGGTGCGGGCTGGTGCGGGCCAGTTGATCGGCGCGGGCGTTGATGCCCAAATCGCGCAAACATGCCCCTTGATCGACCGGACCCGACACCCGCAGCCCCGCTTGCCGCGCCACATTGCCGAGGATCGTGAAATCGACATGGGTGGTCAGATCCACTTCGCCCGGATCGGCGAAGGGATCGGCAAATGCATGGGCCTTCACCGCTTGCAACGTGTCGCCCAGTAGCGGTCCGGCATAACCATAGTCGATGATGATCGCCGCACCGCCCTGTTTGGCGATCCGCTGCGCCAGCGCGTAGGCGATGCCTGCGCCAATGATCGGCGTTTCGATGATCGCCCCGTCCTGCGCCTGCGCCGCGATCGGCGGCAGGCCCGATTCGATGCGGCGATAGCCGGGGACGGCGATGAAGCGGCCCTCCTGTTCGCGCCGGATGACCACCCGTTCGCGCCATTCCTCGCCCACACGGATGCACTGGCGCACCGGTAGCGCGTCGAAAAATTCATTGGCGACGATCAGCAATGGCCCTTCAATGGGCAGGCTGTCGATATTGTCATGATGAGTGACGTGGGGGAGCAGCGCACGTTGCCGTTCGCGCAGGGTCGGGCTGGTCTCGACAAAATGGACGCGCGGTGCGAGCGCGGCGCTTTCCATGGCGCGCAAGGCATCGGCTGCCAGCGTCCCGCGTCCCGGCCCCAATTCCACATAAAGCGGCCCCGGCTTCCGGCCCGATCGCATCCAGACGTCCGCCAGGCACAACCCCACCAGTTCGCCGAACATCTGGCTGATTTCCGGCGCCGTCGTGAAGTCGCCATCCGCGCCCAGCGGGTCGCGGGTGGCGTAATAATGCTGGTTCGCTTCGGCCATATAATGGGCGACCGAGATCGGCCCGCCCGCTGCGATCTGGCGCGAGAGCCGATCGGCCAGGGCCAGCGGCTCAGCTGACACTCGCGCTTCCGGCGATCGGTTCCACCCGCACGCGACGCCCCTTCGACGTGACGATCAGGTAGAGGCCACCCAGGATCATCGGCACGCACAGCCACTGGCCCATGTGCAGACCGGTGCGGGCGGCAAACTCCATCAGCTGTGCATCGGCCTCACGGACATATTCGACGCCGAAGCGGAAGCAGCCATAGCCCAGCAGGAAAAGACCCACGAGCATCCCCGGCTGATAGCGGGCGCGGGTGCGCCAGAAGGCGAAGGCAAGGATGGCGAACAGGACGATCCCCTCCAGCGCGGCTTCATATAGCTGGCTGGGATGCCGCGCGAACGGTCCGCCGGTCGGGAAGATGATGCCCCACGGCACATCGGTTTCCTTGCCCCACAATTCGCCATTCACGAAATTGGCGAGGCGGCCGAAGAACAGGCCGAAGGGGACGGTGCAGGCGACATAATCATGGATGCGAAGCCAGCTCAGCTTCTCCTTGCGCGCCATGTAGAGGATGCCGAGCGACACGCCCGCTGCGCCGCCATGGAAGGACATGCCGCCATTCCATAATTTGAAGATATCGATCGGGTTGAGCAGGATGTCGGGCTGGTAGAAGATGACATAGGCCAGCCGCCCGCCAATGATGATGCCCAGCGTCGCGTAGAAGATCATGTCGTCGGCATGGCGCCGCCCCATGGGCGATCCGGGCTGGGCGATCAGCTTGAGCAGATACCAGTAGCCGATCAATATGCCTGCAAGATAGGCAAGGCTGTACCATTTCAGCGTGAAAAAGCCGAGGTCCAGCGCGACCGGGCCGACGCCCAGATCGTCAAAACGGATCGCACCCGAAGCGGCAGCGGCAAGGTCCAGGATCAAATCGGCTTCCTCTTGGCAATAGGATTGTGGCCATAGAGGGATTTTCAGCCAGATGGAATCATCTGATCGCCCGGAAATCACGGAAGTTCAAAAATCCGGGGCAGACCGCACGTTATTGAGGGGATGTCGTTCTTTTTTGCAGGGCTGAACATTTCATCTTTGATTCATCCCGCTTTTCATTGGGGGCAGGGCGCGCGCCTTGCGCATTGACGCTTATCTGCTTAAGCAGGTTCCCAAGTTCCGGTCCCGCTTTGGGGCTGGCGATATGTGAAGTGAGTTACGGCATGGTGCAGCAGAGCCGCCCATCGCCGCAGAGTTCCGGCCCGGCCGGCCGTTATGCGGGCAAGCGCGCCGCTTCCGGTCCGGGCGATGGGAGCAAGGCTGCGGCCATTCCTCCCCCGTCAACGCAGCGGGGCTTTGCGCCTTATGGCGCGCGCGATCGGCGATCCTATGCCGCGATCGACCTTGGCACCAATAATTGCCGCCTGTTGATAGCAAAGCCGTCTGCTGACGGCTTCATCGTTGTGGATGCCTTTTCGCGGATCGTGCGGTTGGGCGAGGGGCTGGCATCGACCGGCCGGATCAGCGACGCGGCGATCGACCGGGCGATCGCCGCCCTCTCGGTCTGCGCAGACAAGCTGCGCCGCCGCCATGTGACGCTGGCGCGGTCGGTCGCGACCGAAGCCTGTCGTCGCGCCACCAACGGCGCGGAATTCATCCAGCGCGTCTATCGCGAAACCGGAATCGCGCTCGATATCATCAGTGCGGAGGAAGAAGCGCGGCTCGCCGTGCTGGGTTGCCACGCCCTGCTGGAACCGGGCAACGGTCCGGCCCTGATCTTCGATATTGGCGGCGGATCGACTGAATTGGTGCTGGTCGATTCGCAAGGATCGTCGGGTGCGCCGCGCATTGTAGACTGGGTCAGCGCGCCATGGGGAGTCGTGTCGCTGACCGAGAGCGAGGCGTTCGAGCATGACGATGCGGACGAGCGACTGGCCGCCTATGACCGGATGCGCGCGCGGGTCAGCGAGGCATTCTCGCCGCTTGCCCGTCGCCTGCCGCAGGGGGCGGAGGATATTCGCTTGCTCGGCACGTCGGGCACGGTGACCACGCTGGCCAGCCTGCACCTCAACCTCCCGCGCTATGACAGGCAGGCGATCGACGGGCTGATCGTGCCATGCGCATCCATGCGCGCCATTTCGGAGCGCCTGTCGACCATGGCGCTGGGCGAACGGCAAAAGCTGCCCTGCATCGGCACCGAACGCGCCGATCTGGTGGTGGCGGGTTGTGCGATATTGGAAGCGATCCTCGACATCTGGCCTGCCCAAAGGCTGGGCGTTGCCGACCGGGGCATTCGCGAAGGCATATTGCGTGGTCTGATGGACCGCGACGGGAGAATGATGTGAGAGGCCCGCTATGAGAGGATCTGGCGCAGGCAGGGTGCGGGTCAAGAGCGCGAAGGGCCGCACGGCGCAGTCGGTGCGCTGGCTCGAACGCCATCTGAACGACCCCTATGTCCATAAGGCGAAGGCGGAAGGCTGGCGCAGCCGCGCCGCGTTCAAGCTGATCGAACTGGATGAGAAATTCCATTTCGTGAAGGGATCGCGCGCGGTTGTCGATCTCGGTGTCGCGCCGGGCGGCTGGTCGCAGGTCGTCCGCAAGCTGGCACCAAAAGCGGCTGTCGTTGGTATCGATCTGTTGCCGGTCGATCCGATCGGCGGCGTCACCCTGTTCGAGATGGACTTCATGGATGACAAGGCGCCGCAGCTTTTGCGCGATGCGCTGGGCGACGCGCCCGATCTGGTGATCTCTGACATGGCGGCGAACACCGTCGGCCATGCCCAGACCGACCATCTGCGCACCATGGGGCTGGTCGAGGCGGCGGCCTGGTTCGCGGTCGAAAATCTGCGCAAGGGCGGCACCTTCGTTGCCAAGGTGTTTGCAGGCGGCACGGACGGCGAGTTGCTGGTCCTGCTCAAGAAGAATTTCACGACGATCAAACATGCCAAGCCCCCCGCCAGCCGCAAGGGCAGCGTGGAATGGTATGTCGTAGCGCAAGGGTTCAAGGGGCGACCTGACGAACCGGCGCGGGACCGGACGGGCGCGCCGATCGACGAATAGGGCCGGATGGCTGACGAGTAGCGGGAAGAAGCGGGGGTCACTTGGTCGCAACGGTATCGACGGTCGCTTATCTGGGTCTGGAGGCGCGCGGTGTCGAGGTGCAGTGCCAGCTGGTTCCCGGCCTGCCCAATTTCATCGTCGTCGGCCTGCCGGACAAGGCGGTGGCCGAAAGCCGCGAACGGGTGCGCAACGCCATTGCCGCCATCGGCCTGTCGCTGCCGCCCAAGCGGATCACCGTCAACCTCTCGCCCGCCGACCTGCCCAAGGAAGGGTCGCATTACGATCTGCCGATCGCCCTCGCGCTGCTGGGTGCGATGGGGGTGATCGATGCCGAGACGCTGTCTGGCTATGTCGTTGTGGGCGAACTGGGGCTGGACGGGCGCACAGCCCCTTCGCCGGGCGTATTGCTGGCGGCACTTCATGCGGGCGAGCAGGATATGGGGCTGGTCTGCCCTGTCGCGCAGGGGGCCGAAGCCGCCTGGGCGGGGCAGGTGGAGGTGATCGCCGCGCCCGATCTGCTCAGCCTCCTCAACCATTTCAAGGGGACATCGGCCTTGTCCCCGCCGCAACCCGGCGCGGTCGAAGCGCCTGTGCGCACAGCCGACCTCAAACAGGTCAAGGGACAGGAGACGGCCAAGCGCGCGATCGAGATTGCGGCGGCGGGCGGGCATAATCTGCTCATGGTCGGACCGCCTGGAGCGGGCAAGTCATTGATGGCGAGTTGCCTGCCGGGCATATTGCCCGAACTGACGCCGGGCGAAGCGCTGGAAACCTCGATGGTGGCGAGCGTCGCCGGGACGCTGGAGGGCGGACGGATCAGTCGCGCCCGCCCATTCCGTAACCCCCATCACAGCGCGTCGATGGCAGCGCTCGTAGGCGGCGGGCTGCGGGTGCGGCCGGGCGAGGTCAGCATGGCGCATCTGGGCGTCTTGTTTCTGGACGAGCTGCCGGAATTTCAGCGCGCCGTGCTGGATTCGCTGCGCCAGCCGCTGGAGACGGGCGAGGTGACGGTCGCCCGCGCGAACGCCCATGTCACTTTCCCGGCGCGGGTGCAGTTGATTGCTGCGATGAATCCGTGCCGCTGTGGCCATTTGGGTGATCCAGCACTGGCTTGTTCGCGCGCGCCGCGCTGTGCGGCGGACTATCAGGCCAAGGTATCCGGGCCATTGCTCGACCGGATCGACCTGCATGTCGAGGTGCAGGCGGTGACTGCCGCTGATCTGGTGCTGCCACCGCCTGCGGAAGGTTCCGTTGAGGTCGCCGCGCGGGTGGCGGCTGCCCGCGCGGTCCAGACGGCGCGCTATGCTGACAGCAAGGTGCGCACCAACGCCGAAGTCGATGGCGAGGCGCTGGAGGATGTCGCCGGGCCAGACGAAGCAGGGCGCCAATTGCTGGCGCAGGCCGCCGCCGCGATGAAGCTGTCGGCACGCGGCTATACCCGCGTGCTGCGCGTCGCCCGGACGATCGCCGATCTGGCCGGGGCGGAGAAGGTCGGGCGCGTCCATATCGCCGAAGCGCTCAGCTATCGCCGTCGCGCGCCGGTGAATTGAGGCGGCGATGCTGGCGGCGCTCAAAGCCTGGGCGAAACGGCTGAAGCGCGAGGTTGTGGCGTTGTGGATTGCGGCGCGCTGTGCCGACACGCCGTGGTTCGCCCGCCTGATCGCCCTGCTGGTCGCCGCCTATGCGCTCAGTCCAATCGACTTGATTCCCGACTTCATTCCGGTGCTGGGGCTGCTCGACGATCTGTTGATCGTGCCGCTCGGCATTGCACTGGCGGTCCGCTGTATCCCGTCGGCGCTGATGGCGCGCTATCGGGCGGAAGCTGCGGGTCGCGCTGACCGGCCGTCCAGCCGTGCCGGGATCATTATCGTGCTGATGCTATGGGGTATTGGGCTGGGTGCCTGCCTGGTCTGGCTGGCATGCTGATTGGTCAGGGGAACGGCTGAACGCTGATGAGCGTGAACAGGCCGATGGCGATGCCGCCGATCGCGAAACCGATCAGGAAGCGGCGTATGTCTGGCCAATAGTCGGGCGTGTCCATGCTATCGTCTCCCCATGTCGGTGACGGGGGACGGGTATCGCGGCTACACGACCGCATCCAGTGACAAATATGGTTAGACGCGCCTGCCGGGGCGGGGCGGTCAGGCCGCGCCGTCGCCCGTAATCAGCTTGAGTTCCGTGACCGGGCTATGGTCGTTATGCGCAAAATGGCCTTCGATCCGGCTGCCCGGTTCGATCGTGATCCTTTCATAGCGCACGTCACCGGTGATCCGCGCGCTGCTTTCGACCACCAGTTCCTGCGCGGTGATCGATCCGTCGACAAGGCCAGCCAGACGCGCGCTTTGCGCGGTGACATGACCGACGATTCGGCTATCTGGTCCCTGCACCAGCGCGGCGCAGCTGATGTCGCCTTCGACTGTGCCATCGACATGCAGATCGACCGATGCGGACAGATTGCCGCTGATCGTCACATCGCTACCAATCAGCGAGAAAGGCGTATGCTTAGCCCCGGTTGCCGACGTCGGCGAAACGGGCTTTGGCGATTTGCTGGACTTGGAGAACATCTTGGGCAGCCTCCAGGAAACGGCGTGGGTTGATGGCCTGGCCGTTCAGCCGAACCTCGAAATGCAGATGGGTGCCGGTCGAACGGCCGGTCGATCCCATGCGGCCGATCGTGTCGCCACGCGCGACTGTCTGGCCGACGCGGCCAGCGAAGCCGGAAAGATGCGCATAGCGGGTCATCAGGCCATTGCCATGCTCAACCTCGACGACATTGCCATAGCCCTGACGCTGGCCGACGAAGCCGATCTTGCCACCGGCGGCGGACAGGATCGGCTGGCCAAAGCGGCCGGGAAAGTCGATCCCCGCATGGAAAGCGGCGTGGCCGTTAAAGGGATCGCGGCGATAGCCATAGGAACTGGTCTGCATTGGCGCGGTGGTGGGCTGGCCTGAGGGAATCGTGAGCAGGCTGCGCTCCAGCAATTCCATCCGGTTGAGCGCGCTTGCCAGATCTTCCAGCTCGCCGGTCATCGCGCCCTTGTCGCCCTTCCACGGAACGAAGGGACCACCCTGGGCGCGGGCGGCACTGCGGGTCAGGCTGTCGGGGTTTAGGCCAAAGCTGCGGATTGCGGCGGCGGCCTTGTCGGCGCGCCGCTCCACCGCGCCGGTCAGCATCATCGCGAACTGGCGCTGTCGCTGGGCGAGCCGGACGAGCGGGGCGGCTTCGGGGGCCATGCTGATCTTGGTGGTCAGCTCGCCATTCTCGCCAGCCTTGGCCGGGCCGACCAGATCGGCGCCTGCGGCATTGCCATCCTCTGCGCCGAAATGGGTCTTGTAGAGGTCGTCCATGAAATCCTGGCGCGCTTCCAGATCCTGCGCCAGATCCTCGACCGATTTGCGATAGTCGGCGACCTTGCTTGCGGTGCTGGCGACCGCCTTGCCCTGCTGGTCGAGCAGCGCGCGTTCCTGCGCAACCGATGCCTTGCTGGCGAGCATCGAAATCGTAGCACCGCCCCAGCCGATCAGCGCTGTGGAGGCGATGGCAATAGCGGTCAGTTGCGCCCGACGGGACACGCGCAGGAACTTCACCTGCCCGCCTGAGCGGAGGAAAATCTCCCGCTCAGGGCAAAGCGCGTTCAACCGCGCGCGGAGAGCGGCGGCTCCCGTCTTGGCTTTGTGCGACAATTGCGACCCCGTACTTTTATTCGAGTCGGGCCGATAGCAAAGCATTGCCGGACAGGCGAATCCATCGTTGCGGAGTCGTGACGAGTCGAACGATCAGCGCGATGAAATGATCAATGGCATCATTTGTTCCCGCCGCGTGAAAATTTTTTACAGCGCTGTTTCAATCTATTTACGGGCAGGGCGGGCGAGTCCCTGTCTTGCCAGCAATTCTGTCACGGCGGCGGCGGGCATTGCTGCGCCGAAATGATAGCCCTGACCATAATGACATCCACCCGCCCGCAGATAGTCGACCTGATGGCCATTCTCCACCCCTTCGGCCACCGTGCGAATGCCCAGGCTATAGGCCAAGTTCAGCACCGTGCGTACGATGGCGGCATCGTCCGGGTCGGTCTCCAGATCGCGGACGAAGCGCTGGTCGATCTTGATGATGTCGATCGGGAATTGCTTGAGATGGGATAGCGAAGCGTAGCCGGTGCCGAAATCATCGAGCGCTATCGCGATACCCGCCTCGCTCAGCCTGTTCAACACCTGTCCAACCCGGTCGGCATTGCGGCCCAGAAAGACTGATTCGGTCACTTCCAGTTCGATCATCGCCGGGGGGAGGCCTGCCTGGGAGAGTCGTTCCAGCAAATGATCGACGAAATTGTCGTCGTTCAAGTCCGCGCCCGACACGTTGAGGGCGATATGACCGACAGCCAGCCCGGCGTCGCGCCAGCGCACGCAGTCGGCAATGATGCCTTCGATCATCTGGCTGGTGATGGCCGGACCCAGTTCGGGATGCTCGAAGGCGGCGGCGATGTCGGCTGGCATGATGACCGTGCCATCGTCGGTCGGGCATCGGAACAGCGCCTCGAACCCGACAATTGCGTCGGTATCGAGCGCGATCTTGGGTTGATACCAGGGGCAGGGGCGTTCCCGCGCCAGGATATGGCGGGCACGGTCGAGCATGGCTGTTTCCCGGTCCCAGCTCTCCAGCAGGTCCGGCCCAAATATTACGGCGCGGCCCCGGCCATTATTCTTGGCATGATAGAGTGCGATGTCGGCATGTTTGACAAGTGCCGTCACATCGTCGCCATGATCGGGGAACAGCGCGACACCGATGCTGACGCGACATTCGAGCGGCCGACCGCGATAGTCTAACGGCGCGTGGAGATGATCTGCGATCCGCGCAAGGATCGGCTGTAGAGTGTCTGTGTCGGGCAAGCGTGTCAGCAGCACGGCAAATTCGTCGCCGCCCATCCGCGCGACCAGATCGCCCGGTCGCAGGGCATGGCGCAACCGTCCGGCAACTGCGCACAGCAGCGCGTCGCCAGCATCATGCCCAGCGGTGTCGTTGACCCGCTTGAATTCGTCGAGATCGATCAGCAACACTGCGAGTTGCGCTCGGTCATTCGACGCGACCGTCGCCTGCGTCACGGCGGCCATGAAATGCGCGCGATTGGCGAGGCCCGTCAGCGCGTCTGACATCGCCAGACGTTCGAGATGACGCTCGGCCTGCTTGCGTTCGGTAATATCGACCACGCTGGTCATGAAGCAAGGCTCGGCGTTGATCACGATCGGTCGGGAGGACAGGAGCGCATGGCGAAGCGCGCCATCGGCGCGGCGTAGCCGACACTCGAAATTCTCAACCGCCTCGCCACGCTGGAGCATCGCGAACAATTCGTCCCGTACCGGCAGATCGACATAGGTTTGTTCAACATTTTCGAGCCGAACGTCATGCCCTGCCGCATAGGCATCGGTTGCCGCGCGATTCAGGCGCAGGACGCGGCCGTCATGGCGTGTGACCAGCAAAGGTAGCGGCACGGCCATGAACATGCGCTCCAGTGTGTCGCGACTATTGGCCAGTTCCAACTGCACGGCCTGCGCGACCTGTCCGGCGGTCCATTCCTGCCGCTGGAGCCGGTTGTTCCGTGCGATCGCGATCCACATGCCGCAATGGAGCATCAGCATGGCCAGAACCATGCCCGGCATGGTGGAGGAATGCGGGGCGGGGGCAAGATAGCCGATCAGCAGCGCGATGCAGCAGCCCAGCCCGCCGCCGACATTGCCGCGAAAGCTGGTGGGAACGACTAGGTAGAATACCAGCGGCAGCATGACGAGGACGAAGATGGCGATGTCGCTGCGCGAACTGACGAGGAAGGAAACGCCGATGGCGGTCACGACCTGCCAGGCGAAACAGATGCGTTCGACCGCCGGAAAGCTGGTCATCCGGCGACATAGCAACAGGCAGAGGATAGACCAAAGGATCACTGTCAGGCGTGCTGGCACCGCAACCCAGAAGTGCGGCGTCCCGGCAAAGCGCCAGTCGCTCATCAGGAACAGAATGTTGAGTATGGCCGAGAGAATGAACAGGTTGTGGGCATGGCGTCGCGATTCGGGCAGGCGTTCGGCCTGGAATGCCGATTCCCGTTCGGCTAAGCGAAATTCGCCGCTGATGGTCGAAAGCCCGTTCACGCACTGTCCAGTTGACGCACCCGAAATGGTGCCCGGCGCAAGATAGGGCAGGCAGGGTTAGCAATTCCCTAACCAGTGTCCGGCGGCCTCGCGAAATCAGTGGTATAGCCAGAGTGTTGGCGATCGGCTTGACCGGTTGCCCCCGCATCGCTATAGGCCCGCCTGCCCAGCGGTCTGCCGCGTAGAGACTCGTCTCCTCGCATCATCCCACGCGGGCAATACAGAGCTGAACATTACCGGATGCTCTTGCGGCTCCAGGGGGGTATTGCACCCGCCGGGGCTTTTGCTGTTTGGAAGCGATATGTTTCCCTGTGGCAAGGAACGCGAGGGGATTGCGGTAAAGTAACTGAAAAAGGTGAAGGGCTTCATGCCAACAATCAACCAGCTGGTCCGCAAGGGCCGCGAACCGCAGAAGGCCAAGTCCAAGGTCCCTGCCATGGATGCAAACCCGCAAAAGCGTGGCGTTTGCACCCGCGTCTATACCACGACCCCGAAAAAGCCGAACTCGGCGCTCCGCAAGGTCGCCAAGGTTCGCCTGGTCAACCAGCGCGAAGTCATCACCTATATTCCTGGTGAAGGCCACAACCTGCAGGAACATAGCGTCGTGCTGATCCGTGGCGGTCGTGTGCGAGATCTTCCGGGCGTGCGTTACCACGTTCTTCGCGGCGTTCTGGATACCCAGGGCGTCAAGGATCGCAAGCAGAGCCGTTCCAAATACGGCGCCAAGCGTCCTAAGTAAGGGGAGAACAAACTATGTCACGTCGTCGTCGCCCCGAAAAGCGCATCATCCTGCCCGATCCCAAATATGGTGATCAGGTTCTGTCGAAGTTCATGAACTCGATCATGCAGGACGGCAAGAAAGCCGTCGCCGAAGCCATCGTGTATGGTGCCCTGGAAACCGTCGAGGCACGCGCCAAGAAGGATCCGATCGGCATGTTCCATGACGCGCTGAACAACATCAAGCCGGGCATCGAAGTGCGCAGCCGCCGCGTTGGCGGTGCGACCTATCAGGTTCCCGTCGAAGTGCGTCCTGAGCGTTCGCAGGCTCTGGCCATCCGCTGGCTGATCACCGCTGCGCGCAACCGCAGCGAGACCACCATGGCGGCTCGCCTGTCGGGTGAGCTGATGGATGCGGCCAACAACCGTGGTAACGCGGTCAAGAAGCGCGAAGACACGCACCGCATGGCGGAAGCGAACCGCGCCTTCTCGCACTACCGCTGGTAAAAAGATTGGCGGGGCAGCGGTCATTTGGTCGCCGCCCCGTTTATCGCTCTTAAAAATCCATCCGTTCGTCGTGGGTCTACCCATGGCGGACGGATTGGTTTAGGGGCCACGCAGACCCAACTATCCCAAACCGCCGGTGCGCCGGCAACGGAGAAGCATCATGGCCCGCAGCCATCCGCTCAAACTGTATCGCAATATCGGCATCATGGCCCATATCGACGCCGGAAAGACGACGACGACCGAGCGCATCCTTTATTATACCGGCAAGTCCTACAAGATCGGCGAAGTCCATGACGGCGCCGCCACGATGGACTGGATGGAGCAGGAGCAGGAGCGCGGGATCACGATCACGTCGGCGGCCACGACCTGTTTCTGGAACGGCCACCGCATCAACATCATCGACACCCCCGGCCACGTCGACTTCACGATTGAAGTCGAACGTTCGCTGCGCGTGCTCGACGGCGCGGTTGCGTGCTTCGACGGCGTTGCCGGTGTTGAACCGCAGTCCGAAACCGTGTGGCGTCAGGCGGACAAGTATAAAGTCCCGCGCATGTGCTTCATCAACAAGCTCGATCGCACTGGGGCAGACTTCTATTATTGCGTGCAGTCGATAATTGATCGTCTGGGCGCGCGTCCCGCCGTTCTTTATCTGCCGATCGGCACGGAAAGCGATTTCAAGGGTCTGGTTGACCTGGTCGAGAACCGCGCGATCATCTGGAAAGATGAATCGCTGGGCGCCGAATTCTTCTTTGAAGAAATCCCCGCCGACATGGCTGAAAAGGCCGCGAAATATCGCAGCGACCTGATCGAGCTGGCCGTCGAGCAGGACGACGCCGCAATGGAAGCCTATCTCGAAGGCACCGAGCCTGACACCGCGACGCTGAAGGCGCTGATCCGCAAGGGTGCGCTCAACCAGTCGTTCGTGCCGGTCGTTTGTGGTTCGGCGTTCAAGAACAAGGGCGTCCAGCCCCTGCTCGACGCCGTCGTCGATTATATGCCCAGCCCGCTCGACATCGAGGACGTGCAGGGCGTCAAGATGGACAGCAACGAGCCGGACAGCCGCCCCGCGACCGACGATGCGCCATTCAGCGCGCTCGCGTTCAAGGTCATGAACGATCCGTTCGTGGGCTCGCTCACCTTCATCCGCATCTATTCGGGTACGCTCGTCAAGGGCACCTACCTGAACTCGGTGAAGGACAAGAAGGAAAAGGTCGGGCGTATGCTCGAAATGCACGCCAACGAACGTAAGGACGTTGATGAGGCATTTGCTGGCGACATTATCGCGCTGGCCGGCATGAAGGAAACCACCACCGGCGACACGCTGTGCGCCGAGCGTCAGCCGATCGTGCTGGAGCGGATGGAATTCCCCGAGCCGGTTATCGAACTGTCGGTGGAACCCAAGACCAAGGCGGACCAGGAAAAGATGGGCATCGCGCTCAATCGCCTGTCGGCTGAAGATCCCAGCTTCCGCGTCTCGACCGATCACGAATCGGGCCAGACCATCATCAAGGGCATGGGCGAGCTTCACCTGGAAATCCTCGTCGATCGTATGCGTCGCGAGTTCAAGGTCGAAGCCAATGTTGGTGCGCCGCAGGTGGCCTATCGCGAATATCTCGCGAAGAAGGTCGATATCGACTATACCCACAAGAAGCAGTCGGGTGGTTCGGGCCAGTTCGGCCGGATCAAGGCGACCGTCATTCCTGGCGAGCGTGGTTCGGGCTACCAGTTCTTCGACGAGATCAAGGGCGGTAATATTCCCAAGGAATATATCCCCTCGGTAGAGAAGGGCTTCCGTGAAACCGCGCTGACCGGTCAGCTGATCGGCTTCCCGATCATCGACTTTGAAGTCCATCTGTATGACGGTGCCTATCATGACGTCGACTCGTCGGCGCTGGCATTTGAAATCTGTGCCCGTGGCGCGATGCGCGAAGCGGCCCAGAAGTCGGGCATCAAGCTGCTCGAGCCGATCATGAAGGTCGAAGTCGTGACCCCGGAAGACTATCTGGGCGACGTCATCGGCGACATGAACAGCCGTCGTGGCCAGATCCAGGGCACCGACAGCCGCGGCAACGCACAGACCGTCGATGCCATGGTCCCGCTGGCCAACATGTTCGGTTATGTGAATACGCTGCGCTCTTTCACCCAGGGTCGCGCCAGCTATTCCATGTCGTTCTCGCACTATGATGAAGTGCCGCAGAATGTCGCTGACGAAGTGAAGGCCAAGATGGCCTGAAAATCCTGATCCGCCCCGTACGAACGGGGCGGTTAGGGCTTTCATTATGCGAATTTGCTGCTATGGACGCGCCTTCGCAAGGCGCGGCCGAGCGGTCAAACCCATCGGATTTGATTAGAAGGTAGGATAAAATGGCGAAAGCTAAGTTTGAGCGGACGAAGCCGCATTGCAACATCGGCACCATCGGTCACGTCGACCATGGCAAGACCTCGCTGACCGCAGCGATCACGAAGGTGCTGGCCGAAACCGGCGGCGCGACCTTTACGTCGTATGACAATATCGACAAGGCGCCTGAAGAGCGTGAGCGCGGTATCACCATTTCGACCGCCCACGTCGAATATGAAACCGAGCAGCGCCACTATGCGCACGTCGACTGCCCCGGTCACGCTGACTATGTGAAGAACATGATCACCGGTGCCGCCCAGATGGACGGCGCGATCCTGGTCGTTTCGGCCACCGACGGTCCGATGCCCCAGACCCGTGAGCACATTCTGCTCGCCCGTCAGGTCGGCGTGCCGCAGATGGTCGTGTTCATGAACAAGGTTGACCTGGTCGACGATCCAGAAATTCTGGAACTGGTCGAGCTGGAAATACGCGAGCTGCTTTCGTCCTACGACTTTGATGGCGACAACATCCCTATCATCCCCGGTTCGGCCGTTTGCGCCCTCAACGGCACCAACAACGAAATCGGCCACGACGCGGTTCTGAAGCTGATGCAGGCCGTCGACAGCTGGATCCCGCAGCCCGACCGTCCGGTCGACAAGCCCTTCCTGATGCCGATCGAAGACGTGTTCTCGATCTCGGGTCGTGGTACGGTTGTGACCGGCCGCGTTGAAACCGGCATCGTCAAGGTTGGTGAAGAAGTCGAAATCGTCGGCCTCAAGGACACCCGCAAGACCGTCGTTACCGGCGTCGAAATGTTCCGCAAGCTGCTCGATCAGGGTGAAGCTGGCGACAATATCGGTGCGCTGGTTCGTGGCGTTGGCCGTGAAGATGTGGAGCGTGGCCAGGTTCTCTGCAAGCCCGGCTCGATCAAGCCGCACACCGAGTTCGAATCGGAAGTCTATGTGCTGTCGAAGGAAGAGGGTGGCCGTCACACGCCGTTCTTCGCCAACTATCGTCCGCAGTTCTACTTCCGCACCACGGACGTCACCGGCGAAGTCGTGCTGCCTGAAGGCACCGAGATGGTCATGCCCGGCGACAATGTGAAGCTCGGCGTCAAGCTCATCGCACCGATCGCGATGGAGCAGGGTCTGCGCTTCTCAATCCGCGAAGGCGGCCGGACCGTCGGTTCGGGGGTTGTTTCGGCAGTCACCAAGTAATATAGGCAACGAGCCGCGCGGGTCACCTGATTCGCGCGGCTCGGATTTTAACCGCCTCGGACCGATCCTCGCCGGCTTTGCGCTAGAGGGTCTAATCGGGGCGGTTTGTTTTTTGGCTCTTTCGCATCGGTAGTAGGACATGGACAGCAACATCCGCATTCGCCTTAA
This sequence comes from Sphingobium indicum BiD32, assembly GCF_000382885.1. Taxonomy (GTDB): domain Bacteria; phylum Pseudomonadota; class Alphaproteobacteria; order Sphingomonadales; family Sphingomonadaceae; genus Sphingobium; species Sphingobium japonicum_C. The sequence goes on from NZ_CAVK010000153.1 coordinate 18,865, forward strand.
GGCGTTCGATCATCGCGTGCTCGATCAGGCGACCGGCGACATCGCCGACACCGCCCGCCGCACCGGCGCCCTCATTCGCGGCCCCATTCCCCTGCCGACGCGCATCGAAAAGTTCACGGTCAACCGTGGCCCGCACGTCGACAAGAAGTCGCGCGAACAGTTTGAAGTCCGCACCTACAAGCGTATGCTTGACATTGTGCAGCCTACGCCGCAGACGGTCGACGCGCTGATGAAGCTGGACCTGGCTGCCGGCGTGAACGTCGAGATCAAGCTGGCCTGAGCCGGCAAGTCCCTGCTGACCGAAAGGTGAGCAGGGTATCGGGTATTTCGCCCCCTCTTTCTAGGGAAGGGCGGAAGCTCAAACGACACAAGGGATACCGCGCGGCTTTGGCCGTGGCCCTGGTCCCCCGTCGCTGTTCCCGAATAGGGGGTGGCATCCAACCCAGACGGGGTGATCTACAAGCAAAGGGTTGGCCGCGAAGGAGAGATCCTGAGCGGTTTTTTTCGTTGGATACGCCCGCTGATAAGGCGGGCCTCTATTGGGAGTATGGATCATGCGCACTGGCGTGATCGCGAAGAAAGTCGGGATGACCCGCCTGTTCCAAGAGGACGGGCGTCACGTTCCGGTTACGGTTCTGGCCCTTGAAGGCAACCAGGTCGTAGCTCGGAAGGATGTGGACAGCGACGGCTATGTAGCCGTGCAGCTGGGTGCCGGCGTCGCGAAAGTTAAGAATGTCGCCAAGCCGCAGCGCGGTCACTTCGCCAAGGCGGAAGTGGAGCCTAAGGCACGTCTGGTCGAATTCCGTGTCGCCGAGGATGCACTTCTCGATGTCGGCGCAGAAATCGCCGCTGACCATTTCATCGCCGGCCAGCTGGTCGACGTGGCCGGTCACACCCAGGGTAAGGGCTTTGCCGGCGCCATGAAGCGTTGGGGCTTCGGCGGTATGCGCGCCACCCACGGTGTGTCGATCAGTCACCGTGCCCATGGTTCGACGGGTAATCGCCAGGATCCGGGCCGCGTCTTCAAGAACAAGAAGATGGCCGGTCACATGGGCGATCGTGAACGCACCCAGCAGAATCTGGAAATCGTGCGTACCGACGTCGAGCGCGGTCTGATTTTCGTCAAGGGCAGCGTTCCGGGTGCCAAGGGCACCTGGCTCACCGTCAAGGACGCGGTCAAGGTCGCTCGTCCGGCGGATGCACCCTATCCCGCCAGCCTGAAAAAGGCTGACAATAGCAATGGCGCTGCGAACACCCCGGCTGAAGAAGCCGTGGTGAGCGACGTCACCGAAGGCCAGGAGGGCTAAACCATGAAGGTCAAGGTACAGACCCTCGACGCAGCAGAAGCTGGCGATCTGGAGCTGAACGATGCCGTTTTCGGTGTCGAGCCCCGCGCTGACATCCTGCATCGCGTCGTCACCTGGCAGCTCGAAAAGCGTCGCGGCACCGCCCGCGGCACTCGTGAGCGTAGCGATGTTGCCCGCACCGGCAAGAAGTTCGGCCGTCAGAAAGGTGGCGGCACCGCCCGTCACGGCGATCGCCGCGCGCCGGTGTTCATTGGCGGTGGTAAGGCCCACGGTGCCCGCGTCCGTGACTTCAATCCCTCGCTGAACAAGAAGGTTCGCGCGCTGGGTCTGAAGATGGCGCTGTCGTCGAAGGCAAAGGCCGGAACGTTGACGATCATCGACAGCCTGGATGTTGCCGACGGCAAGACCAAGGCGCTGGTCGCCAGCCTCGCCAAGCTGAACCTCACCAAGGTGCTGTTCATCGACGGCGACGCTGTGAACATCAGCTTTGCCAAGGCATCGGCCAACATCATCGGCGTGGACCTGCTCCCTGCCGTTGGCGCCAATGTCTATGACATCCTGAAAGCCGACTCGCTGGTGCTTACGCGCGCTGCGGTCGAAAAGCTGGAGGCCCGTTTCAATGGCTAAAAAGCAAGCCGGAACCGTCGACAACCGTCATTATGACGTCGTCGTCGCGCCGCACATCACCGAGAAGTCGACGCTCCTGAGCGAAAACAACGCCGTGGTTTTCAAGGTCGCCAACACCGCGACCAAGCCGGAAATCAAGGCGGCTGTCGAAGCGCTGTTCGGCGTGACCGTGAAAGCGGTCAACACGCTGGTGCAGAAGGGCAAGACCAAGCGCTGGAAGGGCAAGCCCTACAAGCGTTCGGACGTCAAGAAGGCGATCGTGACGCTGGCCGAAGGCCAGTCCATCGACGTCACCACCGGTATCTGAGGCGCGGACCATGGCACTCAAGCACTATAACCCGACCAGCCCCGCCCAGCGCGGCCTGATCCTGGTCGACAAGTCGAGCCTGCACAAAGGAAAGCCCGTCAAGGCGCTGACCGAAGGCAAGCGCAAGACCGGTGGCCGCAACAACAAGGGGCATGTGACCTCGCGCGGTATCGGCGGCGGGCACAAGCAGCGCTATCGTATCATCGACTTCAAGCGTCGCTTGTGGGACGTTGAAGGTACGGTCGAGCGTCTGGAATATGACCCCAACCGCACCGCGTTCATCGCGCTGGTCAACTATCCCGACGGCACCCAGGCCTATATTCTGGCGCCGCAGCGTCTGGCCCCTGGTGACAAGGTCGTCGCGGGCAAGAAGACCGACGTGAAGCCGGGCAATGCGATGGAACTGGGTCAGATGCCGGTTGGCACGATCATCCACAACATCGAAATGAAGCCAGGCAAGGGTGGTCAGCTCTGCCGTTCGGCAGGCACCTACGCCCAGCTCGTCGGTCGTGACCGCGGCATGGTCATGGTTCGCCTGTCTTCGGGTGAACAGCGCTACATTCGTTCCGATTGCATGGGCACCGTTGGTGCCGTCAGCAACCCGGACAATGGCAATACCAACCTCGCCAAGGCAGGCCGCAACCGTTGGAAGGGCATCCGTCCTCTGACCCGCGGTGTTGCCAAGAACCCGGTCGATCACCCGCATGGTGGTGGTGAAGGCCGGACCTCTGGCGGCCGTCATCCGGTCACGCCTTGGGGCAAGCCGACCAAGGGTGCGCGCACCCGCCACAACAAGGCCACGGACAAGATGATTATCCGTAGCCGCCACGCGAAGAAGAAGAGGTAAGCGAGATGGCTCGTTCCGTCTGGAAAGGTCCGTTCGTGGACCTCAGCCTTCTGAAGAAGGCGGAAGCCGCGCAGGACGCGGGTGGCCGTGCGCCGATCAAGACCTGGTCGCGCCGTTCCACCATCCTGCCGCAGTTCGTTGGTCTGACGTTCAACGTCTATAACGGCCGCAAGCATGTTCCGGTCTCCGTGAACGAGGAAATGGTGGGTCACAAGCTGGGCGAATTCGCTCCGACCCGCTTCTTCCCCGGCCATGCTGCCGACAAGAAGGGCAAGCGCTAATGAGCAAGGAAAAAGCTCCGCGTCGCGTCGCCGACAATGAAGCGCTGGCCGTTGGCACGCAGATCCGTGGTTCGGCCCAGAAGCTGAACTTGGTCGCCACGCTCATCCGCGGCCGCAAGGTCGAGGACGCGCTGAACATCCTCGCCTTCTCCAAGAAGGCGATGGCGGTCGACGTGCGCAAGGTGCTGGCTTCGGCCATCGCCAATGCCGAAAACAACCACAATCTGGACGTCGACGCGCTGGTCGTCGCGGAAGCATCGGTAGGCAAGGCGTTCACGCTCAAGCGCTTCCATGCCCGTGGCCGCGGCAAGTCGACCCGGATCCTCAAGCCTTACAGCCGCGTGCGTATCGTCGTGCGTGAAGCTGGCGAAGAAGCGGAGGCGTAAGCACATGGGTCACAAGAGCAATCCGATCGGTCTGCGTCTCCAGATCAACCGTACCTGGGACAGCCGCTGGTTCGCCGAGGGAGCCGACTATGGTCGTCTCCTGCTGGAAGATCTCAAGATCCGCCAGTTCATCTTCAAGAACATGCCGCAGGCTGCGATCTCCAAGGTCGTGATCGAGCGTCCCGCCAAGCTGTGCCGCGTGTCGATCTATGCCGCCCGTCCGGGTGTCATCATCGGCAAGAAGGGTGCAGACATTGAAAAGCTTCGCAAGAAGCTGGGTGCGCTGACCTCGTCGGACGTGTCGCTGAACATTGTCGAAATCCGCAAGCCGGAAGTTGACAGTCGTCTCGTTGCGCAGGGCATTGCCGACCAGCTGGAACGCCGCGTGGCATTCCGCCGGGCGATGAAGCGGGCGGTTCAGTCGGCGCTGCGTCTGGGTGCCGAAGGCATCAAGATCACCTGTGGCGGCCGTCTGGGCGGCGCGGAAATCGCGCGCGTCGAATGGTATCGCGAAGGCCGCGTTCCGCTGCACACGCTGCGTGCGAACGTCGACTATGCCGAAGCCACGGCTCATACCGCCTATGGCGTGTGCGGGATCAAGGTGTGGATCTTCAAGGGCGAGATTCTCGGCCATGATCCGTTCGCGACCGACCGGCTCATGCTGGAGGCTCAGACCTCCGGCGTGCGTCCGGCGCGCTGATTTTGAATAGGGTATAGCGTCATGCTGCAACCGAAGAAAATGAAGTTCCGCAAGACCTTCAAGGGCCGGATCAAGGGCGATGCGAAGGGCGGCACTGCGCTGAACTTCGGCGCCTACGGCCTGAAGGCCATGGAGCCGGAACGGATCACCGCGCGCCAGATCGAAGCGGCCCGCCGTGCGATCACCCGTCACATCCGCCGCCAGGGTCGTCTGTGGATCCGCGTGTTCCCCGACGTTCCGGTGACGAAGAAGCCGGCCGAAGTCCGTCAGGGCAAGGGCAAGGGTTCGGTCGAATATTGGGCGGCTCGCGTTGCCCCCGGCCGCATCCTGTTCGAGCTGGACGGCGTGCCCGGTCCGCTCGCAGCCGAGGCTTTTTCGCGTGCCGCGATGAAGCTGCCGATCAAGACGAAGGTTGTCGCCCGCCTCGGCGACACCTCGCATCTGGAGGGCTAAGGTCATGGCGAAAGTTGCTGATCTCAAGACCAAAACGGACGACGAGCTGTCGACCGAGTTGAACAACCTGAAGCGCGAGCAGTTCAACCTGCGTTTCCAGGCGGCGACCAACCAGCTGGAAAAACCCAGCCGGGTCAAGGAAGTCCGCCGGTCGATCGCGCAGATCAAGACCCTGCAGACGGAGCGTAACAGCTCCGCTGCCAAGTAAAGGAACCACACGATGCCCAAGCGCGTGCTGACGGGAACTGTGGTTTCCGACAAGACCGACAAGACGGTGGTCGTTCGCGTGGAGCGCAAGGTAAAGCACGCGCTCTACGGCAAGATCATCCGCCGCTCGAAGAAATATCATGCCCATGACGAGGGCAATGTCTACAAGGAAGGCGAGACGGTCCGCATCGAGGAGACCGCCCCGATTTCCAAGCTCAAGACCTGGAAGGTCATCGAGCGTGTGGACACCCACAAGTCGCCGGAAACGGCGGCCTGAGGGACAGCTCACCGACTCTTTGGGTCTAATTGCGACGCGGGGCTGGCCTTTTCGTTCAGAAGGGGTTACAGGCCCGCGCTTCGCGTATGACTCCAAGGGTCCAGGCACGAAATTCGGAACCGCCGGAATTTTTTCGGTAGGCCAAATAAGAAGGAACCGGATCCATGATCCAGATGCAATCCAATCTTGACGTCGCGGACAACAGCGGCGCCAAGCGCGTCCAGTGCATCAAGGTGCTGGGCGGGTCGAAGCGGCGCTTCGCGGGCGTTGGCGACATCATCGTCGTCTCCGTCAAGGAAGCGGCTCCGCGCGGCAAGGTCAAGAAGGGCGACGTCCACCGCGCCGTCATCGTGCGTACCGCCAAGGACATTCGTCGTGCCGATGGCTCGGTGATCCGTTTCGACGGTAACGCCGCTGTGCTGATCAACAAGAACGAGGAGCCGATCGGCACCCGTATCTTTGGCCCCGTGGTTCGTGAACTGCGTGCCAAGAAGCACATGAAGATCATCAGCCTAGCCCCTGAGGTGCTGTAATGAGCGCTGCTAAGATCAAGAAGGGCGACAAGATTGTCGTCCTGGCTGGCAAGGACAAGGGCCGTACCGGCGCTGTCTTGGCTGTGATGCCCAAGGACGACAAGGTTCTTGTCGAAGGCATCAACGTGCATGTGAAGCATCGCAAGCCCGACCAGTCGAACCCGCAGGGCGGCATCGAGCGCAAGGCTGCGCCGCTCCACATCTCGAACGTGGCGGTCGCCGACAAGGACGGCAAGCCGACCCGCGTTCGTTTCGAGGAGCGCGACGGCAAGAAGGTTCGCGTCGCCGTCAAGTCCGGTGAGGTGCTGTAATGGCCGACATTTATATTCCGCGTTCCAAAGCGCTCTATGACGCCGAAATCGCCAAAGCGATGACCGAGAAATTCGGTTACAAGAACGTCATGGAAGTCCCCAAGATCGAAAAGATCACGCTCAACATGGGTGTGGGCGAAGCGACCCAGGACAAGAAGAAGGTCACCCAGGCCGCCGAGGAAATGGAACTGATCGCTGGCCAGAAGCCGGTCATCACCAAGGCGAAGAAGTCGATCGCGCAGTTCAAGCTGCGTGAGGGGATGCCGATCGGTGCCAAGGTCACGCTGCGCCGTGAGCGCATGTATGAATTCCTGGATCGTCTGATCAACATCGCGCTCCCGCGCGTGCGCGATTTCCGTGGTCTGAACCCCAAGAGCTTTGACGGCCGTGGCAACTATGCCTTCGGCATCAAGGAACAGATCATCTTCCCGGAGATCAGCTATGACCGCGTCGACAAGGTGCGCGGCATGGACATCATCGTGACCACCACCGCGAAGACGGATGACGAGGCGCGCGAGCTGCTGCGCCTGTTCGGTTTCCCCTTCCCGCAGGAAGAAGAGAAGCAGGCGGCTTAATCGGCCCCGCTTCTCTCCCAACGCATTAGCTAAGGAAGAGAACTTAAGTCATGGCGAAACTGAGTTCGATCAACAAGAATGAACGTCGCAAGAAGCTGGTCAAGAAATATGCCGGCCGTTATGCGAAGCTCAAGGCGATCGCGAATGATAACAGTGCAGACGATAGTGATCGTTTGATCGCGCGTCTGAAGATGGCGGAAATTCCCCGCAACGGTAACCCCACTCGCGTGCGTAATCGCTGCGAGCTGACCGGTCGCCCGCGCGCTTATTACCGCAAATTCCGGCTCTGCCGTATTCAGCTGCGTGATCTGGCCAACAAAGGCCTCATCCCCGGCGTCACCAAGTCGAGCTGGTAAGGATATCATCTCATGGCATTGACCGATCCCCTGGGTGATATGCTCACCCGCATCCGCAACGGGCAGCAGGCGAAGAAGGACAGCGTTATGTCCCCTGCGTCCAAGCTGCGCGCCCGCGTTCTCGACGTGCTTCAGCGCGAAGGCTATATCCGTGGTTATTCCGAGGAAGCCCTCGGCGCCCATCCCGGCCTGCGTATCGAGCTGAAATATTTTGAAGGCCAGCCGGCCATCAAGCATGTCGCTCGCGTGTCCAAGCCTGGCCGCCGCGTCTATTCAGGTTCCAAGGAACTGCCGGTAGTGCGCAATGGCCTGGGCATCACCATTGTCTCGACGCCCAAGGGTGTTCTGTCCGACGCGGAAGCGCGCGAGCAGAATGTCGGCGGCGAAGTGCTGGCGGAGGTGTTCTAATGAGCCGCATCGGTAAAAAACCGGTCGCGATCCCCGCTGGGGTGACCGCGACCATCGAGGGCGGGCAGCTCTCGGTGAAGGGTCCCAAGGGCACCCTCGCCATGCCGCTGCGCGACGAGATCAGCTACACGTTGGAAAATGACGGCATTTCGGTGCAGCCTGCCAACAAGACCAAGTCGGCTCGCGCCTTCTGGGGTATGCAGCGCACGCTCGTCCAGAACCTGATCACCGGCGTGACTGAAGGCTTCACCAAGAAGCTGCTGATCACCGGCGTCGGCTACCGCGCCAACTCGCAGGGCAAGAACCTGAAGTTGCAGCTCGGTTACAGCCACGACGTCGATTACGCGATCCCCGAAGGGATCGAGATCAAGACCCCGGATAACACCACGGTTGAGATCATCGGCATCGACAAGCAGAAGGTCGGACAGGTTGCGGCCGAGATCCGTCGCTGGCGTAAGCCCGAACCCTATAAGGGCAAGGGCATCAAGTACGACGGCGAATTCATCTTCCGCAAGGAAGGGAAGAAGAAGTAAGATGGCAAAGCTTTCCCTCTTCGAGCGGCGTCGTCGCCGCGTTCGCACCGCCCTCAAGGCGCGGTCGGGTGACCGTCCCCGCCTGTCCATCCATCGTACCGGTCGGCACATCTATGCCCAGGTTATCGACGACGCGGCGGGCACCACCGTCGCTGCCGCTTCGACCCTGGACAAGGACACCGGTTCCAAGGCGCTCGGCAAGACCGGCGCGACCTCGGAAGCGGCTGCCGACGTTGGCAAGCGCGTGGCGGAAGCCGCGACCAAGGCCGGCGTGACCCGCGTCGTGTTCGATCGCGGCGGTTTCCTTTTCCATGGCCGCGTCAAGGCGCTGGCCGATGCGGCCCGTGAAGCCGGGCTGGAGTTCTGAGCATGGCTGACGAAAACACCATTGAAGTCGCTGCGCCCGTCGACGGTGCAGAAGCTGCACCGGCCGAAGGTCGCGGTCCTGGCCGTGGCGGCCGTGGCAACCGTGGCGGTGGCGGCGGTGATCGCAACCGTGGCGATCGCGGCGGCCGTGGCCGTCGTGACGATCGTCGTGGCGGCAATCGCGACGAAGATCAGGGCGAAGAACTGATCGAGAAGCTGGTTCACATCAACCGCGTCAGCAAGACCGTCAAGGGCGGCAAGCGCTTCGGTTTCGCCGCTCTGGTCGTCGTTGGCGACGGCAAGGGTCGTGCTGGCTTTGGCCATGGCAAGGCGCGCGAAGTGCCTGAAGCGATCAGCAAGGCGACTGCCGCTGCCAAGAAGGCAATGGTTCGCGTTCCGCTCAAGGAAGGCCGCACGCTGCATCATGATGGCCTCGGTCATTTCGGTGCGGGCAAGGTGACGGTCCGTTCGGCACCTGCCGGTACGGGTATCATCGCCGGTGGTCCGATGCGCGCCGTGTTCGAGAGCCTGGGCGTGGCGGACGTCGTGACCAAGTCCAACGGCACGTCGAACCCCTATAACATGATCCGGGCGACCTTTGCGGCGCTGGGCGAGCAGACCAGCCCCAAGTCGGTGGCGCAGCGTCGCGGCAAGAAGGTCGCTGACCTGCTTCGTCGCGGTGGTGCCTCGGTCGAGTTGGCGGCTGCCGACGCCGAAGCGATTGCGGAGTAAGCGATATGGCCAAGATCAAGATCAAGCAGATCGGTTCACCGATCCGCCGTCCCGCCGACCAGAAGAAGATTCTGATCGGCCTGGGCCTGGGCAAGATGCACCGCGTGGTGGAACTGGAAGACACGGCGGAAGTCCGCGGTGCCATCCGTAAGCTGCCCCACATGGTGCAGGTGGTCGAAGGCTAAAGCCCTTCGATCCGACGAAATGAAGCGGGAGAGGGGGAAACCCCTCTTTCGTTTTTTCTAAAGCTGGGCTATCGGCCCGGCCTCTTTGGTCCCCGCATGGGGACAGCGCGAACATAGCGAAAGCGAGTGCACGATATGAAACTCAATGACATCCGTGACAATGATGGCGCCCGCAAGGGCCGTATGCGCGTCGGACGCGGCATCGGTTCGGGCAAGGGCAAGACCGCCGGTCGCGGCCAGAAGGGCGCCAAGGCACGTTCGGGCGTCGCCATCAACGGGTTCGAGGGTGGCCAGATGCCGCTCCACATGCGCATCCCGAAGCGCGGCTTCAACAACATCTTCGCCAGCGACTATGCGATCGTGAACCTGGGCGCGGTGCAGAAGGCGATCGATGCTGGCAAGCTGGACGCCAATGCGACCATCGACCATGCCGCGCTGAAGGCAGCGTCGCTTGCCCGTGGCGGCAAGGATGGCGTCCGTCTGCTCGCCAAGGGCGAACTGACCGCCAAGGCCAGTTTCCTGGTTGCCGGTGCGTCCAAGGGCGCGCTGGAAGCGGTTGAAAAGGCCGGTGGCAAGGTCGAGGTGATCGAAGTGGTCGCCGCAGCCGACAAGGCGAAGGCCAAGAAGGGCACGGCGCTCGCCGCTGCCAAGGCTGCCCGGAAGGCCTAAACCGCCGTCCCAGACTTGCATGTATGGCCCCGCTGCCCGATATGGGTTGGCGGGGCTATGCGTATCTGGGGGGAGGCTATTTGTCGCTTGCGCGGCAACTCCCCGTTCGACACGGCTAACCCGTCCCGCTAAGGGATGAGCGATTCCGCACCGGGGCCAGGCGCTCCGGCACGCATGATTTGAAGGGCAGCCACCATGGCATCGAGAGCCGACCAGCTCGCATCCAATCTCAGCCTCGCGAAATTCAGCCAGGCGACCGACCTTAAGAAGCGCCTGTGGTTTACGCTGGGCGCGCTGATCGTGTTCCGTTTCCTCAGCTTCGTGCCGCTGCCCGGCGTCGATCCGACTGCCCTGTCGCAGCTCTATAGCCAGACGCAGGGCGGCATCCTCGACATCTTCAACACCTTTTCGGGTGGCAGCCTTTCCCGCATGAGCCTGATCGCGCTCGGCGTCATGCCCTACATCACCGCCTCGATCGTGGTGCAGCTGGGCGCGTCGCTGTCGCCCAAGCTGGCGGCGATCAAGAAGGAAGGGGAGAGCGGTCGCAAGAAGCTCAACCAATATACCCGTTATGGCACGGTCGGCCTGACCGCGGTGCAGGGCTATTTCATTGCCGTCGGGCTGGAAGGCTTTGGCGCGCAATCGGGCGTGGCCGCTGTCATCGAACCGGGCATGTTGTTCCGCCTGACCGCGGTCGTCTCGCTGATCGGCGGCACCATGTTCCTGATGTGGCTGGGTGAACAGATCACCTCGCGCGGGATCGGCAACGGCGTGTCGCTCATCATCATGGCAGGCATCGTTGCCCAGCTGCCGGTGACGCTCAGCAATCTGTTCAAGTCGGGCAGCGAAGGCACGATCTCTGGCCTGCTGATCTTCCTGGTCATGGTGATGGCGGTCGGCCTGGTCCTTCTGATCTGTTTCATGGAGCGCGCCCAGCGCCGTGTGCTGATCCAATATCCCAAGCGCCAGACGCGCCAGGGTCTGATGCAGGCGGACCGCAGCCACTTGCCGCTCAAGGTCAATACCGCAGGCGTGATTCCGCCGATCTTCGCCAGTTCGCTGTTGCTGATGCCGCTCACCATCTCGCAGTTTGCGGGTCAGACCGTGGCGGGTGAGAGCAGGCTCGGCGATTTCGTGCTGACGCTGAACCAATATCTGTCGCACGGTAGCCCGGTTTACATGGCGCTCTATGGCCTTGGCATCGTATTTTTCTGCTTCTTCTACACCGCCGTGGTGTTCAACCCGGAAGAGACGGCCGACAATCTCAAGCGCAATGGCGGCTTCATCCCCGGCATCCGTCCGGGCAAGAATACCGAAAATTACTTGGATTATGTGCTGACACGCATCACGGTGATTGGCGCGGCCTATCTGGCGTTCATCTGTCTGGTGCCGGAATTCGCCATCGCACGGGCGGGAATTCCATTCTACCTTGGTGGGACTAGCCTGTTGATCGTTGTCAATGTTACGGTCGACACCGTGACCCAGATTCAAAGCCATCTGCTCGCTCATCAATATGGTGATCTGATCAAGAAGGCGAAGCTGAAAGGCCGTATGCGCTGATCGGCGCAAAACGGCTCAGGGCGCACAACAGGGGAGAATGCGCGCAATGAACATCATATTGCTTGGCCCTCCGGGCGCTGGCAAGGGAACGCAGGCCAGCCGTCTGGTGGAAAGCCGGGGCATGGTCCAGCTGTCGACCGGCGACATGCTGCGCGCCGCGGTAAAGGCAGGTACGCCCGTTGGGCTACAGGCCAAGGCGCTCATGGAGGCAGGTGCTCTTGTGCCTGACGAAGTCGTCTCCGGCATCATTGGCGAGGCGCTCGACGCGCTGGCACCCGACACCGGCGTCATCTTCGATGGCTATCCCCGGACGGAGGCACAGGCTCACTCGCTCGACGCGATTCTGGAACAGCGCAGCCGGTCGCTCGACCATGTCGTCGAACTGGAAGTCAATGAAGATGCGCTCGTCGAACGCATCACTGGCCGTTTCACCTGCGCCAGCTGCGGTGAGGGTTATCACGACATATTCAAGGCACCCAAGGCCGAGGGTGTCTGTGACAAGTGCGGTGGCACCGAATTCAAGCGTCGTCCCGACGACAATGAAGAAACAGTGCGCACCCGCATGACCGAATATCGTGCCAAGACCGCACCGATCCTGCCGATCTACGAAGCGCGGGGCATCGTATCACGGGTCGATGGCATGGCGGACATGGACGATGTGAGCGTTGCGATCGCCGCTATCTTGGACGGCGACGCCACCTGAGCTACACTGCCTTCCTGACGCAAAGGGGGAGGGCATTATGCGCATGATCGGGTTATTGGCATGGGCTGGCGCGGCGATGGCTGCGCCGGCCCATGCTGCCGTTACGGCGACCAGCGATATCGGTTTTGCGACACAAAGCAGCGTCGAGATCGCAGCGGAGCCTGGCGCGGTCTATGCGTTGCTGGCGGTGCCCGGCCGCTGGTGGGATGACAGTCACACCTATAGCGGGGATTCGGCCAATATGACGCTGGATCCGCGCGCTGGCGGCTGTTTCTGCGAAACCATCCCCGATCCGTCCGGCAAGCCCGGCAGTATCGAACATGGCCGTGTCATCTACGCCGTGCCGGGCAAGCAGTTGCGCCTGTCGGCGGCGCTGGGACCGCTCCAGAGCGAAGGTGTCGTCGGCACGCTCGATTTTTCGATCCAGCCAAAGGGCAAGGGGGTCCAGGTCACCATGACCTATATCGTGGGTGGCTATCTGCGCGGCGGCCCCGCCGCGATCGCGCCCATCGTCGATCAGGTACTGAACGCGCAATTGCAGGGTCTGAAGCGGGCTGGCGAGGCGCACTGACCGTCCGGCTGATGCGATCTGGCAAGGGACCAGCAACAAAAGAGGGTTAAGACGCGATAGTTAACCACGATGTTAACTGATTTATTGCTCATGTGTTGCTATGGCGTGCCATGGCCGGATCGCCTTCTCCCCATGCTCGCCTGACCGAGCTGGACGCCCTGCGCGGCATCGGGGCGCTGTGCGTGCTGATCTTCCACTATTCCACCCGCTTCCATGAGCTGTTTCCGCAGGCCAGCCATGTGCCTTTCAGCTTCCCCGGCGGAAACTACCGGGTGCTGCTGTTCTTCACCATTTCGGGCTTTGCGATCTTTTTCACGCTCGACCGGATCGGATCGGTCGCGGATTTCATCGTCAACCGCTTCGCGCGTCTTTATCCCGCCTATCTGGTGGCGATGCTGATGACGCTGGGCATCGAATATCTCGCCCAAGCGACCCAGTTGCTGGTGGGGCCGGTCGCGATCCTTGCCAATTTCACCATGTTGCAGGGTTTCGCCTTCATGCCCGAAGTGGATGGCGCTTACTGGACGTTGACGGTGGAGATCGGCTTTTATGTCTGCATGATCGCACTGTGGCGGTTCGCGGGTCTCAAGCGTCTTGAACCTGTCCTGGCGGCGTGGCTGGCAGTGCGCTGGCTCTATTTTGTCTGGCCCGACATGCCCGAACGCATCATCATGCTGCTGGTGCTTCGCTATCTGCCCTTCTTCGTCATCGGGATGCTGTCCTATCGTGTCTGGGCCGGACGGCGCAGCTGGCGGCAGCAGGCGCCCTATATGCTCCTGGCGCTGGCATCGGTGGCGACGATCGAGACATGGGACGTCACCATCGTAGCGTGCGTCCTGATCGCGGCCTTCGCGGCGCTGATTGCAGGGCGACTGAGTTTCCTGAGTCAGCGCCCGCTCGTCTGGCTGGGCGGGATCAGCTATTCCTTTTACCTCATCCACCAGCATGTTGGCTTCGTTGTCATGCTGGAGGTTGCCAAGGCAGGCTATAGCCCATGGGTCGGCTTTTTCGCCGCCTTCGCCGTGGCGCTGCTGCTGGGGACGGCGATCAACCGCGTGGTCGAACGACCCGCTGGCGAGGCGATATTGGCCTGGTGGAAACGCCGTCGCGGGCGGGCAGCCGTCGCCATCGCCCCGGCATGACAAAGGGCGCAACCGGATAGACTGGTCGCGCCCTTCTGGATGTTACTTGGCGACCGGCGCTGCCGCCGCTGCATTTTCAGGCAGGCCGCCCATCTGCGTCACCATCTTGGTATAGGCGTCCAGATAGGCCAGCACGATCACCTGGCCGATGTCGGTATTCTGGTAACCGCCGCCGCCGACTGCGGCCAGACCACCCATCCAGCCAAGACCGCCACCGCCGCCAAAGCTCAGGTCCGATTTGCGGAAATAGCCTTCCGCCATCACTTCCTCTTCGGTCGTGCGGGCATTGACGACCGACAGCATGACATTGGCCTCGCTCTTCTTGATCGAGATGCCGCCGAGCAGTGCGCCGCCGATCCGGCCGCCGAGCATCCCGCCCAGCATCCCGCCAAAGGCATTGCCGCCGCTATTCTTGTTGGTGGTCACGATGTCGGGCTGGATGAAATAGTCCGCAGCCTTGACTTGGCCCTTGCCCAGATTGCTGCCAGACTGCAATTCACCCGAATCCGCCATTGCCCGTTCGAGGTTGCGACTGGCCATCGATCGGCCGCGATTGACCAGACCGAAACAGCCAGATTGCTGCACGAACAGCTTGATGATCGCTTCCGGGCTGCCCAGGCTCAGTTCGCGCCACCACTGATTGTCCGGCTCGACAATCGCGACGGTGCCGAGGCGTTTGGTGCAGCGGGGAATTTCCATCTGCTTTTTCGTCTGGGCCTGACGACCGGACGATCCCTTGTCGGCGGCCATGGCTTGCGGCGCAACCAGCGCCAGACAGAGCGCCGCTGCTGTCACCCTCTTATATACACGCATTTTCAAGAACCCCGTTTGCTGCTTGATCTGAATTTGTGCGCGCCCCGATATTTTGGCTGATCATATCATAGCGCCGTCAGGCTTCCAAGCGGAGCGGGGCGGGGTGACGGCCATTGTCATCTTATCCGGCGGGCCATTCGCGATCCTGCTGACAGGGCCGATGACACCTGCTATCGGCGCGCAATGACGCAGCTTAGCCACATCCGTAACTTTTCGATCATCGCCCATATCGACCATGGCAAGTCCACGCTGGCGGACCGCCTGATCCAGCGGACCGGCGGCCTGACCGACCGTGAGATGAGCGCCCAAGTCCTTGATAATATGGACATTGAGAAGGAGCGCGGGATCACGATCAAGGCGCAGACGGTGCGGCTCGACTATGTCGCGAAAGACGGCCAGACCTATGAACTGAATCTGATGGACACGCCGGGGCATGTCGACTTCGCCTATGAAGTCAGCCGCTCCCTTGCCGCGTGCGAGGGCGCGCTGCTGGTCGTGGACGCGGCGCAGGGCGTGGAAGCGCAGACTCTGGCGAATGTTTACCAGTCGATCGAGCATGATCATGAGATCGTGCCGGTCCTGAACAAGATCGACCTGCCCGCCGCCGAGCCCGAAAAGGTGCGCAAGGAAATCGAGGATGTCATCGGCCTCGACGCATCCGAAGCGGTGCTGGCCAGCGCCAAATCGGGCATCGGCATCGACGAGATACTCGAAGCCATCGTCAAGAAAATCCCGCCGCCCAAGGGCGACCGTGACGCGCCGCTGGAAGCGATGCTGGTGGACAGCTGGTACGACCCCTATCTGGGCGTCGTCATTCTGGTCCGCGTGGTCAATGGCGTCATCAAGAAAGGCCAGGCGATCAAGTTCATGATCGGCGGCACCGAACATCTGATCGACCGGGTGGGCTGTATGCGCCCCAAGATCGAGGCGCTGCCCGAACTGGCGGCGGGCGAGATCGGCTTCATCACCGCGCAGATCAAGGATATCACCGAAACCCGCGTCGGCGACACCATCACCACGGTGAAAAATGGCGCGGCGAAACCGCTGCCGGGCTTCAAGGAAGTGCAGCCGGTGGTGTTTTGCGGCCTGTTTCCGGTCGACGCCAATGATTTCGACAAGCTGCGCGACTCCATCAGCAAGCTGCGCCTGAACGATGCCAGCTTCTCCTTCGAGATGGAAAGCAGCGCGGCGCTGGGCTTCGGCTTCCGCTGCGGTTTCCTGGGGCTGCTCCATCTGGAGATCATTCAGGAGCGGCTGACCCGCGAATATGATCTGGACCTGATCACCACCGCGCCGTCGGTAGTGTACAAGATTCAGCTGACCTATGGCGCGGGCGAGATCGATCTGCACAACCCGGCCGACATGCCCGACCCGACCAAGATCGACGAGATTGAGGAACCGTGGATCGAGGCGATCATCTATTGCCCCGACGAATATCTGGGTTCCATCCTGAAACTGTGTCAGGACCGGCGCGGCATCCAGAAGAACCTCACCTATGTCGGCGGCCGTGCGCAGGTGACGTACGAACTGCCGCTCAACGAAGTGGTGTTCGATTTCTACGACCGGTTGAAGTCGATCAGCCGGGGCTATGCCAGTTTCGACTATCACCAGATCGGCTATCGCGAGGGCGACCTGGTCAAGATGAGCATCATGGTCAACAGCGAGCCGGTCGATGCGCTCAGCATGATCGTCCATCGCGGCACCGCCGAATCGCGCGGGCGCGGCATGTGCGAGCGCCTCAAAGACCTGATCCCCCGCCACCTGTTCAAAATCCCGATCCAGGCGGCGATCGGCGGCAAGGTGATCGCGCGTGAGACGATCGCGGCGATGCGCAAGGACGTGACCGCCAAATGCTATGGCGGCGACATCAGCCGCAAGAAGAAGCTGCTCGACAAGCAGAAGGAAGGCAAGAAGCGGATGCGCGAATATGGATCGGTCCAGATTCCGCAGGAAGCCTTCATCGCCGCGCTGCGCATGGGCGACGAGAACTGATCGACGCGCACGCCGCCCTGACCGGCCAACTGGTTCGGATCGAGCGGGCGGCGGCGTTTCTGGCCAATGGCATGTCGCTGGGCCTGTGTCCTGATGCGGCGACGCAGCGGCGCGGCGCGATGCCCGCCAAGCTGATCGGCAACGGGTTGCGCGAACTCGACCTGTTCCTGACCGACCTGATCGTCGAGGCGCAGCGGATCGACCGGCTGGGCGCGGGCGCAGGCGCGGACCCCGGCGTGCATCCGGGGCGACGGATTTTCAGCGCGGCGGAGGCATGGCGGCGGGCAGGCAAGCAGTTGGGGCTGGCAGGCGCCGAGCGCGGGCGGCTGCGCGCGATGCGCGCGGCGCAGAACCGGCATTGCTATGGCGGCCTGCGCGACGGCGATGGCGGCGCGGCGATGCAGGCCGCCTGCGCCGACTATGCGCGGCTGGCGGGCGATGTGCTGGCGGCGGTGCGGGGGAGGATGGGGTAGGGGCGGGGCGAGAGTGCGCCATTTGTCGCCGTCCAACGGGTGATTTCTGTTTCCTGAAAGCGGTCATTCGTTCAGGTTTAGGCGTTAGAAAAGCAGACGGTCGGCCGTCGACCAGAATCTGCCCCCCGATAGCTCCATTTTCGATATCAATAGCGGCCATTGCGGCATAAGATGGCGGCGCTCATCCCGGTGGAGACTAAAGGAGAATCGGATTGGACAAAGATGACAACTGGGGCTTGAGCAAGCCGACTTTTAAAATAGCCTCTGCGATCGCAAGTGTTATCATATTGCCAGTCATTGTCGGATCGCTTTATTGGATCATCTCTAATGACCCACCCGCGTTGCGCTATATGGCAGTAATTAGGATAGCGATTATTGCAACCTTGCCGGGCATAGTGCTTGTAGGAATGATAGTCGGCAAATTCGCAATCGAGCAGCATCGCCGTTTCTGAAAAGGCCATCAGTAATGGTGTTGCCGAGCGGCATCGTAAGCTTGCGACGGTAGCAAAAGCCGCCAGTCCGCTCTCCACCCTCAGCGCCGTTCTCGCGTTCGGTTTCATGCGGATATAGACCGGACCGGCAGCACCGGCGCGACTTGCCACGCCTTTGACCCGGCCAAATCGCCGAGATGGGTGGGAAGCGGACTGGCGGCTTTGCGGCGGCTCCGAGCGGTTAGCTGCCGCTCTTTCGATAATATCGCCAGCGGTTGAAGGTTTGGAACAAGCCCCCCGAAATGAGAAGAACTGATAGAATGAAGGCTCCAGCGAAAATGGAAGAGACTGCCATCGCAACGATGTTTTCGATCGGCATATCCGATCCGTCGCCAGTCGGCTTTGGCAGTGACATCATCGTCATGAAGAGCAACGGTGTGGCGCAGAGTAGCGCTAGGCCAATACCTAATCGTCGTTTTGGTTCAGCAATTCGCATACGGTTATCCACTCGAAGAACGATAGCGACCGTTGGAATTAGGAATGCTAGGAAAACATAATCTTTGGGAGCCATACGCCACCTTACTTTGGAAAATCAGCGTCCGCTAGTGAGGATCATTTTACAAAAACTGAGGGTCAGGTAGTGGTCGGTATCGGCAGTCAGTTGATGACAGGCCGCTTTGCCCCCCACTTACCTTCCAAACAACGCTTTTGTTCGCACAGCCCGCTCTTGATAACCTCTGTTTTGACGAAGCGGACGCGTTCGGATGGGGCGTTGGGATCAAACTCTACCCAAAGCCGACCAGCGTCCGGAGGCAGTGTAGCATCTTGACGAACGAAAGCCTTTAATTCGGGATCGGTAAGTATCATCCCGTTCCACGTTATCGATCCAGCGCTACTCACTTGCACGAGGTTACCACCTCGAAAACCGGTGTCCGGACCCAGCGGTATGTCCTGGGCATCCAGTCCATCACATCCGTTTAACGCGATCGCTAGGAACATGAGGATGATGCGCATTGGGATACGATACTGTGACGTCGGCATGTCCGCTATATGGAACGATTTAACTTCCGGAAATAGTCGTTTGCGCCCCCCTCACCCAACCTCGCGCCATTCCGCCGGCTGCACCCCTTCCAGCGTCCATTCGCCAATCGCCCAGCGCACCAGTCGCAACGTGGGATGCCCCACCGCTGCCGTCATGCGGCGCACCTGCCGGTTCTTGCCCTCCCTTATCGTCAGGCTGATCCAGCAATCGGCCACGGTCTTGCGGAAACGCACCGGCGGGTCGCGGGGCCATAGCGCCGGATCGTCGATCCGTTCGACCTCGGCGGGCAAGGTCCGTCCGTCCTTCAACGTCACCCCGCGCCGCAGCGCGTCGAGCGCCGCCTCGTCCGGCTCACCTTCCACCTGCGCCAGATAGGTTTTGGGCATTTTGAACCGGGGATCGGCGATCCGCGCCTGCAAGCGGCCATCGTCGGTCAGCAGCAGCAGCCCTTCGCTGTCCGTGTCCAGCCGCCCGGCAGGATAGACGCCCGGCACATCGACAAAATCCTTGAGCGTCTGCCGCTCCGGCCCATTGGCTTCGGGGGTGAACTGGCACAGGACGTTGAAGGGTTTATTGAACACTATCAGCGTCATGGCCTAAATCTCTTCCTCAAATGCCAGGCTGCCCTGATTGACCAGCGCGGTGAGCAGGGCAAGCCCGGCATCGGACGGATCGACCGTCACATGATCCTGCGCGCAAATCGTCTCGGCAATCGCCACCATGTCGCCCTCACAATCGAAAGATTCGCCATCGACGAACAGCAGCAGCCCGTCCCCCTGCCGCACGAAGGAAAAGCGGCTCGCCGGATTGCGGCACAGCGCCGCCCCCTGCGCCAGCATCGCGGCGACATCGCCCGCTTCCATCGGCTCTTCGGGGCGCCAGTCGGTATCGGGATATTTGGGGCTACTGCTATACTGGCCGAACCAGCGGGCAAAGGCGTCGCGATCGGCGAGCGCCTCTGTCACCAGCCCGTGCAGCCGGTCGATCGCAGCGGGGGCGATCTCGCCCGGATTGGCCTGCCGCGCCAGATCGGGGTCGGCGTAGCGATCCTCGTCCGGCATCGCGTCCACCAGCGTCTCGGACCAATGTTCGACCAGCTCGGCCCGCGACGGCGCACGGAACCCCACCGAATAGGTCATGCAATCATCGCCCACCGCCACGCCATGATGCGCGACGCGCGGCGGCACATAGAGAATGTCGCCCGGTTCCAGTATCCATTCCTGAACGGCCACGAAATCGGCCAGCAGGCGCAGATCGTCATGCGGCAAAAGCGGCGTTGTGGAATCGCACAGGCCGCCCACCTGCCAGCGACGGCGGCCCAGCCCCTGCACCAGAAACACATCATATTGGTCGAAATGCGCGCCCACCCCGCCGCCATCGGTCGCGTAGCTGACCATGACATCGTCGATCCGCCAGTTGGGGACGAAACGGAACGGGTCGATCAGCGCCGCGACCTGCGGCACATGATGGTCCACCGCCTGCACCAGCAATGTCCAGGGCCGCGCGCCCAGCTGGCCAAAGCGGGTTTCGGGCAGGGGACCATTCTCCATCGCCAGCCGATCATCGCCCTGCGTGATCAGCCGCGATTCCACGCCCTCCTCGCACGCCAGCCCCGCCAGCTCGTCTGGCTCCAGCGGATTGCGCCACTCCCCCCACGGATTGCGGATCAAGAGCGGCTTCTTCTGCCAATAGTCGCGCAGGAACAGGGCGGGATCGAAATGGGAAAGCTGCATGGAGCATGCCCTGCCCGCTGGGCGCTGGCCTGTCAAAGCGCGTTTCCTGATACTCCCCTTTAAAGGGAGGTGTCGGGCCGCAGGCCAGACGGAGGGGTGTCACCCTATCGAGAGGGCGACACCCCTCCGCCAGCACTTCGTGCTGCCACCTCCCCTGCAAGGGGAGGATTTATCAGCACCGCCGCCCCCCTACATCTCCAGCCCGATCAGCGTCCCGCTGCCGATGCGGTCGACATAGCGTTTGCCGTCGATTTCCAGCCAGTCGGGCGTCACTTCCAGCCGCCGTCCGCGGATGGTGGTGCGCAGATGTTCCACCGCGATCCGGTTGCGCGCGACGATGCGCAGCACCGCCAGCCCATCGCCCCGCGCCGCCATCATCGAATAGCGGTCGCCGCGCAGCAGGAAGTGCCAGCTGCCATTGGTGGGCAACCATTCATTGCCGTCGATCACCTGCACCGGCTCGCCATCGGGCGCGCCCAGCCGCACGCTGATCCGCGTCGCGCCATTGGTGCGGCGGGGCGGGGCAAAGATCAGGATCGGCTCGCCATCCAGCGTGATCGGGATCGGCGTGTCGCGCAACAAGCGCGATCCGCCGACGATCAGCTGCGGCAGCTCGGCGGAAAAAGGGAGCCGGTCGCGCGCGAAATGGCGCTGGCGCACCACCGGATTGGCGTGGAAACTCTGCACCTGCGTCGCGGTCAGCCGCCCTTCCTCGACCAGCCCGTGGCAGGTCGGGCACAGCAAAGTCGCGCCATTGCTGTCGGGCAGGCCCAGATAGCGATAGATGGTCACCCCGCACCGCACACAGGCAAAGCCGCAGGCTTGCCTTATGTCCGCGCGCTGCTCGGCCGTCAGTTCCGTCAATGACGGCATCACTCGCAAGCCCATGCAGACGACCCCTTGTCCGCGCCGCACCACATCATGCGGCCCGGCGTTGCTGTTTCTGGCGTCCTCTGCGGCTGGGAACTCTGCCGGTCCCCCCAACTGCTATCGTTGAAATATATGCGTCAAAGTCAAGGGGTAGCGTGAAGCAACCTATCTCTGTGGCAACAGATCCAGGTTACGCGCGGCGGCAATGGCGCGGATACGGCCGGGTCGCGGCATATTCTTGATCGCGATTTCGGCGACATCGCCCGCACTGAACAGCTCGACATGGCCAACGTCGAAGATGCGCTGCCCCAGGCTTTGCGTGATCCGCACGCTGCGGATGCTCGACAGGGCAACCTCGGTGCGCTGCTTGGCCAGCAGCCCCCGCTCCATCAGCACCTCCCGCTCGCTCAGCGCCAGCCGCTCGCCCTTGTGCATCACCCACCACACGCCGATCGCCAGGATGCCCACCACCGACACGAGCAACAGCGTGAACAGCACGGGATGCGCCCGGAACATCGCGGGATGCTCATCATATAACCAGCCCTCGCTCATGCCGTCTCCTGCGTCGGGAACGCGCCGGTTTGATCATGCCCCTGCGCCATCGTCAAGCCGCCGATCCCCTGACCTGCGCCGCTTTGGTTAACGAAATATTTGCGAAAGATCGGCTAACTATACGCAGAATAGTGGAAAACCGATCATGGCACGTAATCTCTACGACCTGGGCGATCGCACACCCGACCCATCGGGCAGCTGGTTGCATGATACGCAGGAAAGCCGCACGCGCATCGTGCCGGTGGGCATCATCGTCGTGGCGCTGCTGATCGCGGGCGTCGCCATATTGCTGTTCAAGGATATATTGCCCGCCCCCGGCGGCGGCAAGGTCGCCGGTCCCATGACGATTTCCGAACGCTTTTCCATCTGCGACGACATGACCGGCGAAGCCTGCATCCTGTCGGCGGGCAGCTACGCCTATAAGGGCCAGCGCTATCGCGTGGCCGACATCAGCGTCCCCGGCCAGACCGACGCCAAATGCCCGGCCGAAGCCGAACTGGCGCAGCAGGGCCGCACCGCGCTGGCCGCGATGATGAACGGCGGCGCGTTCGACGCCCGGCCCGATCCGGTCGATCCCGATCCGTCGGCCAGATTGCTGGTACGCGATGGCGTGTCGCTCGGCCAGCTGATGATCCTCAAGGGCCATGCCCAGCCCTGGTCGCCAAAGCCGATCAACTGGTGCGCGGGCGAGGAGCGCTGAGAATCTGGCTCGAAATGCGTGCAAGAGCGCATTTCGGTTGCCGCACCGGCCCTCAGGCCAAAAATCACTGTCCTACATATAACCATATGGGTTATATGGCGCGCCATGACCAGCCGCTCCCTACCCCGCACAAAGGTGCAGCCCGTCCATCTGGACTTCACCCCCATTCCCCGCCGCTATCGCCATGATGGCTGGACGCCGGAGCGCCAGCGCGCCTTCATCGCCGCGCTCGCGGAAACCGGATCGGTCAAGCACGCCGCCCAGCGCATCGGCATGTCGATCGACGGCGCCTATCAGTTGCGACGGCAAAAGGGCGCCGACAGCTTCGCCGCCGCCTGGCACGCCGCGCTGGATCAGGGTGTGCAGCGGCTGGAGGATATCGCGCTCGAACGCGCCATCCACGGCATCGAAGTGCCGGTCTACAGCTATGGCAAGCTGGTCGGCACCCGCCGCGTCTTTAACGACCGGCTGCTCATGTTCCTGCTGCGCAACCGCGCCCATGATCGCTATCCCGAAGGCGCGATCCGCGGTGCCTCCCGCCCGGCGGATATCGAAGCGCTCAAGCTGGAATGGAAGCGAGAGCAGATGCGGCCGGGCGGCGAAGTTGATCTGGAAGTCAGGGAGTTCGTGAAAGAAGTCGAGCAACTCCGCGCCGAACAGGAAGCCAGGGAAGAAGCCAACCGCCGCAACCCGCGCGGCCGCATCACCATCGAAGGCGACGAACGCGAAGCCTTCGACCGCTGGCGCGCCCTGACCCAGGGCATCCCCCTGCCAGCCCCGGAAGTCGATGCGCGCGACCATCGCGACGGGCCGCAGGCGCGGACTTTGTGAGGAAGGCCGCGGCGAACCGTCGTCAAGCCGCGAACATCTGCCCCAATATCCGAAAAAGCGTTGCGCCGGTCGCCGCATCGACCCAGCCCAGCCGCTTCACCAGCCGCCCCTTGTCCACCGTCCGCATCTGATCGGGCAGGATCAGACCATCCTTGCCATTGAACCGCAATGGCACCCGGAACGGCGCGGGGCGACTGCCCGTCGTCATCGGCGCCACGATCACCGTGCGCAAATGCGCGTTCAACTCGTCGGGCGACACGATCACGCAGGGGCGGGTTTTCTGGATTTCGCTCCCCACCGTCGGGTCCAGCGCCGCCAGCCATATCTCGCCCCGTACCATTGCCGGGGCCGTCACCATGTCAGGTCCGCATCCCCCTCGACAGCGAAACCGGCCCAGTCCTGCGCTTCGGCATCCCTGTCCGCGCCGATCGCCTGCGCCGCCCCGGCCCAGCCCGCCCGCGGCTCCAGCGCCACCGGCGTCGCCACGATCCGCCCATCCTCGGCCCGAATATCCAGCGCCTGCCCGGTCGTCAGCCCCATCTCCCCCAGCAACGCCTTGGGCAGGATGATCCCCGCACTATTACCCATTTTCCGCACAACCGTCTGCATGTCTCGCTCCTTTGCGGGCGGGGATAGCCCATGACATAGCCCAATCCCCCACCGTCATGCTGAACGTGTTTCAGCATCCATCCCCCGTCACGCCCAGCGGCCTGATCTGGGAACATGGAACCTGACACGACAGCCAGCGCGGCTAAGCGCGTTCAGGGTGGCGGTGAGGAGAGGGCATTGTTTCACAGTTGGCCCCTACTCGCTGATGAGACGTACCATAAGCGATATGTTATTACAATGTTATAACGGTTGCCTGGGTTGCGCAGCTTGGGTACAAAATCGGCCGATTTCGGAATGTCGGCTTACCGGCGGGTAAGAGAAGATAGCCGCCGGTCCTCTTTAGGGCAGGCGACACTATCGTGGGCGGAAATAGCTGCCTGTCGCCCATCGACCATTTGCGGAACTCTGATCGGTAGGATAGCTTGTCAACATGCGGACTGTCTGGACTGATAAATACGCTGTCAAAGTATGGCTGCCATCGGGCCTTGGCATCGGCTATTTGGCCCTCTGGCTTGCCGACGACCGCCACCCTTGGGATATGTTGGCATTTGGGTGTATGTTGCTAATTGTCGGGATCAAAGGCGCTTATAACCGTTGGCAGAAGCCCTAAAGACCTCCGTGATCTGGGTCTGGTATCGACCAGGTTTGGGAAACTCGGTCACGTCATCATTGCGCCTGAAACCCGCCGCTCATTCAGATCGCAAGGCGAAGGCTGCACGACCGATTATTTGTGGTTAGCTGCCGTTGGCGAGGTGCGGGTAATACGCCCTGTAATCCGGGTGTTCGGCGAAAAAGGCGGCGAAGTTCTCCCCGTCCTTAAAGAACATCGTCAACTGCTTGCCAATCTCAGGGTCAGTCCAATCCTCAATGGCAATCGAGGCATCCAGAAAGTCGTGCTGATCGGCGGTAGCGGCTAATACGAGGCCCCTATCGCCTACATAATCGCCCTCAACCACGTTTGCGTGCGCACTGGACGCATAGTCGCTGGTCGGCGAGAAAGGCCCGAAGGCGACGCCCATCGGCGGGTCCAGATGCTTTATGGTGGCAGTGCCGACGAGCGTCTCACCTTCAAATACTTGGATCTGCATAAGGCAGGCTCTCACGCTGATTGAATGTCCGCAAGTGGGCGATTGTTGCCGAATGATTTTTTCCGCGCAACGTCAGCTTTCGCCAATCATCTCCCCGAAAGCCGCCTGTCCGCATCCCACCCAAATTAGCCAGAAACTATCGTCCGTGAAAGGTAGGGGATTTTTTGTAGCGCGTGTCCCCCCTCCCGCAGGCG
>NZ_CAVK010000152.1 GCF_000382885.1 Sphingobium indicum BiD32
CCGGTGAACAGCCCTCTAGGTAGACACGCAGATTCGGTCAACAGGGTTTTTCACGGTAATGGCAATTTTTCGTCCAAATTGTCCGCGAAGGCCCGAAAACACCGGGTTTCATGCCTTTTGCCTCTCCCGACGTCCCCCATGCATCAGCCGATAGAGGGCCGGCAGCACCAGCAATGTCAGCAATGTCGATGAGACGATTCCACCGATCACCACTGTTGCCAATGGACGCTGTACCTCCGCACCAGCCCCGACATTGAACGCCATCGGCACGAAGCCCAGGCTCGCCACCAGCGCAGTCATCAGCACTGGCCGCAGCCGGGTGAGCGCGCCCTCGCGGATCGCGTCCTCCAGCGGCCGCCCCTCTGCCAGCAAGGTGCGGATGAAGCTGAGCATCACCACCCCGTTCAGCACCGCGACGCCGGACAGGGCGATGAAGCCGATCCCCGCTGAAATGGACAGCGGCAAGCCCCGCAGCAGCAGCGCCGCGACCCCGCCGGTCAGCGCCAGCGGCACGCCGGAAAAGACGATCGCCGCATCCTTGGCCGATCGGAACAGGCCGTAGAGCAGGCCGAAGATCAGCAACAGTGCGGCCGGGACCACCAGTTGCAGTCGTTCTGCGGCCGAGATCAGCTGCTCGAACGTCCCGCCATAGCTGATCCAGTAACCCGCTGGTGGCTCCACGTCCCTTTCGACCCTTTCGCGCAATTCCTGCACGAAACTGCCAAGGTCACGGCCCCGGACGTTGGCGGTCACGACGACGCGGCGCTTGCCGTCTTCGCGGCTGATCTGGTTGGGACCGATGATGACCTCCACCTTGGCGACATCCTGGACCGGCACAAATCCGCGTACTTCATCCTCATTCCCCGGCAGCGGGATGCGCAGGCGACCGATCTCGTCCACCTTGCGGCGGATATCTTCGGGCAGACGGACGATCACCGGGAAGCGGCGGTCGCCCTCGGACATCTCGCCCGCTTCCTTGCCGCCGATCGAGATGGCGACGACATTCTGCACATCACCAACGTTGAGACCCAGCCGCGCCAGCGCTGCGCGATCGGGGGTGATTTGCAGCACCGGCAGGCCGGTTACCTGCTCGATGCCGACATCGGCCGCGCCGTCGATACGACCCACGACCTCCTCGATCGACTGACCGATGCGGAGCAATTCGTCGAGATCGTCACCGAATATCTTGATCGCGACATCAGCGCGGACGCCCGACAGCAGTTCGTTGAAACGCATCTGGATCGGTTGAGTGAACTCGTAATTATTGCCCGGTATCTGTTCGACCGCTTCCTGCATTTCGGCGACCAGCTGGGTGCGGGGCTTGCGCGGGTCGGGCCAGTCCTTGCGGTCCTTGAGCATGATGAAAGTATCGGCGACCGAGGGTGGCATCGGGTCGGTCGCGACTTCCGCCGTGCCGATCTTGGCGACGACACGCTCGACTTCGGGGAAGCGCTTGAGCCGCGCCTCGACCGATTTTTGCATCCCGATCGCCTGGGTCAGGCTGGTGCCGGGGATACGCAGGGCGTGCATGGCGATGTCGCCCTCGTCCAGATTGGGGACGAATTCCGATCCCATCCGACTGGCAGCGAAACCTGCGACCAGCACTAAACCGACAGCGAGTGCGACAATCGCTTTGCGCAATTGCAGCGCCCGTTCCAGCGCCGGTTCATAGACCTGCCGCGCCCATAGCATGAGGCGGCTTTCCTTTTCCTCGACCTTGCCGGTAACGAACAGGGCAATCGCGGCGGGGACGAAAGTGAGTGAGAGGATGAGCGCGGCGGTCAGCGCCATGACGACGGTGATGGCCATGGGGTGGAACATCTTGCCCTCTACCCCGGTCAGCGCGAAGATGGGGACATAGACCAGAGCGATGATCAGGACGCCGAACAGCGACGGTCGGATCACCTCCGACGTGGCCGACGCCGCCAGCGCGAACCGTTCGTCGCGATCCAGCAGACGCCCCAGCCTATGCTGTGCCTCGCCATAGCGGCGCAGGCAGTTTTCCACGATGATGACCGCGCCATCGACGATCAGGCCGAAATCGAGCGCGCCCAGACTCATGAGATTGCCCGATACGCCCGCCTGCACCATGCCGGTGATGGTCATCAGCATGGCGACGGGGATGACGGCGGCGGTGATGAGTGCGGCGCGGACATTGCCAAGCAGCAGGAACAGCACGACGATGACGAGCAACGCGCCTTCGAGCAGATTTTTCTCGACCGTCCAGATCGCCCGTTCGACCAGATCGGTGCGATCGTAAATGGCAACGGCTTCGACGCCTGCGGGTAATGCCTTGGCCGCCTGCTCCAGCCGCTCGGCCGCCGCGCGGGCGACGATACGGCTGTTCTCGCCCGCCAGCATGACGACGGTGCCCAGCACCACTTCCTGCCCGTTCTCGGTCGCGGCCCCGGTGCGCAATTCCTGCCCCATGCCGACATCGGCCACATCATTGATGCGGATCGACACGCCGCCGCGATTGGTGACAATGATGGATTTCAGATCATCGACGTCCCTCGCCTGCCCCGGCACCCGGACCAGATATTGTTCGCCATAGCGTTCGACATATCCAGCGCCGACATTGGCGTTGTTGCGGCCCAGCGCCTCCATCACATCGTCGAGCGCCAGGCCATAGGCGGCCATCCGGTCGGGCAGCGGGGTGACATGATATTGCCGTTCAAAGCCGCCGATGCTGTTCACTTCGGTCACGCCGGGCGTGTTGCGCAGCTGCGGCCGGATCACCCAGTCCTGCAATGTGCGCAGGTCTTCCGCAGTATAGAGCGTACCGTCCGCCTTGCGCGCGCCGGGTTTGGCCTCCAGCGTGTACATGAAGATTTCGCCAAGGCCGGTGGCGATCGGCCCCATTTCCGGTTCGACGCCAGGCGGCAGTTGCGATCGTGCGGTCTGCAACCGTTCGTTGATCAGCTGGCGCGCGAAATAAATGTCGGTGCCGTCGGCAAAGACCGCGGTAACCTGCGACAGGCCATAGCGAGAGATGGAGCGGGTATATTCCAGCCCCGGCAGGCCCGCGATCGCGGTTTCGACCGGGAAGGTGACGCGCTGTTCCGCCTCCAGCGGCGAGAAGCCCTCCGCTTCGCTGTTGATCTGCACCTGGACATTGGTGATGTCGGGCGTTGCGTCGATCGGCAGGCGCTGGAAGCTCCAGATGCCGATGGCGCAGAGCAGCAGGACAATGGCCAGCACCGCCCAGCGCAGGCGGATGGCAGCAGCGATGATGCGTTCGAGCAAGGCGGGGCGGGTGTCGACAATGGCCTCAATGGTCATGGCTGGCTCCCGACTTGTCGATGTCCGCCCGGATCAGGAACGCGCCGTCGGTCACATATTCGGTGCCCGGCTCCAGTCCGCCCAGCACTTCGGTCCATTCTGGCGTCTTGCGCCCCAGTTCGAGCATCCGCACTTCATAGCTGTTGCCGACCTTGGCATAGACGACATCGAAGTCGCGGAAACGCTGGATCGCCTTGCTCCGCACCGCCAGCGGTGCCTGGGTTTCGGCAACCGAAAACACACCTTCCACGCCCATGCCGGGGCGGAATTGCCCGGCTGCCGATTCAGGCAGATGGACGTGTGCCAGCAGGGTCTGGCTGGCGAGGTCGGCGGTCGGCAGGATCGCCTCGACCGTACCGGTCAAACGCGCTTCATCCGACAGGCTGCGCAGGGAAACAGGTTGCCCCACCTTCACCCGCTCCGCGTCGCGGGGATAGACGAAAAATTCGGCGTGCAATTTGCTTGGATCGGCGATCACGAACAGTGCCCGGTCGCCGGTCATGTCACCGACATTGGCATTTTTTTCAACGATGGTGCCGCTGATCGGCGCGGTGATTATGTAGGTCTGGAGCGAATGGCTGGATTCGACCCGCAGCAGGGTCTGGCCCCGCCGCACCGTCTGCCCCAGTTCGCCGGTCATCGACATGATCTGGCCGGGCAGGCGGGCGCGGACATCCGCCTTGCCTTCCGGCGTGATTTCGATGCGGCCCGACATGTCGATCAGTTCTGCGATGGAGGTTGGCCCGGCCCGTTCGGATCGCACGCCGCCCGCCCGTGCGGCGTCAGCAGCGATGGTGGTGCGGCCTTCATAGGAGGCGTAGCTCCATGTGTGGGTGCGGCCCCCTTCGACCGCTTTGACCTTCACATCGAAACTGTGCGGTTCTGTGACGACACCGCCACCACGCAGATAATCCTCCTGCGGGGTGAAGGCGAAGCGATCGATCTTGCCGCCCAGGCGGACAAGCTCGACACTAAGCTGAACATCTTGCGGCCTGACCGGCTTGTCATCGCGATAGGCGTAGATGTGGAATTCGGGGTCTACCCCATCTTCAAAGATGGTGACTTCGACCGCGAAATTGCCGTCACGCAGCATCCGCCCGCGATGGGGACCGCGCGCTTCCTCGGCCTCTTTAGCGCCATGGTCGCCTTGATCCTCGGCTGGCGGGGTTTCGCTGCAACCGGCGAACATGGTGGGGACGAGCAGCAGGGCTGCCATTTTCAGGAAAGGGGACATCAGCGATTCTCCGCGCTGGCAAGAAGGGGGGCGTGGCGGCCAGTCAGCCGGTCGAGCCGTGCGCCGTCGAGATGATAGGATTTGAGCAGGGTGATGCGGCGATCATAGGCGTCGATCATGGCTTCCTGCGCCTGCGTCACTTCCAGGAAGGTGAAGGCGGTGCCGCCGCGATTATAGCCCTCGCGCACCAGCATGACCGCGCGTTCGGCACTGGGCAGCACTGCGCTGTCGATCCGGTTGATTTCGCGCACGATCGCCGCGCGCTGCGCCAGCAGCCGGTCCATGTCGCGTTTGACCTGCACCCGCAGTACCGCGATTTCCGCTTCGGCAACGCGGCGTTCTGCTTCGGCCTGCTCTATATTGCCGCGCTGGGCGCGACGACCGCCAAGCGGGATGGAACCGCCGACCACGATGCTGACATCATTGCCCTGACCATAATGGCGCAGGCCAGCGCGCAGCGTGGGGTCGGTGGCGCTGTTCGCCTCCGCCAGCCGCGCCCGCGCCGCTGCCGCGTCACGTTCCGCGTCGAGCAGGGCGACATCGATGGGCTGCGCGTCGGCTGCCGGGTCGGGAGCGAGGCGGGAAAAGCTGCTGGTGTCGATCTGCACGTCACTGTCCGCTCCCCACCAAGCGGCCAATGACAGGCGCGCGATCCGGGCGGCTTCGATCGCCTGTTCATGGGCAATGCGAGCCTGCGCGACGGCAGTGCGGGCGCGTTCCAGCGCAAACAAGGGATCGAGCGCGCGCCCGACCCGGCGCGCGACTTCGCGTTCCAGCCTTTGGGCCAGCGTCAGCCGCTCCAGCGCCACGGGGATTGCGGCCTCGGCGGCCAGCGCTTCGACCCAGGCAGCCTGCGCCTGCGCCAATATGTCGAGCTGGCGCAGACGGCCGCGTTGTTCGGTCACGTCGCGGTTCAGCCGGGCCGCGCCGACCCGCGCCTCCCGCTTGCCGCCGCGCTCCCATGTCCGCTCATACCAGGCGGTAGTCTGTGAACTGGCGACCAGAGTATAAGGGCCGCTGCGGGCAATATCCTCGACATCGACGGTGACGACATCCTGCGGCCGGACCTCCGCCTGACGCATGGCGGCGGTCGCCGCGTCACGCTGGGCGGCGGTGACAGCGACGCCGGGATCGGCCTGCGCGATACGCGACAGGGCGTCGGTGAGTGACAGCAGTTGCGCCGATAAAGGCAGGGTCGGGAATAGGGCGCTGACCAGCAACGCGAGGGTCAGGCGCGGCAAGCCGCGCGGACGAACAGATGGAAACATGAAAACAGGCTTTCGCTATGCGACGTGGACCAACCCGCGCCGCATGGCGGCGGCAGGTTCAGACGCGAAGTGCGATCAGCCTGGGTGGGCGTTCTGGCCCCTGCGAGACGGAGTCCGGCTCCACCCGATCAATCACTATGACGGGCGGCGCAGAGCGCGACGGTGGCACGGCAATCCCGGCCTGTCCGAGCAGGATGACGCCTGACCCACTGTCGCCATGATGGTGATGGCTGCCAGGCAGGCGATCGGGCTGACCATCCCGTTCTTCACCGCGCACATCATGGTCGGCGTCATGCGCTTCCTCAACCGATAGAGCGCTGAACAGCAGATGCCCGTGGCCTTGTGTCATACCGGGCGCGTGCTGGACCTGATCGATCATCCGCGACAGGCTCATGCCCGCAAACAGCGCCAGCAGCACAATGCACAATAATGCACCCAGGCGAGAATTTGGGGAGGGGCGCAAAGCGGGCATTGGCACAGCCTATCCAAGCAGGCGTAACGGCACAAGCATCAGTTCATCGCAAACCGCGATCCCATGTTCCTTTTCCTGACACGGAATCAGCATATTCTGCTGCACCCGCACAAACCGCCCCCCCGCCATAGCATTGGACGATCATGCCAGCTTTTGCATCGATCATGCGCGTCTTTGGTTTGGACGCATGACCCCCAACGCGCCTATTTCCCCTTTCAGGCACAGGCGTGGAATGTCCCGCCGTGGAGAGGAGAGCAGCGCTTATGAGCCACTACAGCCCCACCGATATGGCCCGGCATCTGGGCGAAGGGCTGTTGTCCTTTCCGGTCACCCACTTCGATGCCGATGGCGCATTTTTGGAAGGTCCCTATCGCGAGCATTGCGCATGGATGCTGGGTCATGAACTGACCGGCCTGTTTGCAGCGGGCGGCACCGGCGAATTTTTCTCGCTCACCCCGGCCGAGGTTACCACGGTGGTCGCGGCAGCCGTAGCGGAAGGCGGCGGCAAGACGCCGGTCATCTCCGGCTGCGGCTATGGCACGGCGATCGCCACCGGCATTGCACGCGACGCGGAGAAGGCTGGCGCGGACGGCCTGCTGCTGCTGCCCCCCTATCTGATGCACGCCAAGCAGGAAGGGCTGGCCGATCATATCGAGGCAGTGTGCCGCTCCACCGGTCTGGGCGTCATCGTCTATAATCGCGACAATGCCGTCATCAACGACGAAACCCTCGCCCGCCTGTGCGAGCGCAACGCCAATCTGGTTGGATTCAAGGATGGCGTGGGCGACATCGAACTGATGACGCGCATCTATGCGCGGATGGGCGACCGGCTGACCTATATTGGCGGGCTGCCAACGGCGGAAACCTTCGCCACGCCATACCTCACCATGGGCGTCACCACTTATTCGTCGGCGATCTTCAACTTCATGCCGGAATGGGCGCTGGCCTTTTACAAGGCGGTGCGCGCGGGTGATCAGGCCCATGTCATGGACGGGCTGCGCCGGTTCGTGCTCCCCTACATTGCCCTGCGCAACAAGGGACAGGGCTATGCCGTATCGATCGTCAAGGCCGGGATGCGGGTCATCGGCCGGGATGCCGGGCCGGTGCGGTCGCCGCTGACCGATCTGTCGGCGGCTGAGGAGGCCGAACTGCGCGTGCTGATCGAAGCGGTATCGCCAGGATCATTGTCCGCCGCTGCGTGACTTGCGCGCAGGGCCGGGCTATTTGGTGATGATGTTTGAACTCAGCCAGCTCCGCTGCTTCGTCGCCGCCGCCGAAGAACTCCACTTCGGCCGCGCGGCGCAGCGCCTCAACATGACGCAATCGCCGCTCAGCCGACAGATCCAGCTGCTCGAACGGATATTGGACGTACAATTGCTGGAACGCACCAGCCGTCAGGTCAGCCTGACCCCGGCGGGCAGCGTATTCCTGATCGAGGCGCGGCGGATCGTGCGCCTGTCCGACAGCGCGGCCCTATCCGCGCGGCGCGTAGCGAAGGGAGATGCGGGACGGGTGGCGCTCGGCTTTACCGCCGTATCAGGCTATAATGTCGTGCCGCGCATCGTGGCGCAGGCGCGCGCGGCGCTGCCCAATATCGAGCTGGAATTGCGCGAGATGGTGTCGAGCGAACAGGTCGATGCCCTGCTCACCGGGCTGATCGACATCGGCTTCGTCCGCCCGCCGGTCGACCGGCATGAGTTTGAGACGAGTTGCGTGCTGCACGAACCCTTGTTCGTCGCCCTGCCGCCGGGCGATCCGCGCCAGTCGAAAGCGGCGCTGGAACCGGCCGATTTCGATGGCCAGCCGCTGATCATGTATTCGCGTCAGGGGGCGAGCTATTTTCACAATATGCTGGTGCGCCTGTTCGACGAGGCGCAGGTCGCGCCCCTCTATGTCCAGCATGTGACGCAGATTCATTCGATGCTGGGGCTGGTCCATGCCGGGGTTGCGGCGGCAATCGTGCCGGAAAGCGCGACCGGGCTGCACATGATGGACGTGCAGTTCCGCCGCCTGATGACGCCGATCGACAAGCCGGTCGAGCTGCACATGGCCTGGCGGCGGGACAATGCCAATCCGGCGCTGCCCGCGATGCGGCAGCTATGCACCGAAGCGACCGGATGAGCGAGATCAACCGGCGCGCGCTGATCGGCAGTCTGGCCGCAGCACCGCTGGTCGTGGCTGCGCGGGCGCCCTCCAGTCCGGTTGCGACGACGCGGCACGGGCGGGTGCGCGGGACGATCGAGCGGAATGTGCTGGCGTTTCGCGGCATCCGCTATGGTGCCGATGCCGCCCCGCGCCGCTTCCAGCGGGCTTTGCCGCCTGCGCCATGGCAAGGCATTGCCGACGCCACCCGCTACGGCCCTGCCGCACCGCAGACCAGGCCAGAGGAGCAGACCTCGGAAGATTGCCTGTTCCTCAACGTCTGGACGCCCGCGCTGGACAAGGGGCGGCGGCCGGTCATGGTCTATCTGCACGGCGGCGCGCACGCCCATGGGTCGGGCAGCGATCCGCTCTATGATGGCGGCAATCTGGTGCGGCGCGGCGATGTGGTGGTGGTGACGCTCAACCATCGGCTGGCGGCGCTGGGCTATGCCTATCTGGCGCAATTGGGCGGCCCGGCGGAATCGGGCAATGCCGGCAATCTGGACATCATCCTGGCGCTGCAATGGGTGCGCGACAATATTGCAGGGTTCGGCGGCGATCCGGCACGGGTGATGATTTTTGGCCAGTCGGGCGGCGGGGCGAAGGTCGTCACGCTGATGGCAATGGCGGAGGCCCGCCCCCTGTTCCACGCCGCTGCGACGATGAGCGGGCAGCATGTCACCGCCGCCGGGCCGAACCATGCGACCGCGCGGGCGCAGGCGTGGATGACCAGGGCAGGCGCGGCGGACGTGGCGACGCTGGCGCGTCTGCCGATTGGCCAACTGGTCGAGGCGATGGCGATGACCGATCCGCTGGAGGGCAAGGGCGAGATCAGCTTCACCTCCACGCTGGATCATCATGTGCTGACGCGGCATCCCTTCGTGCCGGACGCCCCGCGCGAGGCGGCGCATATCCCGCTGATCATCGGCAATACCCATGACGAAACCGCGCTGTGGATCGAAAAGACGCTGCGCGCGGGCGATACGACATGGGACAATCTGCCCGACCGGCTGGCGCGGCAGATGGTCAAGGATCTGGCCCCCGACCATGTGATTGCGCGCTATCGCCAGCTTTATCCTGACCGGACGCCGGGGCAGATATTGCTGGCCGCTTCCACCGCCGGGCGATCCTGGCCGGGGCATTTGATCCAGGCGGAGGAGCGCGCGCGGATCGGCGCGCCGACCTGGATGTATCAGCTGGATTTCCCCTGCCCCGACGCGGGCGGGATATTGGGCGCGTTCCATACGCTCGACATTCCGCTGGTGTTCGACAATGTCGATGCACCGGGTGCGCGGACGGGGGTGAGCACCGAAGCGCGGCGGCTGGCGGGAATGATGGCCGACGCCTTCATCGCGCTGGCACGGACGGGCGATCCCAATGGCGGGGCGTTGCCGCGCTGGCCGCATTTTGAGCTGACGCAGCGCCCTACGATGATCTTCGACCGGGACGTGCGGATCGAACATGATCCGCGCCGGGAGGAGAGGCTGTTGTTCGCGGTCGCGCCCTATATCAAGCCGGGCGGTTAGACCCCATGACTTCCAGTTGAATCTCCAACATCCATTCGTTTCGAGCGAAGTCGAGAAACCTGCGCATGACGTTTCTCGACTTCGCTCGAAACGAACGGATCAAGGCACGTACTTCGCTCTATACCCGGTCCCACGGGAAGCTGAGCGTCGGGCGCAGCGCATAGCGCGTCATCGCCAGACGCAGGCGCACGCCGCAGCCCGCTTCCAGCCGCACCGTCACGTCGCGCCCACCCGCAGCGACGGTACGCCCGTCGATCGTCAGGCTGTCGATGCGATGTTCGCCATAGGCACCCCCCTGCACGATGATATTGCGCGCGGTTTGGGGGTCGAGATTGACCAGCGTGACCTCCGTCGCATTGTCCGACAGGCTGTGAACCAGCGCCGCGACCTGCGGCGGCACCCCGGCGCGGCGGGCGGCGGGATCGAAATAGCGCAGGCGGCAATGGAGCGGCACGCCCCCTTGCGGCGGCGACGTTTTGGACCAGGGCGGACGGGCAATGTGCAGGCCGCCCGTCATCAACTGGACAAGGCTCGTGACGCTGGCGGGGTTAATGCCGATCGGCCAGTCAGCCAGACGGGTCTGCGGCGTGGTCGTGTCGCCTTCGCGCAGGGCTACGCGGTCGGCCACGCGCTTGAGGTCCGCTTCGATCGCACGTTCGGCATAAGTGGGATCGCGCCCCTCCAGAAAGCCGATCCAGGGATGATCGCCAGCGGTTGCGCGATCTTCGGCGCGCTGCGACATATACCAGATTTCAAAGCCGTTGGTGCGGTAGGGACCGGGCTTCCAGCCATACCAGCCGTCCGCGCCATACATGGTCGGCGCGTGGGACACGCCGTCGATGATCCGCGCGGCGGCGTTGATCCGCGCATTCTGTCGCCGCCACAGGTCGATATAGCGTTGGTCGCCGCTCATCAGCAGCGCGCCCATGAAGGCGGTTATCGAGCGGGGAACGCGGTTGCGATCCTCCCGCACCCCGGTCTGCGGTACGCGGGGGGAAAAGCCCCAGCCATAGACGCCCGCCCACCAATCCTTGCCGACCGTGCCGTCGGGGCGGACATGGCTGGGCAAGACATCGCCGTTGCGCGCGGCGCGCTCCACCCAGGCGTCGAGATAGTCGAGCGCCCAGCGGCGGAACCGCTCCCCTCCCCCAAGCGCATAGGCGTTGAGGCCCAGCGTCGTCGATTGCAGGTTCAGGGGATTGTCGCCGACTACATCGCCATATTCGGCATAATGATCGAGCGTTTCCTGATAATTGGTTTCGCCATGTTCCATGTGGAAGGGCGTCGGGTCGAAAGGATCGCCCGCCCAGTCGAGCGGGGTCGCGGGGCGCAGCATCGGGCCGCGGCTGCCGTTCATCAGGCTGCGCATCATCCGCAGTTTCGGGTCATAATTGGGGGCAGACCTGTCCCGGCCGGTGTAGAAATCGGCATAGCGGGCGGTGCGGGCGCGCAGCGCCGTGTCGCGGGGCATGGACAGGCCCATGACGTTGAAGCTGGTCAGCCCCTCCGCATTATGCTGCCAGTCCATCTGGACGGGAAATTCGCGGTGATACATGCCCCGCCGCGCGATCGGCACGTCGATGGTGCGGGCGGCAGCAAACTGGCGCAGATGGCCTTCCCAGAAACGGGCGGCAAGGTCGCGGATGCGCTCTCCCCCGCCCAGCGCGTGGAGCAGGAACCAGTCATTGGTCGCTTCGGCAGCATCATCGGGACCGTCGTTCGCGCCCCAGCGCTCGAACACGCGCAGCCGGTCGCGCCGGTCGACATATTGTTTATAGAAGTCGACGCAGGCCGCTTCATTGGCGGCGAGCAACTGGCGTTGCAGCACGGCCCAGCGCGGCGGCGGCATCGGCGTGCTGGCGACAAGTGGTGCGCGTGTTCGGGCCTGGGCTGGCAAGGCGAGTGCGGCAGCGCCGGTTACGAAAGCGCGACGACCTATGCGCATCATGCCAGCTCCAGCCTGCGGATCGGGCCGACGATGACCAGGAAAGCGAAAATGGTGAGCAGGCAATGTGCGCCCACGAAGATGAGCGCCCAATCGAACGACCCGGTCGCCGCGACGATGAAGCCCACCACGATTGGCGTGACGATCCCGGCGATATTGCCGAACATGTTGAACACGCCGCCCGACAGCCCGGCCAGCTGCTTGGGCGCGACATCGGCCATGATCGCCCAGCCGAGCGAGGCCACGCCCTTGCCGAAGAAGGCCAGCGCCATGAAGGTAATGACCCATGCTTCGGATTCCGCCCAGACGCAGGCGATGATCAGGGTGGCAAGCAGCATCCCGGCAACCAGCGGCGTCTTGCGCGCCAGATCGAGCGAGCCGGTGCGGCGCAGGATGAGGTCGGAACCATAGCCACCCGCAAGACCCCCGGCAAAGCCGCACAGCGCCGGCACGGCGGCGGCAAAGCCCGCCTCCATGATGTTGAGGCCGCGTTCCTTGACCAGATAGATGGGAAACCAGGTGACGAAGAAATAGGTCAGCACATTGATGCAATATTGGCCCAGATAAATGCCCAGCATCATGCGGTTGGCCAGCAATTGCCGGATGTTGGTCCAGGTGAAGGTCGGCGCGCGCGCCGCCTGCGCGGCGCCATCTTCCATATGGATAAGACCGCCGCCCGCCTCGATATGCGCCAGTTCGGCGGCGTTGATCGACGGATGCCGGTCCGGACTGTGGATATAGCGCAGGAACAGGGCGGTCGCCGCCAGCCCCAGCGCGCCCATGACCCAGAA
Source organism: Sphingobium indicum BiD32 (assembly GCF_000382885.1). Lineage (GTDB taxonomy): Bacteria > Pseudomonadota > Alphaproteobacteria > Sphingomonadales > Sphingomonadaceae > Sphingobium > Sphingobium japonicum_C. The sequence goes on from NZ_CAVK010000152.1 coordinate 12,661, forward strand.
TACCGCGCGCCAGCCAAAGCTGTGGACCAGCCAGCCCATCAGCGGGGCGAAGGCGACGAGCGAGAAATATTGCGCGCTGTTGAAAATGGCGGACGCCGTGCCACGCTCCGCGCCAGGAAACCACGCCGCGACCAGACGGGCATTGCCGGGGAAGGACGGAGATTCAGCAAAGCCGACCATGAAACGCATCGCAAACAGCGTCGCCACCACGGGCAGGCCCGCGATCAGCCCGACCGTGCCCTGCATCGCGGTAAAGATGGACCAGAGCGCGATGGCGCCTGCATAAATGCGCTTGGTGCCGAAGCGGTCGAGCAGCGCGCCGCCCGGTATCTGCCCCAATACATAGGCCCAGGCGAAGGCAGAGAGGATGAAGCCGGTCTGCACCGGGGAAATGCCCAGTTCGCCCGACGCCGCATTGCCCGCGATCGAGAAGGTTGCGCGGTCGGCATAGTTGATCGACGTGATCAGGAAGATCAGCGCAATGATGCGATAGCGCACATGGCTGGGACGATCGACGGCGGTGGCGTTCGCGGTGACAGGACGGATCACGAATGGCTCTCCTCAACGGTGCCGTCCATCTGTCGGAACGGTCGAAATGGCAAGGACCGACGCTAGCGGGACAGGCCGGGCCGGTCCAAGCCGAAATCCGCCATGATCCAGTCCCATCTTGGCTTGATGCCGCAGCCACTCCGCAACGCTGCCGCCGATCAGTGCAAGCCGTGCATTGATCCATGCGGCATTGAGGTTGGCATCTTGGCCCGTTCCAGCGCTATCGAAGTAGGGCCGATCCGGTAATCAATGCCGGACATCATAAGCGCAAGCCGCAAACATTAGGGGAGTGATAGGGCCATGAACGCCACCCGTCGAACCAAAGCGATCCTGAGCCTGTCCAGCGCCATCGCAACGATTGCCCTGGCGCCGATGGCCCTGGCACAGAGCGATGCGGGGACTGCATCGCCAGCCACCGCTCTGCCGCAGGAGGAACCTGCCGCCGCCGACATCGTCGTCACCGGATTTCGCGCCAGCCTGAACAGCGCGCTGAACATCAAGCGCAACGAGACCGCATCGGTCGACGCGATCAAGGCGGAAGATATTGCCGAATTCCCTGACCTGAATCTGGCCGAATCGCTCCAGCGTATTCCCGGCGTCGCCATCAGCCGCGTGAACGGCGAAGGCCGCAACGTCACGGTGCGCGGCCTTGGCCCGGAATATACCCGCGTGCGCATCAACGGCATGGAAGCGATCGGCACGACCGGCGGCACCGACAATTCGGGCGGCGTCAATCGTGGTCGTGGCTTCGACTTCAACATTTTCTCGTCCGACCTGTTCAGCAACCTGTCGGTGCGCAAGACCGCGACGGCCGATGTGGAAGAAGGCTCGCTGGGCGGCGTCGTGGACCTGCAAACCGCACGTCCGCTTGATTACAAGAAGCCTACCGCCGTCCTGTCGGCGGCCGCCAGCTACAACGACCTGAGCGGCAAGACGACCCCGCGCCTGTCGGGACTGGTCGCGACCCAGACCGACGATGGCCGCTTCGGCGTGCTGCTGTCGGTCGCCTATGAAGAGCGCAAGATCGTCGAGGAAGGCGCGAACATCACCCGCTGGACCTATGGCGGGTTCAACGGCGGGTTTGCCCCGACATCGACCCTGCCCGGCAAGACAATCGCGCAGATCAACGACGCCAATCCCGGCACCGCCCTGTTCCATCCGCGTATTCCCGGCCTTGTCAGCTACGACATCGCGCAGAAGCGTCTGGGCGCGGCGGCATCTGTCCAGTTCAAGCCGACCGACCGCACCACCATTTCAATCGACAGCCTTTTTTCGCGGCTGGATGGCACCCGCAAGGAAGCCCAGCTCCAGGCGATCAGCTTCAGCCGGTCGGGCAGTGGCAAGCCACAGACAGTCATCCGCGACGGTACGGTCGATGGCGACAACAACATCATCACCGGCACGTTCGACAATGTCGATATGCGCTCGCAAGCCCGCTACGACGTGCTCAAGACCGAATTTTATCAGGTCAACGGAACGATCGACCAGCAGCTGGGCGACCGGGTGAAGATCAACATCATGGGCGGCCACGCGAAGTCGGAGTTCAAAAACCCGATCCAGACCACGGTGACGATCGACGCAGTCAATACCGGCAATTTCCAATATGATTTCACCAGCCGTTTCCCGACCATCGCGCCGGGCGTGGATGTCGCCAATCCAGCGACCTGGAGCTTTGTCAACGGCACGTCGGAAGTGCGCATCCGGCCGCAGACAGTCGACAATGCCTTCACCACGGCCAAGGGCTTCGTCGAATGGGAAGCCAATGACATGGTGACCCTGAAAGCCGGTGCCGACTGGCGGAAGTTTGAATATGATTCGACCGAGCGTCGCCGCCTGTCGGGCGAAACGGTGGTCGCGCCGCTGACCGCTGCCGAACTGGCGAGCATGACCACCCTGTTCGACGGGTTCGGCAAGGGGCTGAACATCCCCACCGGCACGCCGACCGCATGGATCATCCCCAATCTGGCTGCCTTCATCAGTCAGGGCAATATTTACGGCAATCCGATCTATGCCACTGGCGGGGTCGAGAATGCGACCGCGCGCGGTTCCTATGTCACCGTGAAGGAAGAAGATCTCGGCATCTGGGGCATGACCCAGTTCAACCTGGCCGATGCGGGCCTGCCGATCCGCGGCGACCTGGGCATACGCTATGTCAAGACCGACCAGTTTTCGACCGGCTATGCCAGCCGGGGCACGGCAACCAATCTGGTAAGCGCGGATCGCACCTACAAGCGCTGGCTGCCCTCGATCAACCTGGTCGGCAATATCACCGACGACCTGCAGGTCCGCTTCGCGGCTGCCAAGACGCTGGCGCGCGCGGGCATCTCGTCGCTGACGCCCGGTGGCAACCTCAACGTGTCGGGTGGCAATCGCAGCTTCTCGTCCGGCAACCCCGATCTCAAGCCGACCTCATCGAAGAATCTCGACGTGTCGATCGAATGGTATCCGACGCAAGGGGCGATCTATGCGCTGGCCGCCTTCCGCAAGGATATCGGCACCTTTGTCCAGACGCTGAGCGTGGGTGTGCCCTATGCCAGCCTGGGCCTGCCCAATTCGCTGCTCGACGGCACCACCGCATCGCCCACCGACGTGTTCATCGTCAGCCAGCCGGTCAATTCTTCGGGCGGCATCCTGAAAGGGTTTGAAGTCAATATCCAGCAGCCCTTCAGCTTCCTGCCAGGTATCCTGTCCAATTTCGGCGTGCTGGCCAACTATACGTTCGTGAAGTCCGACATTGAGTATCTGACCGCCGCCAATGGCAGCACGTCGGTGACCGCGCCACTGGTCGGCCTGTCCCGGCACGCCGCCAACGCGACCCTCTATTATGAAACCAAGAAGTTCCAGATCCGCGGGTCTGTGGCCTATCGGTCGAAATATCTGACCGCCGTGCCGGGGACGGAGGGCAACGCCTATAATGGCACCAACCGCACCATCAACGTCGATGCGCAAGCCAGCTACAACATCACGGAAAAGATGAAGCTGAGCATCGAGGCGATCAACCTGACCGACACCAAGAACGACCAGTTTGTGGATGAAACCAATCGTCTGAACGTGTTGACCCACAGCGGTCGCCAGTTCAACTTCGGTATGCGCTACGCCTTCTAACCCGCCCTTCCTGAAAGCGGAGCGCCCTGATGGCCAGTTGCCCTGCACGGCAACTGGCCATTTTTTAGTGGCGCGTCAGAAGCTCTTCTTCGCGGTGAGCGACCATTCGCGCGGCCGTCCGACCACACCGGTCACGACGCCAAAGCTGCCGACATTTTCCGCCTTGCCCGCATAATAATAGCTGTCGAGCAGGTTGGTGACGCCAAGGCTGAGCGACCAGTCCTTGTCCGGTCCCTGATAGGTCAGGCGCGCATTGACCAGATGGGGCGCGTTGTTCTGGTTGAACGGGTTGTTGATGGCGTTGTAAAAATAGTTGGAACGCCAGGACCAGTCGATCCGCGGGGTCAGCGTGCCAGACCCACCCAGATCCGCTTCATACTGGATACCCGCCGACAGCTGCCATTTGCTGATGAAGGGCGCGATCATGTCCTTGGTCACCAGCGTCGCGGGGTTGGTGATCTTCCTATAGTCAAAGTCCAGATAACCGGCCGATGCGTCGATCGACAGGCCGTCGGTGGGATGGAGCGAGGCTTCCAGTTCCCAGCCGAACACGCGGGCGTCGCCCGCGTTGGACGGCACCGAGCAAGAGAATACCACGCTTTCCGGGCACTGATAGCGGACGAGCTGCATATCCTTGTAATCATTCAGGAACACAGCGCCGTTCAGGCGCACCATCCGGTCCATCAGATCGGCCTTGAATCCGGCTTCATAGGTGGTCAGCTTTTCCGGGCCGAATGTCTGCACCTGATCGGGCGCAGACGGGCGCGGATTGATGCCGCCGCCCTTGAAGCCGGTGGACACCTGTGCATAGGTCATCAACTGGTCGCTCCAGCGATAATTGACGCCCAGACGGTAATCGAGGCGGCTGCCCTTGAACGTGCCCGACAGGCCGTCCAGCCCCGCGAGGAGGAAATTGGGGGTGAAGAAAGCGCCGCTAGGCAGGGTGCCGTCAACATTCCGACGTGAATAATCATAGGTCTTCTTGTCGTCGGTGTAGCGCAGGCCCGCAATCACGTTGAACGCATCACTGACATGGAATTCAGCATGGGCGAAGGCCGATGCGCTGCGATTTTTGACGACGTCGTCGACCAGGAAGTCGAACAACAGCGTGGGGATGGCGCTGCGGCCGGTCAGCAGATCGGTCGCCTTGTAATAGAAGCCGCCAACGGTCAGGTCGACCACATCGTTGAAATTGGCGCTCAGGCGCAATTCCTGCGTGAATTGTTCATGGCCATAGTTGAACTGTTGCAACAGGATGGTGAGCGGCGCACCGTCGGCGTCGATCGCGCTGGTGCCGTCCGCCTTGCGATAGCCAGTGATCGACTTAAGCTTGAGCATGTCGGACAGGTCATAATCGATCGTTCCGGCAATGCCCCAGCTCTTCACAGAACTGGTCGGGTTGGCCGAAAAGCCGCCGGGGGCAACCTGGGTCGGGATGCCGAACACCGTCGTAAAATTGCCGCCCGCGGCATAAGTGGCATAGGAGGTGTAGCTTTTGGACGCGGTGATGAAGCGGCTGTCAAACGGGATACCGGCGGTCGGATCCCCCGGCACATAACTGCGCACCCCAGGGTTGTTGGCGTAGAGCAATTTGGTCGCGACCGCTTCGCTATTATCCTTGGACACGTCGGCGACGATGTTGATTTCCAGCGGAGATCCAGCAGGCGCGTAACGCAGTGCGGCGCGCAGGGCCATGACGTCGATGCCGCCTTCGGTGCCTATCTGGCATCCCTTTTCATTGGTGCCGGTGGGCGCAATGCCCGATGCGGGATTGACGCAGCCATAGTCGAGCAGTTTCATATAGCCATCGACATTTTTCGACACGCCCGACACGCGCAGGAACAGGCTTTCGGTCAGCGGAATATTGGCGCTGCCGCGCAGTTCCAGCTTGTCATAGCTGCCATAGGTCGCCTCGATAAAGCCGCCCGCCGTCGCATCCGGCTTCTTGCTGAACAGCTTGACCGCGCCGCCGACGCTGTTCTTGCCCGCCAGCGTTCCCTGCGGCCCGCGCAGCACCTCGACCCGCTCCAGATCGGTCAGGTCCATCACCGCGCCATAGGTGGTGCCATAATAGATATCGTCGATATAGATGCCCACGCCCGGCTCCAGCGCAAAGCTGGAATCGAGCTGGCCCACGCCACGGATGAAGGCCGCGACCGAATTGCCCTGAAGGCTGGTCGCCGGGGCCAACGCCACATTTGGGGCGAACTGGCCAAGATCGGTGACGCTGGTCTGGCTGCGCGCGGCTAGCGTTTCGCTCGACACAGCGGTGATCGCGATGGGCGTGTCCTGCAAATTCTGCGCGCGGAACTGGGCGGTGACGATGATGTCGGCGGGCTGGCCGGACTGATCGGCGGCCTGCGCAGGCGCGGTTGCGTCCTGTGCCAGGGCGGGCGTCGCGATCATCGCCGCCACCAGTGCCAGGCCGGCGGTGCTGCTGCTAAATGCGGTTTTCCAGATATGTGTCATATTTTTTCCTCCCTATTGTCAGCCCGGAGGGCGCGGGGAGGACGACACTGGACCGCCCCAAGGGCGATACCGGTCCGGCGACGTTTATGCGCCTGCCTTTGCTGCCATCCTCTGATCCTGCTCGTCAGGCTGTTCTGCATTGCCAGTATTTTTTGGAGGGGGATGGGACCGTTACGGCCCCGACCCTCTCCAACATTAGATAACGATCGTTACTATTTGTCAAGCAGCGTCCGCAAGCTGCCTGGCCGACACCCAGGCACCATGGACCTGCGCCCGCATCGGCAATGGCATCGGTACACGAGCGATCGGCCCGGCAGCGATCGCGCCTGCCTCGACAACCCAGAGTTCCGACTTGAAGTCCGCCTCGCCAGCCTGCCTGTCGACGACCATCAGCAGCCAGCCATCATGCCCTTCCTGCACGGATGGCACATGGGCCGGTTCGCTGATTGCCATGCCCGGCTCCAGCCCCATCATGTCGATGCGACCATTGCCCGGCTCGATCCGAAGCAAGGCATTGAACGCGACGCCGACCGGGCCGCCCGGCAGCGGCGGGCCGCCCTGCGGGTTCATCGACAGATACCAGGCTGCCCGATAGGGCCGCCCCTGATCTGAATCGCGCAAGCGCGGCATGTCGCCGGGTGGCCCGACCACACGCTCCTCGAACGTCTCACCCTCCTTCGACAGGTCGAAGGTCCAGCGCGTCAGTCCGCCCTGAATGTCACGCTGGTCGCGGTGGATGCCGCCAGCTTCCCGCATGAAGCCGAACGCATTGGTGTCCGACAGGCAAAGGTCCAGATGGACGAAGCCATCCTCTTCATAAGCGTTGAGCAAATGGAAAGCGGACACGCCCTTGCGCCCCTTGAACCAGCGCATCTCCTCCACCTTGCCATAGCGCGGCATGATGCCGACCCAGCTTTCCAGATCCTGCTGGTGCGCCCAGTGCGCCCCGCCAGCTTTCAGCCGGTCGAGATCGGCTGTGGTCGGGAAGATCGGAAAAATCGCGTAATTTTGGGTGATCGCGAAATCATGGATGGTCGAGCAATAGGGCTGGTCGAACCATTGTTCGGAGATCAATTTGCCGTCGCGATCCGCGATCGCATAGGAAATCTTGGTCGAACATAATCCGTCGGCCTCATAGCCGAAGAAGAACATCTCGCCCGTTTCCGGATCGATGCGCGGATGGGCGGTAAAGGTTTGCGACCGGAGCGCGCCATAATAGTCCCAGCGCCCCAGCGTCTCCAGCGTGTTGGGATCGACCTGATAGCCCAGCCCATCTTCCTTGGTCATGAACAGCCGCCCGCCGTGCCAGACCGGTGTGGTATTGGCGACGGTGCGGTCCCGCCCGGCGACGCTGGCGTCGTCGGTGAAAGGGTTGCGATATTGGCCGAACAGGGCGCGCCGCGCATCCTTTTCCAGCTGGTAGCGCTCGGTTTCGACATAGCGGATCGCATAATCGACCTTGCCGTCATGGATCGCGAATTTCGCGACCATGCCGTCGCCCGACAGCACGATATCATCGTCGAACATCGGCGGATGGGCAGGGTCGGGCACGGCGCGGAAGAAAGCGCCGTCAATCTCGGCAGGGATTGTGCCGATCACGTCCAGATTGCGCGCGGACCATTCAATGCCCACCGGTGTGTTCAACCCGACGAAATGGATGGTCTGGGGATAGCTTGGCATCGCCCTTGGTTCCTTATTCTCTCCTGAGCCTTATACTAACATTCGTTACTATTATTGCAAGCACAGAATGTATGCCGGGGCAACCTTTATGCCGCCTGCTGCGTGTTGCGGCGCAGGCTCTTGAGGACATGATCCGCGCCCTTGTCGCCGATCATGATCGCGGTCGCATTGGTATTGCCGGCGGGCAGCGATGGCATCACCGACGCATCGGCCACCCACAGCCCGTCCACGCCGATGACGCGCAGGTCGGCATCGACCACTGCGGCGGGATCGTCGCGATGCCCGATCCGTGCGGTGCCGACCGGATGATAGAGCGGGATCGACGCCATCTTCACATAGTCGCGCAATTGCGCCGCATCGGTAAACGCCGCGCCAGGCCGCAGCTCGGTTTTCACATGGGCGGCGATGGATGACTGGCGGAGGATATCGCGGGCGATGCCGATGCCTTCGACGATCTGCTCTATGTCCAGCTCACTGTCGAGTTGCCGGTGCGCGATCACCGGCGGCGCGAGCGGATCGGCCGACCGCAGCGTGATCCGCCCGCGATGGCTGGGCCGCATCAACCCGACCAGCGTGGAAACGGACGGATTTTTCCGCAGCATCAACCGGCCACGCTCGTCAAAGTCGAAGGCGAAGGCGGCAAAGCTGATCTGAAGATTCGGCGCGGGCAGACCGGCCCGGCTTTTGACAAACGCCTGCGCATGACCGATCGCGGTGGTCAGCGCGCCGCGTTTCGCCAGAGCATAGCGCAGCACCTGCCAAGCCCCGCGCAACCCCTGCGCATCGCTGTTCAGCGTCGCGCCGTCGACTTCGTTGACGACATGGGTGCCGACATGATCCTGTAAATTGCGGCCGACGCCCGGCAGGTCGCGCACAACCTCTATGCCCATATCCGCCAGATGATCGGCCGGGCCGATACCCGACAGCATCAACAGGCGTGGCGTATTCATCGCCCCTGCTGACAGCACCACACCATGGCGCGCGCGCAATGTCTTTTCGACGCCGTCCTGACGATAGACGATCCCGACGGCGCGCTTGTCCTCGATCAGCAGCCGCAGCAATTGCGCTTCCAGCAGGATCGTCGGTGCCTTGCCCCCGCGCCTTTCGTGCAGATAGCCGCGCGCCGCCGAACAGCGGGTGCCCTTGCGTTGCGACACCTGCACATAATCGACGCCCTCGGCCGTTTCGCCATTCAGGTCGGTCGAACGCGCGATACCTGCCTGCTGCGCGGCCGCGACCCACTGATCGGTGATCGGGTAGCGCGCCCGTCCTTCCGACACGGCGATCGGCCCGCCAGTCCCGCGCCAGGCATCAGCCCCACGCTCATTATCTTCCATCCGCCGGAAATAGGGCAGCACCGACGCATAATCCCAACCGTCCGCGCCCATCGCCGCCCACTGGTCATAATCCCAGCGATGGCCGCGAATGAACATCATGCCGTTGAGCGCAGATCCCCCGCCCAGCAGCTTGCCCGCGGGCCAGATATCGGCCCGCCCGCCCAGCGACGGGTCGGGTTCGACCTGATAGCACCAGTCAAAATCCGGGTTCTGCACGATCGCGCTGGTCAGTGCAGGCACGCGCGAACGCATATGCCGGTCGGTCCTGCCCGCTTCGATCAGGGTGACGGCCAGCCCGGCCTCGGCCAGCCGCCCGGTCATCGCAGCCCCGGCCGATCCGCCGCCCACGACGATGATGTCGGTCATTTCCATGGATGATCCTAATAGTTGGACATGACGGCGATGCTGGGCGCATCGAGCGGTTTGCCCGCCGCCTTGAGCTTCGTCTCACGCGTCCGCAATGCGCCTTGTTCGGCGATCAGCCAGGCGTGGATAGCATCGACATCCTGCACCGACAGCAGATCGTCCCAGCGCGGCATACCGCCCGGCAACAGCAGGCCATCACGCACGATCGCGCCGAACATCTCATGGGTCGCAGGCTGCATCCGCCGCAGGTCGGGTGCGGTCGATCGCAACTGGTTGCTGTGGCAGATGGCGCAATTCTGGAAGAATAGCCCCTGCCCCTGCGCGATCATCGCGGGGGTGACGCCCGGCTTTTGCGCGGGCGGTGCGGAGGCGACCTCCAGCGGCGGCAGCGGATCGGGCTTTTTGACCGGCCCGCCATCCAGCTTGAACACCAGCAGGCGGTTGGCATTGCCATAGCGATAGGCCGCAGCATAGTCTGGCACATAGCTCCAGCCGCCACCGCCAAAGCCGGTCGCGACCGCGACATATTGCACGCCCTTGACCCGATAGGTCATCGGCGCGGCCATGATCGAGCTGCCGGTGTCGATCTCTTTCAGCAACTTGCCGGTGTCGGCGTCCCGCACGATCAGCTTGCCGCCGATCGTGCCGTGAAACACCAGTCCCGAAGCGGTGGCCAGAGTTCCCATCCGGTCCTGCCACCCCTGTGTCGGCACGGCCCATTTCGCCTTGCCGGTCAGCGGGTCGATCGCGCGCAGCTCGGAACTATAGGGCTTGTCCTTCACCCATTGCATTTCGGGCAGCTTTTCCACCTGATCGCGGATCGCAGCGGGCAGCGTCGGCAGCACCTGTTGCAACATCGGCGTGAAGATCAGGGTCGTCTGGACATTGAGCGCCCTGGCACGGCGGGCTTGTTCAGGCGTGCCGGGCGGCGGGCCGAACATGAGGTTGCCCATGTCCAGTACATGCGCAAAATAGAGTTTGCGCGTCGGATCATAGGCGGCGGGATACCAGTTGCGCGCGCCCGCCGAGGCTGGATAGACGATGCGCGGCCCGTTCCAGTAATCGACATTTTCGGGCGCCATCTGCGCAACGCCGTCCTTGTCGAACCCCTTGGTCCAGTTGGTGCGAACGAGCGGATTGATCCGCAGCGGCTTGCCGGTTTCGCGGTCGATCACGAACAGATAGCCGTTCTTGGGCGAATGGAGGATGGCGGGGCGGATCTTTCCGTCCACCTCGACATCGGCCAGCACCATAGGCTGGGTCGCGGTAAAATCCCAGCTGTCGCCGGGCGTTTCCTGATAATGCCATTTGACTGCACCGGTCTTGCGATCGAGCGCGACGATGGAGGAGAGATAGAGATTGGTCCCGCCCTTGGGCGAGCGCGTCTTTATCGCATAGGGTCCGCCATTACCGACACCGATATAGACAGTGTCGAAGGCGGGATCATAGTTGATCGCATCCCACACCGTGCCGCCGCCGCCAATGTCCCAGCGGCTGTCCTTGTCCCAGCTTTTGAGCGCGGCATCGAGCGCCGGGTTTTCCTGTGGCCCCGCTGCAGGATCATGCGGCACCGTGAAGAAGCGCCACGCCTGTTTGCCATCGGCGATGCGATAGGCGGTGACATAGCCACGCGTGTCATATTCCGCGCCGGCATTGCCGATGATGACCAGATCGCCCGCCACTTCGGGCGCGCCCGTGCTGGTGTAGCCGCGTGTGTGATCCGTGACCGTATCGACCTTCCACAGGATCGCGCCGCTCTTGGCATCCAGCGCATAGAGCATCCCGTCGAGCGCGCCGACCATCACCTTGCCGTCGGCCACGGCCACGCCGCGATTGGCCTGGTCGCAACAGGCCGAGCGGTTGGCCTGCATGTCCACTTCCGGCTCGAAGGTCCAGAGCGACGCACCGGTCGCGGCGTCCAGCGCATAGACCCGGCCGAGATTGCCGCTGGTGTACATCACGCCATCGACCATCACCGGCGTGGCTTCCTGTACGCGACTGGTCCCCAGATCATGCGACCAGGCGAGACCCAGCCGCGCGATATTGCCCGCGTCGATATCGGTCAGCCGCGAAAAATGGCTGCCGCCGACATCACCGCCGGTGAAGGGCCAGTCGTCGCCTGCCCCGCCTTTGTCACCCGCCGCGCAACCCGCCAGCGCGAGCAAAGCCAGAATCGCGCCTCTCACAGCGGCCAACTCCCCTTGTGCGCCAGCATCACATCGTGCAGCGATTTGGGCTTCTGACCCGTGATCCGTTCGACGCAATCGGTCGCCTGGGCAAAATAGCCTTCGCGGATCGACTGGCCGAAAGTGACCATGTCATCGCTGGACCAGGGAATGGGGCCATCGGGCGCGATGTCGGACGCATGGCGGGGGATGCCGAGCGAATCGAAATAGGCAAACATCGCCTCGTCATCGACCGGTTCGACGACGATCGGCTTGCCCGCAATGTCGCTGGCCATCGCCATCGCCTGCGGAATGGTGATGAGGTCCGGGCCGGTCAGCGTATAAGCCTTATTTTCGTGACCCGGCTGGGTCAGCACACCCACGGCGGTGGCGACGCAATCGTCACGGCTGACGAAGGCGACCGGGCCGTCGGCGCAATTGTCGGGCTTGGTCCCGGCGATCAGCGCGGGGATGACCATCGCGGCGGCGACCGCTTCGGCATATTGGCTGTCGCGCAAATGGGTCCAGGCCGCGCCCGACGCCTCGATGATTTCCTCGGTCGCGCGATGATCATGTTTGACGATGGCGGGATTGCCCGGTTCGTCGGCGGCAATGATCGAGGTATAGACGATGTGGCGCACCCCTTGGCCGACCGCCGCCTCCACCGCATTGCGATGCTGGCCGACGCGGGTGCCGACGCGGGCGGTGCTGATCAGCAGCATCCGTTCGCCCCCTTCCATGGCGGCGGGAAGGGTCGCGGGATCATCGAAATCGGCGAAGCGGACGTCGGCGCCCTTGGCGGCAAAGTCGGCTAACTTAGCAGGAGTGCGCGATAGCAGGATCACGTCCTGCGGCGCGACCTTGTCCAGCAGCAGGGCTGCGGCGGCGCGACCAAATGCGCCGGAAGCCCCTGAAATGATGATCTTTCCCATGCACCCTCTCGCCTATCATTCTTATCGCCAGTTGCGCATAATAGTAACGAATGTTATTGTTGCGTCAAGAGAGTGAAAACAGGAGAGTGACCATCATGCCAAGCCTGCCCATCGAGGACCGGATCGCGCTACAGGATCTGATCGCCGCATATAGCTGGGCGCTGGATACCGGCGATGTCGATGCGCTGGTCGCCTGCTTCACGCCCGATGCGCGCATGGTGGAGGAGGTGTTCGACGAACCCGACATCTGGGAAGGGCATGAGGGGATTCGCGGGATTGCCGAACATTATCGCAACGCGCCGGGCTTTCCGGGTCGCCAGCATCATGTGACCCAGGTTCAATATATGCCGCAGGAGGATGGCAGCTGCACCATGCGGTCCTTCGCCTTCGTCACGGAATGTGAGGGCGAGCCGCCCTATCTGCTACGCTTTACAGGCTGGTATGACGATCATGCGGTCAAGGGCGAGGACGGCCAGTGGCGTTTCCGCCGCCGCACCGTGCGGCTGTGGGACGGGCAAGTGCTGAGCAAATTCCCCGGTCGGGGCGAATGGGTGCCGCGCAAGCGGCCGGAGTCGCTGATCATCAGGCGGTAGCAGGCTGATTAGCTGGGGTGAGCATCAGGCCAACCCGTCGATCGGACGACAGCCCCCACCCCCAGCCCCTCCCCTGAAGGGGAGGGGAGTTTCAAGGGCGGACCAGCACCCAGCTGAGCGCTGGTTCCGCTGCTCCCGTGACCGGGGCAATTTCGCACCGGTCCACCCCGCCCAGCGCCAGTTCGGCGAAGGCTTCAGGCCAGCGTGCGCCTGCAAGGCGCGCCAGCGTGGCAATGGTTGCGCCATCGGGCGCGCAGATCGGCACCATGACGCCGACGGCGCGATGCAGGACCAGCGCGACGCGGCGATAGCCTGCTTCTGCCGCAATCTCGCCGATCAGCAGTTCATCGCTGCGCCGGGTGATGCCGAACAGCGCGCTGGGTTCGTCGGTCAGCAGACCGCGCACCTGCCGCACCCGGTCACCCTCCAGCGCCAGCGACGCAGCCCCCAGCGCACCCGCCCGCGCGGCAAAGCGCTGTCCTGCGCCAAGGCCGGGATCATGCAGCAGTAACGCCCCGCCGGTCCGCGCAGCCATCGCGCCGCCCGATCCTGCCAGAGCGGACGCCACCGCAGCGCTCGCCAGAAAGCCGCGCCGTGTCACGATGGTCATTGCCCCGCCTCCCCGGCCCGCGCCAGATGCCGGGCGATCAGGTCCATGTCCGCATCGCTCAGTTCGCCGCGTGGGATGGCAGGCATGTTGCCGATACCCATACGCGCGGCCTGCACGACATAATCGACCGTCAGGTCGGTGCGCTTTTCGAGCAGCGGTTGCTCCGTCCGGCGCGCCAGCAGTCCGGTCCCCATCCCGCCCGGCCCGTGGCACATGGCGCATTTTTCCAGATAAAGCCGTTCGCCCGGTCCCGCCTGGGGCCGAGACGAGAGGGTTTCAGGCGCTGGCAAGGGAGGCGGTCCCTTGGCAGCCTGCGCCGGAGCCGGAGCGTTTTCACTCGCCCGGCCGCACGCTGCCCCGGCCAGCACCAAAGCGGACGCTGCCAGCGCGATCCATCCCCGCCGCCTCATGCCCGGCCTCCTGCTTTGCGGGTGGGCCAGATGCCGCTCTTGCCCGGCGCGATCACACCGTTGGGATCGAGCGCGTCCTTGACCTTGCGGTTGATCTGCCAGAGCGCCCCCTTGTTGAAATCATAGGTGCCGGCGACCGCATCCATATAGTCGAGATGGGTGCGATATTCGCCATAGCCCTGGGCCTTGGCATCGGTGATCAATTGCTTGAGGAAGGGATCGACCCGGCCCATCAGCGCGGGATCATCCTTGTTGATCAGCACGGCGTTGACGTTGATGAGATGGCGTTCGCCGAACGCAAAGCTGGCCTGATAGTCCATGCCAAATTCCTTGTAGCGGGCATAGGTGCGCTGGAACTGCGCCATCGCCGCCGCGCCCGATTGCGGCAATATGGGCGAGAAGCCGACATGGCCGCCGCGTCCGCCGTGCCAGTTGGCGTTCTGCATCGGCATGGTCAGCGGCGTGCCGGTCCAGCCGCTCGCCTCCATCGGTTCGCCCGCCTTCCATGTCGTCGGGCGCATCGCCATGGGTTTCAATGCGCCCATCGCCTGTTCCAGCACCGCATAGGCCGCCTTGTTCACCGACTCGCGACCATAGAGGCGCAGGCTGACGCCCCACCAGCCGACATTGAATTTCTTGCGGATCGCCGCGATCACAACATCGGCCAGCGCGCCGGGCTTGTCGGTCCACTGGTCGCGCGTCGTCACCACGGCGGCGGCGCGCAGCCAGTTGCCGATGGTGGGCGACTGCTGCAACAGCCCTTCCCGTCGCAACGGGGCGATGGCGTCGATCAGCGGACCCAAATCCTCCGGCCGGTCAAATTCCAGATCCATGCCCATCAGCGATTCGGGCGCAGGCATCAGCCACAGGCCCATTTTGGTGACGATGCCGAAATTGGACTGGACGAACATCTGGTCCCAACTGGGACCAAAGCCGAAGCGATAGAGCTGCCACGTCGGTGCGCCGTCCAGCGCGCCCATGCCGGTGCGCACGACCAGCCCATCGGCCATTACCGCTTCGATACCGCAGATGCGCGCCGCATGTTCGCCATAGGGGGTATAGCCGACGCCCCGGTCGAGCGCATTGCCGACGACCGATCCCCAGCTGTTGCCCGGCACCGACAGCCAATGCTTCATGCCCCTGGACTTCAGGAAATCATAAAGATCGTAGAAGCCGACCCCCGGCTCCAGCAGCACCGTGCCGTTCGCCTCGTCATAGTCGATCTTCTTCATCCGGCTCATGTCTAGCACGACCGATCCCGCCAGCAGTGGGGCGGAGCCGCCATAGCCCAGATTCTTGCCCCGGCTGATCGGCCAGAGCGACAGGCCGCGTTCCGCCGCGACCCGGACGATCGCCTGCACCTGCTCCACCGTGGCGGGGGCGACCGCACCGGCGGGGTGATGCAGCGCATCGTCGATGGCAAACTTGTCCTGATAGGCAAGCTGGTCCGCCTCGTCGAAAAACACATGATCCTTGCCGACGATCGCGGCGAAGGCGGCGATGGTGGCGGGCGGGAGGGGTTGGGCCATGCTGCTAATATGCCTTGTGCTTGGAAAGGGGTTCAGGCCGCCGCCGTCCAGCGGGTGCGCGCCGGGGGACGTGCGCCGCCGTCGAGCCGCAGCACTTCGGCGTTGATCATCGGGCTGCGGATCAGGAACATCGCGGCGTCGGCAAATTCCTGCGCGGTGCCAGCGCGGCGGGGAAATTCCATCCCGTCGATCAGCTCATCAACCAACGCGCTTGGCATATGTGCCGTCATCGGCGTGGCAAAAAAGCCCGGCGCTATCCCGACGCAGCGGATCGCATGGCGCGACAGGTCGCGCGCCCAAATCAGCGTCAGTGCAGCCAACGCCGCCTTCGACGCGCCATAAGCGCCCATCCCCTCCTGCCCCTCGAACGAGGCGATCGAGCAGGCATTGAGGATGACGCCGCGTTCGCCATCCGCGCCGTCGGGCGCATTGGCGATCATGGCGTGGGCGACATGGGCAGTGACGGCGAGCGCGCCGATCAGGTTGACGTCGATCACCTGACGAAAAGCGGCAACGTCGCCCGGACCGGCGGGCGTTGCAATGGGACCAATGCCGCCGATGCCCGCCATATTGGCCAGGATAGCGATCGGGCCATGGCGATCTACAATGGCGGTAATAATGGCTGCAAGGGCCGCTTCATCGGTGATGTCGCACGGGATCGACTCGATGTCTGTCAGTGTGGCCAGCTGCCGGTCCAGCACCACGACCCGCGCTCCGGCGTCGCGCAGGGCCAGCGCCACCGCTTCGCCCAGGCCCGATGCGCCGCCGGTCACGAGCGCCACTGTGCCCTTCACATCCATCTCGCCTCACTCCGCCGGTCGTGCCGGCATTTTTAATAACGATCGTTATCATCTAACGGGGCGATGGCGTTGTCAAGCCAACGCTATGTCCAGCATTTGACGCCATCATAAAATTCACTTGCCAATTCCGCCTCCGATATTGTATCCCTAGCATACATATTCGGTGAGGCCGCCCCCGGCCCGCCTGTCACAAGACCAGCCAGGGAGCAGGATGATGGAAAACGAAAAAGACGTGGTGTCGGTGCATGTCGAGGACCGGATCGCCTGGGTGAATTTCGCCCGCCCCGCCAAGCGCAACGCGATGAGCCCGACGCTCAACCGGCGCATGATGGAGGTGCTGGACGAGCTGGAATTTCGCGACGATGTCGGCGTTCTGGTGCTGAGCGGCGAAGGCACCGCCTGGTCGGCGGGCATGGATTTGAAGGAATATTTCCGCGAGACCGAGGCTGACGGCCTGCGCGGCGTGCGCAAGTCGCAGCGTGAAAGCTATGGCTGGTTCCGCCGCCTGCGCTGGTTCCAGAAGCCGACCATCGCCATGGTCAATGGCTGGTGCTTTGGCGGCGGTTTTGGTCCGCTTTTCGCCTGTGATCTGGCCATCTGCGCCGATGAAGCGCAGTTCGGGCTGTCCGAAATCAACTGGGGCATATTGCCTGGCGGCGGCGTGACCAAGGTGGTGGTCGACCTGCTTCCCATGCGCGACGCGATGTGGCTGACGCTGACCGGAGACCTGATCGATGGCCAGCAGGCGTCGGCGATGCGGCTGGTCAATGAAAGCGTGCCGCTCGACCAGTTGAAGGACCGCACCCGCGCGGTGGCCGACAAGCTGCTGGCGAAGAATCCGGTCGCGCTCAAATTCGCCAAGGATGCCGTCCGTCGCGTCAACACCATGACCTATGACGAGGCCGAGGATTATCTGGTGCGGATGCAGGAAGCAGCCAATTTCCACGACAAGACCGAAGGTCGCAAGGAAGGCATCCGCCAGTTCATCGACGAGAAGAGTTACAAGCCGGGTCTGGGCAGCTATGACCTGTCCAAGGCAAAGGCCGACAGCGAGGCCTGATTCCCGCGTCCCTCCTGACAGGTGCCGGATGCGCTCCGGCGCCTATTTTTTCATATCCGCGATATATCCATATCCGCGAAACTGTGGCAGGATGCTCCAAAACAGGAGGATATCCATGCCCATTGCCACCACCCATGTCGGCAGCCTGCCACGCGGCGACGCGCTGACACCGCTGCTGCTGGCCCGCGACAAGGGCGAGCCTTATGACGCGGTGGCGTTCGATACATTGGTGCAGGCGGCCGTGTCGGAGGCCGTGACGGCGCAGATCGAGGCGGGCGTGTCGATCGTCAGCGATGGCGAATTGGGCAAGGTCGGCTACTCCACCTATATGATCGAGCGGCTGTCGGGGTTTGGCGGGCATACCGACCGACGCCCCGCCGCCGATCTGGCGCCGCTGCCGGAACTGCGGCAAAAGCTGGCGGCGATCATGGGCAGTCAGGATTTCACCCGCGCGTCCTGCATCGGCCCGGTGCGGAAGGTAACGCTGGACCCGCTGCATGACGATATTCGCCGGTTCAAGACGGCGCTGGCACCGCATGGGAACGGCGTGCGGGCGTTCATGAATGCCGCTTCGCCGGGGCTGATCACCGCGTTCCAGGTCAATCGCCATTATCCCAGCCATGAAGCCTATCTCGCCGATCTGGTCGATGCGATGCGCGAGGAATATGAGACGATCGTGGCGGCGGGGTTCGACCTGCAACTCGATTGCCCGGATTTGGCGATGTCGCGGCACACTGGCTATCAGGATGCAAGCGAAGAGGAGTTTCTGAAGATCGCGGCGGCCAATGTCGAGGCATTGAATGCCGCGACCGCCAATATTCCGCCCGAACGGATGCGGATGCATATTTGCTGGGGCAATTATGAAGGCCCGCACGATCATGACATTCCGCTGGAGAAGGTGATCGACATCATCCTGCCCGCGCGGCCGGCCACCGTGCTGTTCGAGGGGGCCAATCCCTGCCATGAGCATGAGTGGACGGTGTGGCGCGATGCGGCCATTCCCGATCACAAGATATTGGCGCCCGGCCTGATCGACACCTGTTCCAACTATGTCGAGCATCCTGAACTGATCGCCCAGCGGATCGAGCGCTTTGCGCGGATCGTCGGCAAGGACCGGGTGATCGGCAGCACCGATTGCGGGTTCGGCACCTTTGCGGGCTATGGCAAGATCGACCCGGCGGTCACTTGGAAGAAGCTCCGGTCGCTGCGCGCGGGCGCTGATCTGGCGGACGCGCGACTGTGACGGCGCAGGAGCGGCGCGCCATCGAGGCGGATTGCGCCCGGCTGGTGGCGCTCTATGCCAATTTGAACGACGCAGGCGACTGGCAGGGGGTGGCCGATCTCTACGCGCCGGACGGGCGAATGGCACGGCCAACCGCGCCCGATGACTGGGTGCAGGGGCGCGAGGCGATACTGGCGGCTTTCCTTGCCCGACCGGCGCGGGTGACGCGGCATATCTGTTCCAATGTCGTGATCGACGTGGTGAGCGCGACCGAGGCCGTGGGGGAAAGCGCGATGCTGTTGTTCACGGGCGATAGCGCGCCTAAGGTCGGGTCGTTTCACGACCGCTTCATCCTGAGCGCGGCGGGATGGCGCTTTGCCGAACGGCGGGGCAGCCTGATTTTCCAGGGAAGCTAGCAGCCCATGAATGGCACCACGCCGTCCACCGTCAAATCGGCGATGCGGACGATCGACATCATCGAATATGTTGTCGCGCGGCCCGCTGGCGTGGTGGCGCAGGAGATTGCGGCGGGCCTGACCATTCCGGTCAGCAGCCTGTCCTATCTGCTCGCGACGCTGGTGGAGCGGCATTATCTGGCGCGGGAGGGACGGCGTTATCTGCCCGGCCCGGCGCTGGCCCGGCTGGCGTCGCCGCGCATGGCGCTGTCGCTGGCGGACAAGGTGCGGCCTCTGGTCAAATCGCTGCGGACCCAGACCAATGAAACGGCGTCCTTCTTCGTGCGCGACGGGTGGCAGCTGGAGGCGATCGTCACCGAAACGGCGGAACAGTCGCTGCGCTATTCGATCAGCGTGGGGACGCGGATTCCGATGCACAGCCTGGCGGCGGGGAAGGCGTTGCTGGCGACGCTGGCCGATAGCGAGATCGACGCCTATTTCGCGCAGGTCGCGCTGGAGCCGTTCACGCCGCAGAGCGTGACAGACGAGGGGGCGTTGCGGGCGGAACTGGCCGCGATCCGCGCGTCGGGCGTGGGGCGCACGCGGGAGGAATACACGCCGGGCATTTGTGGCCTGGGCATAGCGGCGATGGTCGATGGCGTCGCAGTGGGTGCCTTTTCGGTCGCCATTCCCCTGCCCCGCTTCACAGCGGAACTGGAAGCGCGCGCGGTGGCGCGGCTGGAGCAGGCGGTCGGACTGTTCGCGGCGGCCGAGGTGCCTGCGGAGTAGCGGCGTGGCGGCAGTGGCATGCGGCTATAAGTGAATTGCGGACAGTCGGCTTTCTTAACCCCCACCCGCAGGCGGGATGGGCGGCCACACCTGCCCCCCAAACGAAAACGGGGGACGCCTTTCGGTGTCCCCCGTTCCTCCCGCTCAGAGAGTCTGATCAGGCTTTCTTGGTGCGCCAGCCGTCGGCGTAATTGTCGCGGGCGGCTTCCGAATAGGGGACCGAGGAAACGATCGCCTTGATTTCGGTCTGGACGTGGGGTTCGACGGTCGGCTTGGAGGTGCCGCCATTGGGTTCGCCCCACAGCAGGGTCACTTCGGTGCCGGGTTCGGCGAACTCGGCATCGACCATCGCCAGCGCCAGGAAGCGGCCGGCGTTGATGGTGTAGCCGATCCAGGTGGACAGGCCGATGGTCTTGCCGTCCTTCAGCACCGCGTCATAGGGGTGCATACAATAGACCGCGCTGGGGAATTCGAGGAACTTGGCCTTGTCACCCGTCTGGAGCATCGAGCTCATGACGCGGACGATATCCTCATTGTCGAGGGCCAGCGTCACCTTCTGGCGGTGCGGCTTGTCCTTGACCTTTTCCAGCGCTTCGCGGCCGATAAAGTCATGGTCGAACTTGACCATGATGCCATAGCCCAGCTCCCACGGGTTGAGGTAATAATCCTCGATATTGTCGGAGACGAAGCTGCCGCCGAGCGAGCACATGCCTTCATAGGATTTGGCGGGCAGCCATTCGCGGAACGCCTTGGAGCCTTCGCCGGTATAGGTGGCGGGCAGCGGCGATGGGATCCAGCCGGATTCCAGCGTGTTCGACGAATAGGTGCGGCCGCCGCAGAGCGTCAGGCCAAAATCCTTGCCCGCTTCGATCAGCGCGTTGCGGACGGTGTCATAATCCTTCCAGGGACCAAACAGCTCGTAACCGGGCTGGCCGGCCATGCCGTGACGCAGCGCGCGCACTTCGACGCCCGCGATCATGATCGGCGCCATGTGGAAGAATTTGAGGTCCGGCGGGGTCTGGCCCATCGCCTTTTCCAACACGGGCATGGCGTTTGGCCCCTGCAGCTGGAAGCGATAGTTGCGGCGATAGCCCTGCTGGTCGAGCGGGCGGGCGGCGGTGCGTTCGTCGCGTTCGACCTTCACGTCCCACTTGCCGGTCGAGGCCCAATATTCGACCCATTCGATGGAAGGCGCGCGGCCGACCAGCTCGAACTTTTCTTCTTCGAGATAGAAGAGGATGACGTCGCCGATGACGAAGCCTTCGGGGGTGACGGGCGCGAACTGCTTGGCGCGGTTGGGCACGAAGCCCTTGAAGCTGTTGGGGGCGAGATAGGACAGCATGTCGAATGCGCCGGGACCGGTGACGAGCAGATCGACCATGTGGAAGCTCTGGTTGAACAGGACCGAGCTTTCCGCCCAGCTGCGCTGTTCGTCGCGCCAGTTGCTATATTCGCCCGGCACGCCCGGATAGGCATTGGGGCCGACCTGCTGGTTGCGCAGGAATTCGACGATGTCGCCCTTTTCAACGAGCAGTTGTTGCAGGGACTTGTCAGTCATTCAAACCTCTCCTTTGGCATGATAAGAAATGTTACGGAAATCGGGTGTGGCGGGCATGGCGAGCCATTCCCCCACCAGCGTGTTGAACGCCTGTGGCGCTTCGGCGGGCATCATATGGCCCGCGCCTTCGACGACGCGCAGCTGCGCGCCGGGAATCGCTGCGACGATCGCTTCATGCTGGGCAACCGGGGACCATTGGTCCTGCCGACCGACCATGGCGAGCGTGGGACAAGCGATGGTTGGCAGCAGTGCATCGACCGACGGGCGGTTGAGCAGCGCTTCAATCTGCGCCTCGAACGTCGAAAGTCCCGCCGAGACGGCCATGGTATAGAGGCTGTCCATCAGCGCTTCATTGCGCAGACCCGCAAAGCCGACCATCGGCGGCAGCCAGTCGGCGACCAGCGCGGCCATGCCCTGATCGCGGCCAATATCGCGCAGCGCGTAGCGCGCTTCGCGTTCGCCGGGCCTGGGGCTGTGAACGCCGGTATCGACCAGCGCGAGTCGCTCAACCCGGTCGGGCGCCTTGCGCAATAGCTCCAGCGCGACGCGCGCGCCCATGGAATGACCGAGCAGCGATATCCGCGCGGGCATCCGGGCCAGCGCATAGTCGGCCATCGCCTCTATCCGGTCGCACCCGGCGTAAAAGCCGTCGATCACCTGGGCGGCGGGGAAAGCATCGACCAGATCGG
The DNA here is from genome assembly GCF_000382885.1 of Sphingobium indicum BiD32. Lineage (GTDB taxonomy): Bacteria > Pseudomonadota > Alphaproteobacteria > Sphingomonadales > Sphingomonadaceae > Sphingobium > Sphingobium japonicum_C. The sequence goes on from NZ_CAVK010000152.1 coordinate 34,919, forward strand.
CAAACATGCGCGAATCGCACATCAACCCCGGAAGGATGATGAGCGGCGCGGCTTTGCTGCCCTGATCGGATGTTTTCGTATCCATGAAGTTTTCATCTATACGAATGTTTACGGATAGGCTAGGGGAAAAATGCGCCGGGGAGAGGCACGCCGCTTTCTTCACCTGGGCCACCCCTGATCGAACGCTACCGGGAGAGAGTCATGAGCTTGCCGTCGATCCATCCGAACTGGGATTTGCCGCCAAAGGGCATGACCGATGGCTATTCGCTGGAAATCACGGCGAAAGACATTGACGCGCTGCGCGAGGCCGCGCCCGCCATGGCGCCTGAAACCCCGGTCGCCGTCACCTTCCTGCCCGGCGAATCGCTGGAGGCGCGAATCGAGGCGGCGCGCACGGTCCGGGCGCTGGGTTTTGAACCGATGCCGCATTTTTCCGCGCGCCGTCTGGAGTCGGGCGATGATTTCGAGGCCTATCTGGCCGCCGTGGTGCGCGAGGCCGGTGTCACCCGCTGCTTCATCATCGCGGGCGATCCGCCCGAAGCCGCTGGTCCCTATACTGACAGCATGTCGCTGATCCGTACCGGGGCGTTTGAGCGGGCGGGGATCAGGGCGATCGGCATTGGCGGCCATCCCGAAGGCCATCCCAATATGACGCCCGACCAGTGTTTCGACATATTGATCGCCAAATGTGCGGAAATCGAAGCGCGCGGCATGGCCCCGCTGATCGTCACCCAGTTCAGTTTCGACGCAGCGCCAGTGCTGGCCTGGCTGGCAGAATTACGCGCGCGCGGCATTGTTGCGCCGGTGCGGATCGGCATTCCCGGACCAGCGGGGATCAAGACGCTGATGCGCTTTGCCGCGCGCTGCGGCGTGGGGGCGTCGGCGTCGGTGCTGACCAAATATGGCATTTCGATCACCAAGCTGATCGGCACCGCTGGTCCCGACAAGCTGGTCGATGCCCTTGGCAAAGGGCTGGGAAGCCAGCATGGCAAGGTGCGATTGCATTTCTATCCATTTGGCGGCCTCGCGCGGACCGTCGAATGGATCAACGATTATACGAAAAGCCGCTAAAGGCGGCGCGACTTGAGCGGAGAAGCGATGTGACCGAGATTTGCACCCTGACCCTGCAATGCGACGACCGGCCCGGCCTGGTGGCCGATGTCGCCGGCTTTTTGGCGCAGCAGGGCGGCAATATTACCGATGCCCAGCAGTTTAACGACAAGCTGACCGACCGTTTCTTCATGCGGGTGGAATTTGAGGCGGCGGACGACAGCGTCGACGGGCTGCGCGCGGCCTTCACCAATGTGGCGCAGAAGCGCGGCATGGAATGGAGCCTGCGTCGCCGCAGCGAGCGGCAGAAAGTGCTGCTGCTGGTCAGCAAGTTCGACCATTGTCTGGGCGACCTGCTGTATCGCTGGCGCATCGGCGAACTGGACATGGATGTGGTGGGCATCATCTGCAACCATCCGCGCGAGGCGCTGACCATATCGCTGATCGGCGACGTGCCGTTCCACCATCTGCCCGTGACCAAGGACACGAAGGCCGAGCAGGAAGCACAGATCAAGGCGATCGTTGACGAAACCGGTGCGGACCTGATCGTGCTGGCGCGATACATGCAGATTTTGAGCGACGATCTGGCCGGGTTCGTGTCCGGCCGGTGCATCAATATCCACCATAGTTTCCTGCCCGGCTTCAAGGGAGCCAAGCCCTATCATCAGGCGCATGAACGCGGGGTCAAGATGATCGGCGCGACGGCGCATTATGTGACCGCGGACCTGGATGAAGGCCCGATTATCCATCAGGATGTCGAGGCCATCGGCCATGCCGATACGCCCGATGACCTGGTGCGCAAGGGCCGCGATATCGAACGGCGGGTGCTGGCGACAGCGGTGCAGCATCATTTGCAGGGTCGGGTGTTCCTGAACGGCGCGCGTACCGTCGTTTTCAAGGCCTGACCATGGCGCAGATCATTGACGGGCGCGCGATGGCGCGCGCCCTGTCGGACGAAACCGCCGCGCGGGTGGCGGCGCTGGTCGAACGGACCGGCCAGCCACCCGCGCTGGCGGTGGTGCTGGTCGGCGACGATCCGGCAAGCCATGTCTATGTGCGGCGCAAGATCAGCGAATGTCGGCGCGTGGGTATCACATCGATCGAACATCGGCTGCCCGCCCATTGCCCGCAGGCAGAGTTGCTGGCGCTGATCGACGCGCTGAACGCGGACGCGGCGGTGCATGGCATCTTGATCCAGCTGCCCCTGCCTGCCGGGATCGACGCGGCGCTGGTGCTGGACCGGATCGACCCGGCCAAGGATGTGGATGGATTTCACCCGGTCAATGTCGGGCGATTATCCACCGGGACCGGCGGGCTGGTGCCCTGCACACCCCTGGGGATCATGAAGCTGCTCGACAGCGTGATCGACGATTATCGCGGGTTGAACGCGGTCGTCATCGGCAAGTCCAATATTGTGGGCAAGCCGGTGGCCATGCTGTTGCTGGAGCGGGAGGCGACGGTGACGGTCACCCATATCGAAACGCTGCACCTGCCCGACATTGCGCGCAAGGCCGACATCATCGTTGCCGCCGCAGGCGCGCCGCATCTGGTGCGCGGCTATTGGGTCCGGCCCGGCGCGATTGTGATCGACGTCGGTATCAATCGCGTTACCCAGGCCGACAATAGCACGCATATTATCGGCGATTGCGCTACCCATGAACTGGACCATGCCAAGGCGGTGACGCCGGTGCCGGGCGGGGTTGGCCCGATGACCATCGCCTGCCTGCTGAGCAACACCGTGCTGGCGGCCGAAAGGAACCAAGATGCCTGAGACGATCTGCACCACCCGCGTGAAGGTGCGCGACCTGCCCTTGCTGGCCGACATCGGCATCAACCCCGACGAGATCGGCCGTCGCCAGCCGCTGGTCATCTCGGTTGATCTGGCGCTGTCCGCCGACCGGGTGGACGGGATTGGCGACACGGTCGATTATCGCAAGGTCGCACAGGCAGCCGAGGATCTGGCATTGGTCCATATCCCGCTGATCGAGACATTCGCGCAGAAGTTGGGCGAGCGCTGCCTGGAATTTGCCTGCGTGGTCGAGGCACGGATCTGCGTGGACAAGCCGTTCGCGCTGACGCGGGGGCTGGCGGGGGTCGAGGTGACGGTGCGGCGGGGGTAACGTCACCTTGCAATCCCCCCTGTGGGGAGGATGACCTGGCTGCGTGTTTTGACGTCAATTTTCGTCCGAAGGCCGGATGCGTGAGGCTAGCAGAACCAGCGCGGCAATGCCTGATCCCAGCGCCAGCAGCAGCGAGGTCGTGCCCCGCCCTGCCCCTGCCGCGAGCAGTTGACCCGCCGCGAACGGGCCAAAAGCCGCGCCGAAACGGCCGAAGCCGATGACCGCGCCGGTGCCGGTCGCGCGCAGGGTGGTGGGATAGACATTGGCGATGAGCGCATAAAGGCCGACCACCGAACCGTTGGACAGGAAGCCCAGGATGAAGGCGGCAAGCTGAAGCACGACCAGTTGGGGCGGCACTGCGCCAAAAACCGCGACTGCCGCCGCGGCACCGGCCAGACTGAAGATGACGAGCGGACGCAGGCCAAGGCGCGGCGAGAGCAGGCCAAGGGTCAGGCCGCCGATCGCGCCGCCTGAATTCATGAACACCGATACGATCGTCGCCTGCGACGGATCGAAACCCAGCGCCACGACCAGCGAGGGCGCCCAGCCGAGCGCGTAGTAAAAGGTCATCATATGCAGGCCGTACATGATGATGAGCGCGATGGTGGTGACACGGTAGCGATCGGCGAACAGGGCGCGCATCGAGGCTTTGGGTTCATTGAGCGCCACCAGTTGCGCGGCCTGAGGCTGACCCAGGCGGCGCAATATCGCGTTAATGCGCGCCAGCGCGTCCGGTCCGCCGCGCGTCGCCAGCCAGCCGATCGATTCGGGCAGGCAGGCCAGCACCAGCGGCACCATGGCGAGCGTAGCCACGCCGCCGAACAGGAAGATTGCTTCCCACCCCTGTGTCCGCAGCAGTTGCGCCGCGCCCCAGCCGCCGATGATGCCGCCGACCGGATAGCCAGCCGCCATGATGCTGACCGCCAGATCGCGGCGGCGGCGGTTGGCAAACTCCGCCGACATGGCATTGATCGCCGCCAGCATCGCCCCCAGCCCCAGCCCGGTGAGCGCGCGCAGCAGGCCGAGCGACACCAAGCCGGTGGCAAAGGCGGAGGCGAACATGCCGACCGTCATGATGCCAAGGCAGAATAATATCTGGCGGCGGCGGCCGATCCGGTCGGCCAGTTGGCCAAGTGTCAGCGATCCGATGACCATGCCGACCAGGCCCGTCGACACGATGATACCGATCGCGCCCGGCCCGATCGCCCATTCCTTCGCAATGCCCGGCGCTGCGAAGGTGACGGCCAGCACGTCAAAGCCATCAAGCGCGTTCAGGAGAAAGCAGACAGCGACCGCGACAATCTGTGGCAGGCGCATCGGACTGTCGGCCATGATGCTGCGCGGGTCATCCGCTGGCAGGGTAGCGATGGCCATATATGTCCTCTTCTGTGCGTCGGGTCGGCGCAATTGCGTTATTGTATGCTGATGACACAATTAGGCGATCCTCCCTGCTTGCGCCAGTCCCATGATAAATGTAACGATCGTTATCAATTGGGAAGAGGGTGCCATAATTTATGACCGATGCGAGCCGGGTGCCGGGCCGGGACGCCACGCAGCCAAGCCTGTTGCTGGGGATCGGCTTTGGCTTTCTGTCGTCGCTTGGTCCATTTGCGATCGACCTCTATCTGCCCGCCATGCCCGGTATGGCGCAGGCGATGGCGGCGGACAGCGGCGCGGTGCAGCGCACCCTGTCCGCCTTTTTCCTGGGACTGGCGCTGGCGCAGATCCCGCTGGGCACGCTGGGTGACCGGTTCGGGCGGCGGTGGCCACTGATCGGTGGGCTGGCGCTGTTTATCGCCGCGTCAACGGCGTGCGCACTGGCGACAAGTCTGGAGCAGCTGGTCGCCTTTCGGTTTTTGCAGGGGATGGGTGCTTGTGCGGGAACGTCGAGCGTGCGGGCGATGATCCGCGACCGGCATAGCGGCCATCGCGCGGCGCAACTGATGGCCTTCACTTTTCTGGTGATCGGCATTTCGCCGGTGTTGGCGCCGCTGGCGGGGAGCTATTTGTTGCAGCTCACGTCATGGCGCGGGCTGTTCGGGTTGTTGGCGGGCGGCGGCCTGGTGGCGATAGCGGCGGTGCTGCTGTTCCTGCCCGAAACGCTGCCGCCGGAGCGGCGGGTGGTGCGCCAGTCGATGCTGCAATCCTATGGGCAGTTGCTCGCAACCCCGGCCTTTGTCGGCTGGACGCTGGTGGCGGGGCTGGCAACGACCATTCCCTTCGCCTTCGTGACCGCAGCGCCCTTTGTGTTCAGCATCGGCTTTGCCCTGAGCGCGCACGAATATAGCCTATTGCTGGCGCTCAATGCCGTGACGTCGATGGTCGCGACCCAGTTTGCGCCGGGACTGATGCAGCGGTTGGGGGCGCGGCGGCTGGTGCTGAGCGTCGCGAGCGTCGCAATTGCTGCGACGGCCATGATAGCACTGGTGGCGACGCGACAGAATATGCCGTTGCCGCTGTTCCAGATCTATTCCATGCTCTTGTTCGCGATTGCGGGCCTGATCCTGACCCCTGCGGCGATTTCAGCGCTGGATGCGGCGGCGGGCGGTGCGGGTGCGGCGGCGGGGTTGCTGGGCACGCTGCAACTGGCGATTACCGCGCTGGCAAGCGGCGTCGTGTCGCTGTTGCCATCCTTTACGGTGCTGCCGCTGGTGAGCGTGCTGGGGGGGGCGTTTGTTATCATCTTTGCTGCACTGATGGTGCTGGGGCAACGACGCTAATTGACAAACCCGTTCGCCGTTCGTTTCGATCGAAGT
>NZ_CAVK010000151.1 GCF_000382885.1 Sphingobium indicum BiD32
CGCCGCCATGGGCCGCCGCATTGCCGCCCAGAAAATAGTCGCCGAACGTCACCTGCGCCCGAACCGACGTGGCATCCTGCACCTCGATCGCAAAGGCCGGACACATGACCTGGCCATGGCCCGGCACGTCATCGACGCGGCCGAACATCCGGTCGTCCTCACTCGCTTTCAACGGTGCCAGTCGCCCCCGCCAGTCGCTCAGGTCCGCCGTCAGCGCCCCGATCGTCGCCTCATCCAGTTTGGCGCTCGCCAGATCGTCCAGAAAATCGCGCAGCGTATCGATCATCGCGGGATAGGCCGAATCCGGCATCGGCCCTCTGGCCCTGCCGCGCCGAAGGCCTTGAAACATAGGGGGCCGTTTGTCCGACATCGCGCCAACTTTCTCTTGCTCGTTTCAGTCCCTGTTATCGGGAAGCATAAGCCCTTAGCCAGACAATGGATCAACCACCAACAGGCTGCGAGCGGCAACAGTGAAGCTGCGACCATCGCCCAGGCAAAAATCCTGCGCCTCACCACTGCCATTGACGCACAAAGTCCAGCCCGACCGCCCGAAACGCAGCGCGACACAACGGCGCTCCGGCTGCTCCCATTGCGCAACGCGCATCGCCTCACCCCTCTCGTTCAGCCAGACCACATCCTCCTCGCGCAGCATGGCGATATCGCTCAGGTCCGGGCACCGTGCCCGCAATCCCGCCAGCGCGAAGGCATGCGCCTCAATCGCCCGGTCACGCCCCGCCCAGTCGACCCAGCCGATCACATTATCCTGCGCATAGGCATTATTGTTGCCCTGCTGGCTGCGGCCAAATTCATCCCCCGCGCTCAGCATGATCGCCCCGCGCGAACAGAAAAGGGTGGAGAGCAGCGCCATGATGTCGCGACGCCGCGCGGCCACAATGGCCGGGTCATCGCTCACCCCCTCGACGCCATTATTCCAGCTCAGATTTTCGCCATGCCCGTCGCGATTCTGCTCACCATTGTCGTGGTTGTGCCGCTGCTCATAGGCGGTCAGGTCCGCCAGGGTGAAGCCGTCATGCGCAGCCAGGAAATTGACACTGCGCGTCGTCCCCTTCCCAAACACATCGGACGATCCTGCCAGCCGCGTCGCAAAGCCGCCCAGCGTGCCCGCGTCCCCCCGCCAGAAGCGCCGCATGTCATCGCGATAGCGGTCATTCCATTCCAGCCAGCCGTCACCAAAGCGCCCAAGTTGATAGCCCCCCGGTCCGATGTCCCACGGCTCGGCAATCATCACCCGGTCGGCCAGCACCGGATCAGCCCGCATCTCTTCCAATAGCGGCGCGTGAGGATCAAACCCGTCCGCCATTCGCCCCAGCGCCGGTCCCAGATCGAACCGGAATCCATCCACCCCGGCCTGCGTCACGAAATGGCGCAACGACTCCAGGATCAGGCGGCGCACCACCGGCTGGTTGCACGCGACGCTGTTGCCCGTCCCGGTATCGTTGATCAGCCGCCCGTCATCGGTATGGCGAAAATAGTCGCGGGCATTCAGGCCACGCAGCGACAAGGTCGGTCCGAAAGCGTCGCTCTCGCCATTATGATTATAGACCATGTCGAGGATCACGCCGATCCCCGCTTCATGCAACGCTGCCACCGTCGCGCGCAGTTCCGCCATGCCGCCCGGTGCAAGGCGCGGGTCGAGCGCGAACCAACTGACCGGATTATAGCCCCAATAGTTTGTGAGGCCGAGCGGCCCCAGATGCCGCTCGTCGATCCAGGCGTTGATTGGCATCAGTTCGATCGCCGAGACATGCAATTGCTGCAAATGCGCGATGATCGCGGGATGCGCGAGCGCGGCAATGGTCCCGCGCTGCGCTTCCGGCACATCGGGATGCAGCATCGTAAAGCCACGCACATGCAGTTCGTAGATCAGCCCGCCCGGCGTGAAATGCGGCGGCTTCGCGGGGACCGGAGCCATCGGTGCAACCACCACCCCCTTGGCGTTAAGCGGCGCGGTATCGCTCCCCTCCCCGCGCCGCGCCGTCAGCGCCGGGTCATAGACAAAGGCCCGGTCGATCGCAGGCGCATAGGGATCAAGCAGCAGCTTGTCGGGATCGAACCACAGCCCCGCAGCCGGATCATAGGCGCCATCCGCCCGCACGCCATAGCGCGCGCCCGCCCCAACGCCCGCCGCCTCGACATGCCAGACGCCATCGACATCGCGCAGCATCGGCAGGCGCCTCTCCCTGTCGGCGTCATCGAACAGGCACAACCATAGCTGCTCGGCCTCCGGCGCCCAGATTGAAAAGCGGGTGGCGTTGCGGCCGATGACCGGCGCGGCCCCGCCTCCGATCACGCCGCCTCCACCAGCAACGCCCGATACAGCGCCGCATAGCGCGCCGCGCTATGGTCCCACGACACTTCGCTGCGCATCCCCGCCCGCTGCATCGCCTGCCAGACCGGTCGTTGCCCGTGCAGCCGCACCACCCGGCCGATCGCACCATGCAGCGCCAGCGGATCGGACGGGGCAAAGACGATCCCCGTTGCCGCCCCCGCCGACAATGCCGCCTCATTGGCGTCGATCACCGTATCGGCCAGGCCACCGACCCGCGCCACCACCGGCACGCAGCCATAGCGCAGCCCGTAAAGCTGGGTCAGCCCGCACGGCTCGAAGCGCGACGGGATCAATATCGCGTCCCCCCCCGCCTGCATCAGGTGCGACAATGGCTCGTCATAGCCGATCTGCACACCGATCCGCCCGCGATACCGGTCCGCCGCGCCCAGAAATGCGCCCTCCAGCGGATGGTCGCCTGACCCCAGCACCGCCAGCTTCGCGCCCAGTCCGACCAGATGGTCGATCGCGCCCACCATCAGGTCCATCCCCTTCTGCCAGGTCAGGCGACTGACGATGATGAAGATCGGCGCGGCATCATGATCCAGCCCGAACCGGCTCTCCAGCGTCCGCCGGTTCGCCGACCGTCCGCCCAAGGCGCGTGCCGTATAAGCCTTTGTAATCAATGAATCATTTTCAGGATTCCAGATGTCGGTATCGACCCCGTTCAATATCCCATGCAGCCTGTCGACCCGCCCGTTGATCAGGCCGTCCAGCCCCATGCCATGGACCGGCGAACGAATTTCCTCTGCATATGTCGGGCTCACTGTCGTGATCGCATCAGCCGACACCAATCCCGCCTTCAGATAACCGATGCCGCCATAATATTCGACGCCATCCACCCCCCACGCCTCCTGCGGCAATCCCAGCGCGCCGAAAATTTCCGCGCTGAACCGCCCCTGAAACGCCAGATTGTGGATCGTCACCACCTTGGGCACGGCATGGGCCGGGCCAAAACGCATATAGGCCGCGGTCATCGCCGCCTGCCAGTCATGGACATGGACGACATCGGGTCGCCAGCCCTTCACCCCCTCCGCTGCAATATCCGCGCCCACCCGCGACAAGGCTGCAAAGCGCCGCCAATTGTCCTGCCACTCATTGCCCGCATGATCGCCATAAGGACCGCCCTCGCGTGCATAAAAATCCGGCGCGTCCAGCACCAGCAGGTCCAGCCCGCCGACGCTTGCGGCCAGCACGGTGGCGGGGACACCGAACAGCGACTCATAGCGCCGCACCACCTTCGCCTTGCCCAGCCGCGCAATGACGGCGGGGTAACCCGGCACCAGCGTCCGAACCATCACATCCTGCGCCGCCAGTGCGCCCGGCAGCGCGCCAGCGACATCGGCAAGGCCGCCGGTCTTGACCAGCGGATAGACTTCGGACGCGACCGACAGCAATTTCATCGCCATGGACCGCTCAAGCCACCAGCCGTTCGATCATCGGCTGTGTCACCAGGCAGATGCCGCTGTCGGTCCGGCGAAAACGCTGCGCATCCTCTTCTGGATGCTCGCCGATGATCAGGCCCGGCGGAATGATGATCCCTGAATCCAGCACGCATTTATGCAGTCGCGCCCCGCGCCCGATCTCGCAATCGGGCATGATGACGCTGTCGGTGACCGACGAGAAACTATGCGTCTTGACCCCGGAAAACAGCAGGCTGCGATGTAGCGATGAACCTGACACGATACAGCCGCCCGCGACCAGCGATGAGGTGGCGGAGCCACGTCGCCCATCCTCATTATGCACGAACTTGGCCGGCGGGGTGACTTCCGAATAGGTCCATAACGGCCAGCTACGGTCATACAAATCCAGCGAGGGAACCACATCGGTCAGGTCGATGCTCGCCTGCCAATAGGCGTCGATCGTCCCCACGTCGCGCCAGTAGGGAACCAGTTCACTCTCGGCCCGCACGCAACTGCTCGAAAAGCGGTGCGCCACGGCTTTGCCATGCTTGACGATATAGGGGATGATATCGCCGCCAAAATCGCGCTTACTCGCCAGGTCGTCCGCATCGCGCCGCAATTGCTCGATCAGGAAGCGGGTCCGGAACACATAAATGCCCATCGACGCCAGCGCCATGTCGGGCTGGCCGGGGATGGACGGCGGGTCTTTGGGCTTTTCGACGAAGGCGGTGATCCAGTCCCTTTCATCGACATGCATCACGCCAAAGCCAGACGCCTCGCTGCGCGGCACTTCCATGCAGCCGACCGTCACGTCCGCGCCGCTATCGACATGCTGCTGGAGCATCAGCTCATAGTCCATTTTATAGACATGGTCGCCCGCCAGCAGCACCATATATTCGGGCGCATAGCTTTCGATGATGTCGATATTCTGGAACACCGCGTCGGCGGTCCCTTCATACCACTGGCTTTCGGACACGCGCTGGCTGGCGGGCAAAATGTCGAAGCTCTCATTGCGTTCGGGGCGAAAGAAGTTCCAGCCGCGCTGCAAATGGCGGATCAGCGAATGGGCCTTATATTGCGTCGCCACGCCGATGCGGCGAATACCGCTGTTGAGGGCGTTGGACAGGGCGAAGTCGATGATCCGCGCCTTGCCGCCAAAATGAACGGCGGGCTTGGCGCGCTTGTCGGTCAGTTCCGCCAGGCGACTGCCGCGTCCTCCTGCCAGCACATAGGCCATGGCGTCGCGGGCGATCGGCTGATGTCGTGTCTGCTGCATTTCGGGCCTCTCCTTGCTCTGCCCCGTGATCGCCTGCACGCGCCCGACGGCTTCCTCAAATATCCAGTTCCAGCATCAACGTCGCAAAGGGGGGAATGGTCACATTGGCCCATCCCTCCTCATCCGCCGTCACCATGCCCATATTGCCCGCATTGCTGCCGCCATAATCGGCCGCGTCGCTGTTCAATATCTCGCGCCAGCGCCCGCCCGATGGCAAGCGCATCCGGTAGCCGTGCCGCAGCACTGGCGTAAAATGGCTGATCACCACGATCGGCAGCACGCCCGGCGCACGCCGTACCCAGGCAAAGAGCGAATCGGCCGCCGCATCGACCAGCACCCACTCGAACCCCTCCGGCTCGCAATCACGCGCGTGCAGCGCCGGGCGGGAACGATAGAGATGGTTAAGATCGCTCACCAGCTGCTGCACGCCATGATGGGGTGCATGATCGACCAGATGCCAGTCGAGCGCCCGCTCCTCGCTCCACTCGCCGCGCTGGGCGAATTCCTGCCCCATGAACAGCAGCTTCTTGCCCGGATAGCCCCACATCAGACCATAATAGGCCCGCAATGTCGCGAATTTCTGCCAGTCGTCGCCCGGCATCTTGTGCAGCAGCGACGCCTTGCCATGCACCACCTCGTCATGGCTCAGCGCCAGCACGAAATTTTCGGTAAAGGCGTAAAGCAGCCCGAAGGTGATGTCGTCGTGATGATGGCGGCGATGCACCGGATCACGCTGCAAATAACGCAGCGTGTCGTGCATGAACCCCATATTCCATTTGAAGCCAAAGCCCAGCCCGCCGGTATGCACCGGACGTGACACGTCCGGCCAGCTGGTCGACTCCTCAGCGATCGTCATCACCCCGCCATGGGTGCCGTAAAGCGCGGTGTTTAACTGCTGGAGGAAGGCGACCGCCTCCACATTCTCTCGCCCGCCATGGTCGTTGGGCACCCATTCGCCCGGCTTGCGCGAATAATCGAGATAGAGCATCGATGCGACCGCATCCACCCGCAGACCATCGATATGATAGCGCTCTGCCCAGAACAGCGCGTTGTTGATCAGATATTGCGACACTTCGCGCCGCCCGAAATTATAGATGGCGGTGTTCCAGTCGGGGTGGAAGCCCTTTCGCGGATCGGCATGTTCATAGAGCGCCGTGCCGTCGAAATAGGCCAGCCCATGTTCGTCGGTCGGAAAATGCGCCGGCACCCAGTCGAGGATGACTCCCACGCCGGCCCGGTGCGCGCCATCGACAAAGCGCGCAAATCCCGCCGGATCGCCAAAGCGCGCGGTGGGCGCATAAAGCCCCAGCGTCTGGTAGCCCCAGCTGGGATCATAGGGATATTCGCTGATCGGCAGAAATTCGATATGGGTAAAGCCCATGCCGACAACATAGGGGATCAGCCGGTTGGCCAGCTCGTCCCAGCTCAGGAAATCGCCAGCCTCGTCCAGCTGCCAGGACCCCGCATGGACTTCGTAGATCGACACCGGCTCGCGCCGCGCATCGGCCTGCTGCCAATGCTGCTTATGTCGCGCGTCCCCCCATTCATGGTCGAGCGGCGCAGCGACGATCGACGCGGTCGAGGGGCGGAGTTCAGACTGGAACGCGAAGGGATCGGCCTTGAGCGGCAGGATGACCCCATCCGCGCCCATAATCTCATATTTATACGCGCTGCCCGGCCCGACACCGGGCAGGAATATCTCCCAAACGCCCGCGTCCGCACGATGACGCATCGGCGCGCGGCGGCCATCCCAGCGGTTGAAGTCGCCGACCACTGATACCCGCCTGGCATTGGGCGCCCAGACCGCGAAATGCGTGCCGGTCGCCCCGTCATGGGTCATGACATGCGCGCCCAGCTTGTCGAACAAGCGGCCGTGCGATCCTTGGGCGAAATAATAATCGTCCATCGGACCCAGCACCGGGCCAAATCCATAGGGGTCGACCATGACATGGTCGCCGCCATCGCCATAACGCGCGACATAACGCAGCGGCTGGCGCTTGCGCAGCTTCACCTTGCCAAAGAACAGCCCGTCGGGATGGATCGCCGCCAAATCACCAACCGGCTTGCCATCCAGGGTCTGCGCGGTGACCCCGACCGCATCGGGCAGCAGGACGCAGGCGGTAAAGCCGCTCCCGGCCGGATGCACGCCAAGCGTGGCAAAGGGGTCGTCCTCGCGACCCTGTATCAGCCGGTCAATCTGCTCCGGCGTCAACACCAACTCTATCGCCCTATCCCGGTCATGACTTTATCTTCCAGATGTCGGTCGCATATTCGCGGATGGTCCGGTCCGACGAGAACCATCCCATCCGGGCAACATTATGTATCGCCTTCTTCGCCCACAAAGCGCCATCCGTCCAGAGTGCATCGACATCGCGCTGTGCGGCGGAATAGCTGTCGAAATCGGCCGCCAGCATGAACCAGTCATGATCGTATATGCCCTGGATCAGCCCCTTGTAGCGATCCGGGTCATCGGGCGAGAATACGCCGCTGGCAATCGCGTCGAGCGCCTGCGACAATTCGCGGCTCTGGCCGATCATTTCGCCCGGTTTATAGCCATTGGCGCGGCGCTCATTCACCTCCTGCGCGGTCAGGCCGAAGATGATGATATTCTCCTCGCCCACATGATCGCGCATCTCGACATTGGCGCCATCCAGCGTGCCGATGGTCAGCGCACCATTGACCGCGAACTTCATATTACCGGTGCCCGACGCTTCCATCCCCGCCGTCGAAATCTGTTCGGACAGGTCAGCCGCCGGGATCATGACTTCTGCCATAGATACGTTGTAGTTCGGCACGAACTGCAACTTGAGCAGCCCCTGCACGGACGGATCATGATTGACCGCGCGCGCCACGTCGCCCGCCAGCTTGATGATCAGCTTGGCATTATGATAACTCGACGCGGCCTTGCCCCCGAACAATTTGACGCGCGGCACCCAGTCCTTCTCAGGGTGGGACCGGATCTGGTCGTAGAGCGACACCGCCTCGACGATGTTGAGCAATTGCCGCTTATATTCGTGGATGCGCTTGATCTGGATGTCGAACATCGCGTCCGGATCGATCCGGGCGTTGACCTTCTGCCGCAACAGGCTGGACAACGCCGCCTTGTTGGCCCGCTTCACGCTCAGGAACTTCTCCTGAAACGCGCTGTCGTCGGCGAAGGGATCAAGATCGCGCAGCGCTTCGGGATCGTCCATGAACCGGTCGCCAATCGCCTCGCGGATCAGCGCGAACAGACCCGGATTGCACTGCATCAGCCAGCGGCGAAAGGTAACGCCATTGGTCTTGTTGTTGATCCGCGTGGGGTAGAGATTGTGCAGGTCTGCAAAGACCGTGACCTTCATCAGATCGGTATGCAACGCCGACACGCCATTGACGCTGTGCGACCCGGCAAAGGCCAGATTGCCCATCCGCACCCGCCGGTCGCCGCCCTCGTCAATCAGAGATATCGCGCCGATCGCATGGTCGTCAAACTGGCCTGACTTGCGTGCTTCCGCCAGCAACCGGCTGTTGACCGCATAGACGATCTGCATATGCCGGGGCAGCAGCCGCTCGAACAGGGGCACCGGCCAGCTTTCCAGCGCTTCGGGCAACAATGTGTGGTTGGTGTAGCTGAAGGTGCGCCGGGTGATTTCCCACGCCTCGCCAAAATCCAGCCCATGATCGTCGAGCAGGATGCGCATCAGCTCCGCCACCGCCACCGCCGGATGGGTGTCGTTAAGCTGGATCGCCGCCTTGTCGGGCAGGGTCAGGATGCTGCCGAAATATTGGATGTGCCGCCGCACAATGTCCTGCAGGGATGCGGAGGAGAAGAAATATTCCTGCCGCAGCCGCAATTCCTGCCCTGCCGCCGAACTGTCGGCGGGATACAGCACGCGGGTCAGCGATTCCGCGCGATTGCTCTCCGCCAGCGCGCCCAGATGGTCACCCGCATTGAATTTTTCGAGCAGGATCGGATCGATCGGCTGCGCCTGCCACAGCCGCAGCGTATTGACCCGCTTGCCGCGCCAGCCCGCAATCGGCGTGTCATAGGGGGTTGCGATCACCCGCTCGGTCGGGTGCCAGTCCATCTGGTTCGGCCCGGCATCCTCGCTCTCGACCGGATCGACCCGTCCGCCAAAGCCGACCTCGTAACTCGCCTCGCGCCGTTCAAACTCCCACGGATTGCCGTGCGCCAGCCAGGTTTCGGGCAGTTCCACCTGCCAGCCATCCGAAATTTCCTGCCGGAACATGCCGTTCACATAGCGGATGCCATAGCCATAAGCCGGCACGTCGGTCGTCGCCATGCTTTCCATGAAGCAGGCGGCCAGACGGCCAAGCCCGCCATTGCCCAGCGCCGCGTCCGGCTCCAACGCCGCGATAATGTCGATATCGACGCCCAGCGAGGCCAGTGCAGCCTGCATGTCGTCCAGCATTTCCATGTTGGACGCCGCGTCGCGCATCAGCCGGCCGATCAGGAATTCAAGGGACAGATAATAGACCCGTCGTCCTTCTTCCTCATAGGTTTTCTGGGTCGACGTAATCCAGGCGTCGATCACCCGGTCGCGGATCGAGAGGATGACCGCGTGCAGCCAGTCATGCGGCTTGGCGGCGGCGGCATTCTTGCCGATGCGATAGGTCAGCCGCTCGACAATCTCATGGGCTAGCACTTGCGGATCAACCCGGCGCGGCGCGGGTATCGGAAGTTTGGTCTGGCCCTTGAGGTTCATGTGGCTCGTCCCCCTATTCTGTCAAAGGGATGATGGCACAGCGTCGCGGCCCAAGCCAAAGGGTTTTTGCGGCGCAGCAAAAAAATCAGCGCGCCTGCGTTTCCTTGATTGGGCCGCGCCGCTCGACGATCGCACTCCACACGCCAGCGCGCAATTCGGCCCGCACCGGATAGGCGCTGGAGGGGAGCAACTGGGTCATGAAAATGCCAATCAGATGCTCGACCGGATCGATCCAGAAATAGGTCGAAAACACGCCGCCCCAATAATATTCTCGGTTTTCAAGGCCCATCGCAAAGCCCAGACCAAAGCCCACTTCATTATAGTCGGCTTCGCTGAACATGCCGGTCGAATGTCGGGCCAGGTCGCCACCGCCCGGCAGATGATTGTCCCGCATCATCGCCACGCTGTCGGCCCGCAACAGCCGCACGCCTTCCAACTCTCCGCCGCGCAGCAACATGCGGGCGAAGCGATGATAATCCGCCACGCTGGACACCAGCCCGCCCCCGCCCGACAGGAACCGCCCCTGCCGCCGCCAGCCGCTGCGCGCGCCGAGATCGGCAATGACCCGCTGCCCATCCTCATCCAGCCGCCAGGCATCGGTCATCCGATCGACCTGATCGTCGCGCACGACAAAGCCGGTGTCGGTCATGCCCAAAGGATCGAAGATGCGGGTGCGGAAAAAGGCGTCCAGCGCCATGCCGCTCAGCCGTTCCACCACCACGCCCAGCACATCGGTCGACACAGAATAATTCCACCGCTCCCCCGGCGAAAATTCCAGCGGCAACCGGGCGAGATCGGCAATGAAGTCATCCGATGTGCGCTTCTGCTGAAACTCATCCAGCCCCAGCAACCGGTATCGCGCGTCGATCGGCGTCTGGCGTTGCAGCCCGTAGGTCAGCCCCGACGTGTGACGCAGCAGGTCGATCATGCGCATCGGCCGCTTCATCCGCGCCCGATTGCCCCGCCCGACACGCAGGTCGGCAAATTCGGGGATGACGTCCGCCACCGGCGTATCGAGCGTGACCTTGCCCGCCTCCACCAGCATCATGAACGCGACAGATGTGACCGGCTTGGTCATCGACGCGATGCGGAACAGCGCATCACCCTGCAACGGCTCACCACTCGCCCGCGCCACGCCGCGCGCGAGTGACAGCAAGGGTTGCTCATCACGCGAGACCAATAATTGCATATGCGCCAGCTTGCCCGGCGCCAGATAGGTCGCGTCCAGATGGCCGACCAGCGCATCCAGCCGATCCGCGTCCATCCCCGCCGCTCCCGCCGCCGCCCTGTCCACGCCATCCATCATGCCCAACACTGCCCCTCATATGTGAATTTCAGGCCGTCCAATCCTCCCCTTTAAAGGGAGGTGGATGGCCGCAGGCCAGACGGAGGGGTGTCATGTTATCGCGAAGACGACACCCCTCCGTCATCGCTGCGCGATGCCACCTCCCCTGCAAGGGGAGGATGGTACAGTCTCGATTGGTTTCGACCCTAAAACAGCGGCGCGCCCCCGTAAACAGCTTGGGCGTTGCCAAGACCCCGCTCGGCCATCTATGGCAACCCGCCAAGACTTGCCCCGCATTGGACACAGACAGGCATGGCCACCGGCCTTTCCGCACTTTTCATGGCAAATCGCGCCGCCTTGCTGCGCTTCCTGCGCGCGCGCGGCGCGGGGGAGAATGCGGAGGATATGATCCAGGACATGTGGATGAAGCTGGAAGCCAAGGATATCGGCCCGATCGCCGATCCGCTGCCCTATCTTTATCGCATGGCCAATAATCTGATGCTGGACCGCTACCGATCCGCCACCCGGCGCGAACGGCGCGAACAGGATTGGGCGGAGGGCGCTGGCGGGGTGATGGCCGATCCGGCGGACGACCTGCCGGTCGATGAACGGCTGATCCTGAACCAGACGCTGGCCGAGGCGCGCGAGGTGCTCCGCGCGCTTGGCCCGCGCGTCGAGCTGGTATTCCGCCGCTTCCGTATCGAAGGGGTCGGACAACGCGCCATAGCCGACGAACTGGGGGTCAGCCTGACCACGGTGGAGAAGGATCTGCAAAAGGCCTATCGTGCAATGATCGCGCTCAAGCAGAAAATGGATACGGCATGAGCGGGTCGGCGACGTCAGTCTCTGCAAGGGGCAAAATATGAACAGGGCTGGAGCCATGATGCAAGAGGAGGCGCTCGGATGGGTCATCCGCACGCGCGATCCCGACTTTGTCGACTGGGAGGCCTTCACGCTGTGGCTAGAGGGTGATCCGGCGCGCGCGGAAGCCTATGACGCGCTGATGGCGGCGGACACTGATCTGGACAGCATCATTCCGCCCGAACCCGTCGCGATGCCAGTGGCCGCCAACGATCCGGGCGAACCGCAACGCCGGACATGGCGCTGGATCGGTGGCGGCGCAATTGCAGCGGCGCTGGTCGCAGCCATCTCGGTCGGCATGATGACCCGCGCGGACATCTACACCGTCACCACCCGCCCCGGCGAAACCCGTATCATCGCGCTGGAGGATGGCACGCGGATCGACGTCAATGGCGGCACGACACTCCGGCTCGACCGCAACGACACGCGCTTCGCCGCGCTCGACAGCGGTGAGGCCGCCTTCACCGTGCGCCATGATGAGAGCGACCCGTTCCGCGTGACCGTGGGCGACGCAATATTCGAGGATGCCGGGACCATATTCAACATCGTCCATACCGGCGACGCGACCCGGATTGGCGTGTCCGAAGGCAAGGTGATCTACAACCCGGATTCGCAAGCGATCAGCCTGCCCGCCGGACGGGCGCTGACCGACGATGCGCAGGGCTTGCGGGTGATGGATGTCGCCCCGGCCGCCGTCGCCAGCTGGCGGCAGGGACGGCTGGTCTATGCCAATGCGGCCGTGGGAGAGATCAGCCAGGATATTGGCCGGTCGCTCGGCATCGCGCTGACCACCACGCCCGGCGCACGGGCCATGCGCTTCACCGGCACGATCCGGCTGGACAAGAACCCGGCGCGCTTCTTTGCGGGCGCTGCCCCGCTGATGGGGCTGCGCGCGATACGCACCGGCGACGGCTGGCTGCTGAAGGAAGGGAATGGGCCGCAAAGCTGACCTCCTGATCGTCACCGCCCTAGCGATCGTAACGCCCGCACAAGCGGCGGACAGACAGAATATCAGCATCGCCCCTGCACGGCTGGGCGAGGCCGTGGTCGCGCTTGGCCGTCAAACCGGCGTCAGCATCGGCATGTCCGACCAGTCGCTCGCCGGGATAGCGACCCCCGCCGTCACCGGCCGCCTCTCGGTGGAAGGCGCGCTCAGGCGCCTGCTCCGGGGCAGCGGCGCGACCGCCCGGCGGATCGACGCCACAACCTGGCGCATCGTCCGCGCCCGCCCTGCCCCGCGACCGACTACCCCCGCGCCGGTCCCTGCCGCCCCCTTGCCCGATCAACCGGCCGCCGACATCATCGTCACCGCATCCAAGCGCGATACGCCCCTGCCCCGCTACGCCGGCATGGTCGAGGCGCTGGACAGCAACCTGTTTTCCAGTGGCGAGGCATCGGGCGGCACCGCCACGCTACTGGCGCGGGTCGCGAGCCTCAGTTCCACCCATGCAGGCGCGGGCCGCAACAAGCTGTTCATCCGTGCCATCGCCGATTCCGGTGTTGCCGGGCCGACCCAGGCCACCACCGGCCAATATCTGGGCGACATGCGGCTCAATTACGCCGCGCCGGACCCCGACCTAAAACTCTATGATGTCGGCCGGGTCGAGATATTGGAAGGGCCGCAGGGCACGCTCTACGGCGCAGGGTCACTGGGCGGGATCATCCGCATCATGCCCAACGCCCCCAATCTGGGCGAATTTGGCGGGCAGGTGTCGGCGGGCCTGTCCGCCACCCAGCATGGCGACCCTGGCGGCGATCTGTCAGCAACGATCAACCTGCCGATCGTCGCGGAAAGGATCGCGCTGCGCGTCGTTGGCTATGGCGTGCAGGACAGCGGCTATATCGACGATGTCAGCCGCGACCTGAACGACGTCAACCGCGCCCGCACCTATGGTGGTCGGGCCGCATTGCGCTTCGCCCCGGACGAAAACTGGACCATCGACATCAATGGCGTGTACCAGCATATCGAAGGCCGCGACGCCCAATATGCGACCCAGTCTCTTGGCAGACTCCAGCGTGCCTCCAGCGTCGCCCAGCCCTATTTTTCGGACTATCTGCTCGGCAATATACGGATCGAGCGGCAGTGGGACACGCTGCGCTTCGTCTCCTCGACCGGCTTTGTCCATCATGATCTGGCCGAAAGCTATGACGCCACCCAGCAGGACGGCCCGCCCTCGCTGTTCCGCCAGCGCAATGATGTCGAGATATTCTCCACCGAAAACCGGCTGGTGCGCGATCTCGACAATGGCCTTGGCTGGATATTGGGCGCGTCCTACCTGCAAAGCCGGTCGAAGCTCCGGCGCACGCTCACCTCCTACGGCACCGCCCCGCTCCAGCCCCAGGTCATACCTGGCGTGCCGATGTTCGGCGGCGGGATGCCTGCGACGGCAACTGGTGTGCGCAACAGCGTCAAGGAAGCGACCCTGTTCGGCGAAGCATCGTTCGAGCCGGTCAAAGGCCTGATCGCGACCGTTGGCGGACGCCTGACCAACAGCCGCCTGTCGGGCGAAGCGCTCGATCCCATTGCCGCCCTGTCATCAGCCGATCTCGCGCGCGCCGAAGCGCAGGCCGACCGCAGCGAAACCATCTTCCTCCCCTCTTTCGCGCTGCTGACCGACGCCATAACCGACATCACCCTCTATGCCCGCTATCAGCAGGGCTTCCGCCCCGGCGGATTGGCAGTGGATGACCAGCGCGTCCGGCGCTTCCAGAATGACCGTGCCTCGACCGTGGAGATTGGTTTTCGCAAGGGCGTTCCGGGTCGCGACACCATCGCGATCAGCGGCAACCTGGCTTATACCGACTGGCGCAATATCCAGGCGGACGTGACCGACCGGATCGGCCTGCCCACCACAGCCAATATCGGCGACGGCCGCATCTACACCGCCGAAGCGCGAATGGTCGTGCGCCCCGTAGCGCGCCTGACGCTGGACGGCAGCATCATCTACAATGACAGCCGCCTGACCCAGCCCGCGCAGTTCCTGCGGGCGCTCTCCTATGGCGGACGATCGCTCACCCTGCCCAATGTCGCCAATCTGGGCGGACGGCTGGCGTTCGATTATCGCGCGCCGCTGGGTGATGCGATGCGCCTGCACCTGTCCGGGTCGGCCCGCTATGTCGGCAAGTCGCAACTGGGCGTCGGGCCGATACTGGGGCGGACGCAGGGCGACTATATCGATACCAGCCTGTCGGCCAGCGTAACGCGCGGGCCGGTGCAGATGTCGCTCTCGCTCACCAACCTGCTCGACAGCGACGGCAACCGCTTCTCGCTCGGCACACCGTTCGACCTGAGTAGCGACTATTACACCCCGCTGCGTCCCCGCACCCTGCGGATCGGCATCGACTTCGCTTTCTGAACATCGGTTCAGACGGAAATAGCCACCCGGCACCGTCCTTCCTGCACGCGCGCACAAAAATCAGGCGCGATACGCAGAGGAGACATCATGCGACATCTACAGGCCTGCACGGCCATCGCCCCGGCGCTGGTCGCGCTGACGCTGGCCAACGCCATGGCCGCCACCACGATCGGCACGTCGACCACCACGGCAGTCAAAACGTCAACGATCGCCAGCGGATCGGCGGACGACATCATCATCAGTTCGGCCGGTTCGATCACCCTGACCAGCGGCACCGGGGTCACGCTCGACAGCAATCATGACGTCAGCAACGCCGGTACGATCACGATCAACGACGCCAATACAGTGACCGGCATCCTGGCTATCCCCGGTACGAACGGCGACATCACCAACAGCGGCACCATCACCCTGACCGAAAATTACACGGCGACCGATAGCGACAGCGACGGCGATCTGGACGGGCAGTTTGCCAAGGGAACGGGCAAGACCGGCATCTGGGTCCAGTCCGGCGCGGCCCATGTCGGCAATGTCGATCATAGCGGCACGATCTCGATCGAGGGCAACCAGTCGGCAGGCATCCGCCTTGACGGCGCGCTGACCGGCAATCTGGCGACCAGCGGCACCACATCCGTGATTGGCGACAACAGCTATGGGCTGGTCGCCAATGCCGTGACCGGCAATGTCACCCTGCGCAGTTCGACATCGGTGCAGGGTGCCAACAGCATCGGCGCGGCGCTGCTGGGCGACATTGGCGGTGCGCTGAAGATTCAGGGTAGCATTGTCAGCACCGGCTACCGCGCCACCACCCGCCCGACCGACGTGACCAAGCTGGATGCCGACGATCTGTTGCAGGGCGGCTCCGCCATCGTCATCGCGGGCAATGTGAATGGCGGCGTGATCTTCGACATACCTCCAACGCTCAGCACTACTGACACGGACGTGGACGATGACGGCCTATCCATTGGTGGCCTCGGCGGCACCGTCACGATCGCCAAGGGGATCGGTATCGACGGCACGCTCGCCGCCATATCCTATGACAGCAACGCCACGGCGCTGCGGCTCGGCTCCGGCGCCAGCACCGGCACGATCAAGGTCGGCGGAACGATCGGCGCGACCGGATCGGCCCTGACAGGCACATCGGCGCGCGCCATCGTCATCGACGCGGGCGCGTCGGTCAATTCTCTCACCATCAGCGGGACGGTAGGCGCAACCGCGCTCAGCACGGAAAAGGGAACAGCGATTGCCATCCTCGGTTCCTCCGGCACGCTGGCCAGCCTGTCCAACAGCGGACGGATCAGCGCGACGGGCGGCCTGACCAACACCGCCATTGACCTCAGCGCCAACAGCAGCGGCGTCACCCTGACACAGGCGCTCGCCTCCGCGACCGCCGCCGCCCCCTCGATCGTCGGCGACATCAGGCTGGGATCGGGCAATGACGCGCTGACCGTGTCGGCAGGCGGCATCACCGGCAATCTGACGATGGGCGCGGGCAATGACAGCATCACGCTTGGCGGCACATCCAGCCTCACTGGCAATGTCGGCTTCGGTGTCGGCAACGCCAGCCTGTCGCTCGCCGACAGCGCCAAGCTGACCGGAGCGGTCGATTTCGGCGGTGGCAGCGGCACGCTGACATTGAACGGCACATCAGCACTAACCGGCGCAATCAGTAACAGCGGCGGCATGGCGGCGGTCCTGAACGGCGGCACGCTCAACGCCACCAATACGGGCACGGTTTCACTGGCGTCCCTGTCGGCCGGCGGCTCATCGACCCTTGGCGTCACCATCAACGCGGCAACCAACGCCACCACCGTCTATGACGTCGCGGGTGCGGCCAGCTTTGCCAGCGGATCGCAGGTCAAGGTCAACCTCACCCAGGTCAGCGGTTCGGCGGGCGACTATGTTATCGTACGCGCCGGATCGCTCAGCGGATCGCCTGCGCTCGCGACCAGCACGCTGCTGCCCTATCTGTTCAAGGGCAGCGTCAGCGGCGACAGCAATGCAGGCACCGTCACCCTCTCCATCGCCGCGAAAAGCGTCACCGATCTGGGCCTCACCGGTTCACTC
Organism: Sphingobium indicum BiD32; assembly: GCF_000382885.1. Taxonomy (GTDB): domain Bacteria; phylum Pseudomonadota; class Alphaproteobacteria; order Sphingomonadales; family Sphingomonadaceae; genus Sphingobium; species Sphingobium japonicum_C. The sequence goes on from NZ_CAVK010000151.1 coordinate 17,299, forward strand.
GCCCGCGCCTATCCGGCGATCTTCGACGCGCTCGACAATGACGCAGCGGTCGCCAGCGCCTATCTGGGCATCAGCGACGGCACCACGTTGAACGCCAATCTGCGCCAGATGTTGCCCGACCATGCGGGCGGCACGTTCGAGGCGGTGACGTCGGGGTCGCGCGCGACCGCACGCATATTGTCCGACCCCAATGGCATCTATCGCACCAAGGACGGAAGGCTGGGCTTCTGGCTGCAACAGGTCGGGTTTGGCGGGGCCAAGAGCGTGGGCGACACCGCATCCTACGACATTAGCGGCTGGGGCGCGGGCGGTGGCGTCGAATATCTGACCGATCTTGGCGCGTTCGGCGGTTCCTTCGCCTATATTCACGCCAGCGACAGCAGCGGCAGTTCCAACAATGCGGTCGATTCCGACCAATATGAGTTGGCGGCGCACTGGCGCGGCCAATGGGGTCCGCTGCTGGCCTTTGCCCGGCTATCGGCTGCGCAAATAGGCTTTACCGGCACCCGCCATTTCGAGAATGGCGACGTTGCCCGCACGGCGGACGGCAAGTGGGATGGCACACTCTATTCCGCGACGGCGGGTGCCTCCTATCAGTGGCAGATGGGCCGCATCAGCCTGCGCCCGGCCATCGGCATCGACTATTACCGCCTGAAGGAGGACGGCTATAGCGAGAGCGGCGGCGGCGACGCCTTCAACCTGACCGTCCTTGGCCGCAGCAGCGACGAAACCACCGCCAACGGCACAGTGACGGCAGGCTATGATTTCGGCAGCCTCAAGCCCGAAGATGGCTGGGTCCGGCTGGAGCTGGAGGGCGGTCGCCGCCAGATTATCGGCGGATCGCTCGGCGACACCGTGGCCAATTTCAAGGATGGCGATCGCTTCACCCTGGTCGCAGAGGATCGCACCAACGGCTGGACCGGTCGCGCCCGCCTCTATGGCGTCCGGGTCGGCGGCGAATTCGGCGCGGAGGAAAAACAAAATCACGTCGCCATCTCGTTGCGGGCGACGGTTAACTTCGTGCTGTGACGTCTTGCCTATGAATGGACGGGCCACACCCCACAGACCCTCCCGGTCCGTCCATTCCGCCCCGGCATACTCCCTCCCCCCAGGGCGCCGGGCACAAAAAGAGGGGCGTCGTCGGTCCCCCCGGCGGCGCCCCTTATTTTTCAGTTTGGAAGAGCAGCGCGGTTTACCCAGCCAGCGCCTTCTTCACCAGTTCGTTCACGACCTGCGGGTTGGCCTTGCCCTGCATCGCCTTCATCGTCTGACCGACGAAGAAGCCGAACAAAGCTTCCTTGCCGCCGCGATACTGCTCGACCTTGTCAGCGTTGTTGGCCAGCACATTGGCCACCGCCGCCTCGATCGCGCCAGTGTCGGACGTCTGTTTCAGACCTTTTTCCTCGACGATCTTGCCTGCGCCGTCGCCGGTTTCCAGCATGATCTCGAACACCTGCTTGGCGAGCGATCCTGACAGGGTGCCGTCTGCGACCAGCGCCAGCAATTCGGCCGCCTGCGCGGGACCGACCGGGCTTTCCTCCAGGCTTTTGCCAAGCCGGTTGAGCGCACCATAGAGGTCCGACAGCAACCAGTTGGCTGCCGCCTTGGCAACATCGCTCTCGCTCTTCTTCTGCGCGGCGGCGCTCTCGGTCAGCAGCGTCTCGAACCAGCGCGCGGTATCGGCGTCGGCGGTCAGGGTTGCGGCATTATAGGGCGACAGGCCCAGCGCCTGTTCGTAGCGCTTGCGCTTGACGTCGGGCAGTTCGGGCAGCGAGGCGCGACATTCATCAAGGAAGGCGTCGTCGAGCACCAGCGGCAACAGGTCGGGATCGGGGAAGTAGCGATAATCATGCGCATCTTCCTTCGAGCGCATCGACCGGGTCTCATTCTTGTCCGGGTCATACAGGCGGGTTTCCTGCACGATCTTGCCGCCCGCTTCCAGCACATCGACCTGACGGCTCGCCTCCCGCTCCACCACGGCCATGACGAAGCGCACCGAATTGACGTTCTTCGTCTCGGTCCGTGTACCGAGTTCTCCACCCGGCTTGCGCACCGACACATTGACGTCCGCGCGCATGGAACCCTGATCCATATTGCCGTCGCAGGAGCCGACATAGCGCAGGATCGTCCGCAGCTTCGCCAGATAAGCGCCCGCTTCGGCAGGCGATCGCATGTCGGGCCGCGACACGATTTCCATCAGCGCGACGCCCGACCGGTTGAGATCGACATAGGAGCTGGTGGGATGCTGGTCATGCATCAGCTTGCCCGCATCCTGCTCGACATGGATCCGCTCGACGCCGATCACCTTGCTGCTGGTTTCGGGGTTCTTCTCGTCCAGTACGATCTCGATCTGCCCTTCGCCCACGATCGGGTGATAGAGCTGGCTGATCTGATAGCCCTGCGGCAAATCGGCGTAGAAGTAATTTTTCCGGTCGAAGCGCGACCATTTGTTGATCTGCGCATCGATCGCCATGCCGGTACGCACCGCCTGGCGGATGCACTCGCGATTGGGCACGGGCAACATGCCGGGCATCGCAGCGTCCACCAGCGACACCTGCGTATTCGGCTCCGCCCCGAACGCGGTCGCCGCGCCCGAAAACAGCTTGGCATTCGACGTCACCTGCGCATGGACCTCCAGGCCGATCACGACCTCCCACTCACCGGTTGCGCCCTGGATGCGATAGTCACTCATAATCTTGGTTCCGTTCGGGCTGAGCCTGTCGAAGCCCAGTCCTTTCCAAAAGAAAAATGCAGCCCTTCGACAAGCTCAGGGCGAACGGGAATATTAGATCACCACCATTTGTCCGGCCGCGCCACAAAGCCAGCCCGTTCCTCGATCGCCAACCCTGCGTTCAGCACCGTCTGCTCGTCCAGCGCCTTGCCGATGATCTGGAGGCCCAGCGGCAGCCCTTGACTGTCCAGCCCTCCCGGCACGCTCATCGCCGGCAGTCCTGCCAGCGAAGCCGGCACGGTGAACACGTCGTTCAGATACATGGCCAGTGGATCGGCCTGCTTTTCGCCCAGCGTGAAGGCCGCGCTCGGTGCGGTCGGCGTCAGCAGCAGGTCGCATTGCTCGAAGGCCCGGTCGAAGTCGCGCGAAATCAGCGCCCGGACCTTCTGCGCCTGGGTATAATAAGCGTCGTAGAAACCGGCCGACAGCACATAGGTGCCGATCATGATGCGGCGCTTGACCTCCGGGCCGAAACCGGCGGCGCGGGTTGCGGCATACATGTCCTGCAAGCCTGCGCCATCGGGCAGGTCGCGCTGGCCATAGCGCACGCCGTCATAGCGGGCGAGGTTGGAGGAGGCTTCGGCGGGCGCGATGATATAGTAGGTTGGCAGCGCATATTTCGTGTGCGGCAGCGACACTTCCACCACATTGGCACCGGCGTCCTTGAGCCATGCGATGCCCTGGTCCCAGAGCGCAGCAATTTCCGCGTTCAGGCCATCGGGGCGATATTCTTTGGGAATGCCGACCGTCTTGCCCGTGAGGTTACTCGACAAGCCTGCTTCCCACTGAGGGACCGCGAGATCGAGGCTGGTCGAATCCTTGGGATCAAAGCCCGCCATCACCTCCAGCAGCAACGCATTGTCGCGCACCGTCCGCGCCATCGGCCCGGCCTGATCCAGCGAACTCGCAAACGCCACGATGCCCCAGCGCGAACAGCGGCCATAGGTCGGCTTGATGCCCGATATGCCGGTGAAGGCGGCAGGCTGGCGGATCGATCCACCCGTATCGGTGCCGGTCGCCGCCGGGCACAGCCGCGCGGAAATGGCGGAGGAGGAGCCGCCCGACGATCCGCCGGGAGCCAGCGCCGCATTGTCGCCGCCGCCGCGCTTCCATGGGGAAATCACATTGCCGAAATAGCTGGTCTCGTTGGACGACCCCATCGCGAACTGATCCAGGTTCAGCTTGCCCAGCATCCCCGCGCCCGCCGCCCACAGCTTGCCCGACACGGTCGATTCATAGGTCGGCACAAAGCCTTCCAGCATGTGCGACGCGGCGGTCGTCTGCACGCCTTCGGTGCAGAACAGATCCTTCATGCCAATCGGCACGCCGGACAGCGCGCCCGGCGTTTCGCCAGCGGCCTTCGCAGCATCGGCTGCGTCGGCGGCTGCCAGCGCCTTTTCCGGCGTCTCGACGATGAAGGCGTTAAGCGCCTTGGCCGCCGCGACATTGGCGTTGAAACCCTCCGCCACTTCGCGCGCGGAAAAATCACCAGCGCGGAACCCGTCGCGGATTTCGGCTACGGTCAGGTCAGTAAGATTGGTCATACCCAAAATTCCGTTCGGGCTGAGCTTGTCGAAGCCCAGTCCTTCTTAAAAAAAGTGCGGCCCTTCGACAGGCTCAGGGCGAACGGGGAAGGGAAGCGCACGGCCTTCCTCACTCGATCACCTTGGGAACGGCAAAAAAGCCATGTTCGGCCTGGGGCGCATTGGCCAGCACCTTGTCGCGGACATTGCCGTCGGTCACGGCGTCCACGCGCAGGCGTTGGATATTGGGGATAACGGCGGTCATCGGCTCTATGCCGGTGACATCCACCTCACCCAGTTGCTCCACCCAGCCAAGGATGTTGTTGAGTTCGGGCACCATGGCTTGCGCTTCGGCGTCAGTTACCGAAATGCGCGAGAGGCTGGCGATCTTTTTTACGGTTTGAAGGTCTATCGACATGGCTTCGCCGCTAGCACTCGGTTTACCGCGCTTCAAGGGGCGACCTGCCGACCATGGTTCATCTTGCGCCGCCGCAGCGCTTGGGCCAGACAGGCGGGCAGAAAGGCGGGACGGGTTCCGCCCGACATCGGAGAGCAGTCGTGGCGCGCAAATTCCTCTATGTCATCGCTGGCCTTGTGGTGCTGGTGATCGCCGCGCTGCTGGTTTATCGCATCTGGGGGATGCAGCTGATCCGCGCGGTCATGGTCCCGCGTGAGGCGTTTAGCGACCTTAAACCCCTGCCCGCCGACGCCTATGACGGACAGGCGATGTGGATCGCCCGGCCCGATATCGTGAAGGACAATCCGGCGCTCTGGACACCGCAGGGGATCAAGGACGCGCCCGTGCCGGAAAAGGCGGCGGTGTTCTTCATCCACCCTACCAGCTATATCACCACCTTTGGCGACGCCCACTGGAACGTCCGGCTGGACGACAAGGAGGCTGCCAGCACCGCGCGCCGCTTCGTCACCGGACAGGCCAGCGCCTTCAACGCGGCGGGCAATATCTGGGCGCCGCGCTATCGCCAGGCCAATTATGGCGCCTTCCTGACCGACGAGCCGGAGGGGGACAAGGCGCTGGCCGCTGCCTATCGCGACGTGGCCCAGGCGTTTGCCGCCTTCCTGAAAGCCAATCCGACCGGGCCGCTGATCCTGGCCGGGCATAGCCAGGGGTCGCGCCACCTGCTGCAATTGCTGCGCGAACAGGTCGCAGACAAGCCGGTCGCCGATCGGGTCGCGGCGGTCTATGCGGTGGGCTGGCCGATCTCTGTGGAGGCGGACCTGCCCGCGCTCGGCCTGCCCGCCTGCGCACGGGCAGCGCAGGCGCATTGTATCGTCAGTTGGCAAAGCTATGCCGAACCGGCCGATCCATCAGCAGTGATCGAGACGTTCGGCAAGAAAACCGGCTACAGCGGCAAGCCGCGCAAGGGCACGCACATGCTCTGCACCAATCCCATCACCGGCGCATTCAACGGCGCGGCCCCGGCCAGCGCCAATCGCGGCACGCTCGACAGCCGCGAAGAAGGCAAGCCGCCGCGCCTGATCACCGGCATCGTCCCTGCGCGCTGCGACACCAGCGGCGTGCTGATGATCGGCGAGCCGGTGGACATGGGACCGTTCACCCTGCCGGGCAACAACTATCATGTTTACGACTATAGCCTGTTCTGGGCCAATGTCCGTGAGGATGCCGGGCAACGGCTGGCCGCGTTCCTCAAATCATGAGCCTGCTGACCACGGACCGCGTCGCCTTCCGCGACTGCCTGCCAGAGGGCGGGCGGCTGATCGGCATGGATGTGGGGACAAAGACGATCGGGCTGGCGCTGTGCGACGATCGCTGGTCGATCGCCAGTCCGGCCCATACCATCAACCGCGGCAAGTTCACCAAGGACAAGATCGCCATCGCGGCCTTTATCGCGGAGCAGCAGGTCAAGGGTATCGTCATCGGCCTACCGCTCAACCTCGACGGCACCGGCAGCCCACGCAGCCAGTCCAGCCGCGCCTTTGCCCAGAACCTCCTGGATCTGGGACTGCCCATCCTGCTGTGGGACGAACGCTGGTCGACCCAGGCGGTGACGCGCACCCTGCTGGAAGCCGACGCCAGCCGCGCCCGCCGCGAAGTGCTGGTCGACAAGCTGGCCGCCAGCTACATTTTGCAGGGCGCGATCGACGGGCTGGTGGCGGGGCTTTAGGGGCGGGCGTCCTTGCGTTCGTTTGAGCCAGCCTCATAACCGTTCGTCCTGAGTGGCCATTGAGCTTGTCGAAATGGCGTATCGAAGGACTGCGGTTAGGCGCGCCCCTTCGATATGGGCCTTCGACTTCGCCAAGTTCCTACTCAGGGCGAACGGTTGTGGGTCAAATCAATCTTGCCCTGACCTACTCCCCGTCCCGCCCATAGACGTCGGGCAGAAACTGCGCGCCCTGCGCCGTGGGAACGGCGGTCAGATAGGTCAGAAACACTGGCACCGGCTGGGGCAGCGGCTGATGCTGTTCCGGGGCGCTGCCGTCCGCGACCGGCTGCTTGCCGAAGAACCAGCGGCCAAGGCGCTGGGCATCCTCCAGCCGGACGCAGCCATTGCTGAAATGGCGTGCGGGCTTGGCGAACAGGTCGCGTGACGGGGTGTCGTGCAGATAGATGCCAAGGTCGTTGGGGAACATGAACTTCACCCGGCCCATTGCATTGTCGCCGCCGGGCAATTGCCGCACCCGCACTTCGCTGCGCCCGGCCGCGACCGACCCCCAGTCGATCGCGCTCTGCGCCAGCGGCGCGGGGTTCGCGCTCCAGTCGGCCAGCGCTTCATAATGCAGACCTTTGAGCGACGCGCCGTTCAGGATTTTGGGCGCGACCCGGCTTTGCACCAGATCGGGCGGGATATTCCAATAGGGGTTGAGCGTGGCGTAGCGGATCATGCCCGCCATCATCGGCGTCTGCGTGTCCTTCGCGCCCGCCACGACCTTCATCGTGCCGTCGAGCGCGCCCTTGCTATAATACCACAGTCGCGCCGATGCGGCATCGACCACGACGTGCCGCACCCAGGGACCGGGCAGCAGCCGGGTCCGTTCCATATTAAGCGCCAGCAGCCGTTCGTAATAGGCCGCCCCCCGGTTGAGCCCGATGATGGTCTGCGCCCCCGCGACACCATCGGCGGTCAGGCCATGGTCGCTCTGAAAGCTGCGCACCCGCGCCACCAGCGCCTTGTCATAGGCGGTGCCGTCGGGCAGGCCGAGTCGGTGGCGTAGCAGCGCGATTTCCGGTACGCGCCCGCCGGGACGCAGCTTGACGCCGTCGGGCACGCTCACATGGGGCAGGTCGCCCCATTTCGCCTGATAGTCCGAACGCGCGGTGCGTAACCGCATATAGAAGGGACTCATCCAGCCCGCCGTCTGGATATAGTCGGTCAGCGACGGGGTGATGGCGGCGGCGCGCAGCAGGTCGGATGGATCGGGATCGCGCGGTTCGACTTCCGGGTCGAGATAGCGCATCCCCATACCGCGCGCCGGGCGGCGCATGTCGGCGACCAGCGCGGCGAACGCCTTGGACAGGGCAAGGTCGGCGCGGGCCAGTGCCTTGGGGCTTGGGCTGGCGTCGGCTTCCTCAATCAGGCGCTGGAGGCCGCGCGGATCATAGTCGCGTGGATCGAGGCCATCGCCGTCAACGCTGGCGATCAGCGCCAGCAGCGCGTCGGCCTGTGGACCGATCGCCTCCTTTTCGACCCACAGCGGCCAATAGCCACGGGGTGCGTAAAATTCCTTGAGCTTGCCGCTGACGCCTGCGCGAATTTCCAACGCAACACTGGACTTCGCCGCGTCGGCGGGCGCGACCGGCTGGGCGCGCGCGGCCATCGGCGTGAAGGCACACGCTGCCAGCAGCAGAGCGAGGGGCAAGGTACGGGCGCGGCGGGGGTGCCGCGCCCGTTCTGGCTTACGGATCAGCCGCGTTCTCCGCGACGGGGCGCGGTCGGCGGGGGCGGCGGCGGGCAAGGCGGACCCTGCACGGCGTGATACATGCCATCCGACGTATAATAACCGTCGACATAACCGTCGCCATCGCGGTCGGCAGCGACAGTGCCGGCAATCGCGCCGGGGCCGACCGGCGGCGCGACGGTGACGGGGGCTTCATTCTTCGCGCAGGCGCTCAGTGCGAGCAGCCCGGCAGCAGCCAAAGCCATATGGTTGATTTTCATATCTTCTCCCTGGGCGCGATGGCGGGGATCGCCGGACGCCGCGTTGAACCTCTTATCGCCAACTGGTGCGACGCGACGCCAACGTGCGAACCACGCAATCGAATCCATTACCGGAGCGAAATGACGGCGAATAGTGGCTTAACCACGATAATGCGTCGAAACGGCCGAAATTCAGTCCTGCACCCAATCGGCGGACGCGATGCCCTGCGCATAGAGCAGCACCGACAGGTCGCCATGGACGATCTCCGCCGCCGCCGCCGCGCGGGTCTTGGGCTTGGCATGATAGGCAACGCCCAGCCCTGCTCCTTCGATCATCGGAATGTCGTTCGCGCCATCGCCCACTGCCAGAGTCAGCGCGCGGTCGATACCGCCAGCGATCATCGCTTCCAGTTCCGCCCGTTTGCGCGCCGCATCGACAATCGGCCGGGTGACAGTGCCCAGCAGTGCGCCGTCGGCAATCTCCAGCACGTTGGCGACGGCGGCGTCGAAGCCGATCTCCTCCGCCACGGGTCCGGTGAAGCGGGTGAATCCGCCCGACACCAGCAATGCCTGTGCGCCGCGCGCCTTCATAGTGCGGACCAACGCCCTGGCGCCGGGCATGATGACGACCCGTTCGGCGCGGCAACGGTCGATGGCGCTGTCGTCCAGCCCCTTGAGCAGCGCGACCCGCTCGTCCAGTGCGCCCGCAAAATCCAGTTCGCCGCGCATCGCCCGTTCGGTGATCTCGGCAATTTGCGGCTTGATCCCGGCATAGTCGGCCAGTTCATCAATACACTCTACGGTGATCATGGTCGAATCCATGTCGGCGATGATGAGCGCCTTTTCGCGGGTGGCTTGGCGCTGGACGATCACGTCGACCCCCTGCCCCAGATCAATGAGCGCCGCGCGGGCCGCGACCGGATCGGCAGCGAAGAAAATATCGGCGGCCTTGTCCGCGTCCAGCCATAGAGTATCGCCCGGCTGGCAACCCGCCTTGGCCAGTCGATCGGCGGCCTCTGCAATATCCCCCTGCCCCATCGAGGCGCTTGCCACTAAGGTCGCGACGAACATGCTACACTCCGAACCAAGAACCGGCGAATCCCGCCCACGGGTCGCGCTTATTGCCGGGCCGACCGCCAGCGGCAAGAGCGCGCTTGCCATTGCGCTGGCCAAGGCCACCGGTGGCGTCGTCATCAACGCCGATGCCAGCCAAGTCTATGCCGATCTGGCGATCCTGTCCGCCCGGCCATCAGCAGAGGAAATGGGCGATGTGCCGCACCGGCTGTTCGGCCATATCGACGGGGCGGAGGCCTGCACCGCGCCGCGCTGGGCGGCCGAGGCGAAGGCCGAGATTGCCGCCGCCCATGAGGCGGGTCGCCTGCCGGTGCTGGTGGGCGGCACCGGCCTCTATATCCGCACCCTGCTCGACGGGATCGCCCCGGTGCCGGAGATTGACCCTGACATTCGTGCCACCGTCCGCGCGCTGCCGGTGGCCGATGCCCATGCGGCGCTGAGCATTGAGGACCCGGAGGCCGCCGCCCGGCTTGCTCCTGCCGATACGACGCGGGTGGCGCGGGCGCTGGAGGTGGTGCGGTCGACCGGCAGAGCGCTTAAGGCATGGCAGCAACATAAGAGCGGCGGAATTGGCGATCGGATCACCCTGTCCCCGATGATCCTGCTGCCGCCGCGCGACTGGTTGATGGAGCGGTGCGATCGCCGGTTCGGACAGATGATGGAGCAGGGCGCGGTGGCGGAAGTCGAGGCGCTGCTGGCGCGCAACCTGCACCCCGACCTGCCGGTAATGCGGGCGATTGGCGTGCCGGAAATCAGGGGCTGGATCAAAGGCGACACTGAACTGGACATATCAGTCGAAAAAGGCCGGCTGGCGACGCGGCAATATGCCAAGCGGCAATATACCTGGTTCTCCAACCAGCCGCCGCCGGGCTGGGACCGGGAAAGGCGGCACATTGATGACAATATTATCGGTGAAATGGTAATTAAATTACAACAATAGTATTTGACACGTCATTTTGTGTCAGATAGTGGCGGCCTCCTTGCCATTTCGCGTCGCTTGACGCAAAGGGCGCGGCTTGAACAATGCGAAGGAATCTATCGTGGCCGAAAAGAGCGGCGCGGACATTTTGGTCGAATGCCTGCTGGATCTGGGCGTCGAAGTCGTGTTCGGCTATCCGGGCGGCGCGGTGCTGCCCATTTACGACGCGCTCTTCAACCATCCCACGATCAAGCATGTGCTGGTCCGCCATGAACAGGGCGCGACCCATATGGCGGAGGGCTATGCCCGGTCGACCGGGAAGCCCGGCGTCGTTCTGGTCACGTCCGGTCCCGGTGCGACCAATGCCGTCACCGGCATCACCGACGCGCTGATGGATTCGATCCCCATGGTCGTCATCACCGGCCAGGTTCCAACCCAACTGATCGGCACCGATGCGTTTCAGGAAGCCGACACGGTCGGCATCACGCGCCACTGCACCAAGCATAATTATCTGGTGAAGGACCCGGCAAGACTCGCGGGCGTCATTCATGAGGCGTTCCATATCGCCACCACTGGCCGCCCCGGCCCGGTCGTCATCGACATTCCCAAAAATGTCCAGATCGCCACCGCGCCCTACAAGCGTCCCGAACCCGTCGCCCATGCCAGCTATCATCCGCAGACCAAGGCGGACGCCGCCGGGATCGACAGCGCGGTCGAGATGCTGGCCGCGGCGGAACGCCCGGTTTTCTACACTGGCGGCGGCGTCATCAACAGCGGGCCGGAAGCTTCCACCCTGCTGCGCGAAATCGCCGCGCTGACCGGCGCGCCCGTCACCTCTACGCTGATGGGTCTGGGTGCCTATCCCGCAACCGGCCCGCAATGGCTGGGGATGCTGGGGATGCACGGCACCTATGAAGCCAATTATGCAATGAATCAGGCGGACCTGATCATCTGCGTCGGCGCGCGCTTCGACGATCGCGTCACCGGCCGTCTGGATGCCTTTGCGCCGGGCAGCCGCAAGGTCCATATCGACATCGACCGCAGCTCGATCAACAAGATCGTCGATGTCGACGTCGCCATCGTCGCCGACGTTGGCAGCGCATTGGCCGACATGATCGCGCTGTGGAAGGCGCGCGGCCATGAAGCCGCCAACCTGTCGGGCTGGTGGGCGCAAATCGATGGCTGGCGCGCGAAAAAGTCGCTCGACTATGCCGAAAATGCGACCGATATCATGCCCCAGCGCGCGATTGCCGATCTCTACACGGCATGCACGGCGACCGGCAAGGACATCATCATCACCACCGAAGTCGGCCAGCATCAGATGTGGGCGGCGCAGCATTTCGGCTTCGACGCGCCCAACAAATGGCTGACGTCGGGTGGCCTTGGCACGATGGGCTATGGCTTTCCCGCCGCCATCGGCGCGCAGATGGGCAATCCCGACAGTCTGGTCATCTGCGTCGCGGGCGATGCGTCGATCCAGATGAACATTCAGGAAATGGGGACGGCCAGCCAATATCGCCTGCCGGTCAAGATCTTCATCCTGAACAATGAATATATGGGCATGGTCCGCCAGTGGCAGGAACTGACCTATCAGAGCCGCTATTCCAACAGCTATTCCGACAGCCTGCCCGATTTCGTGAAGCTGGCCGAAGCCTATGGCTGGACCGGCATCCGCATCGACGGCCCCGCTGACCTGGAAAGCGGCATCCGCGCCATGATCGACACGCCCGGCCCGGTGATCGTCGATTGCCGCGTGGCCAAACTGTCCAACTGTTTCCCGATGATCCCGTCCGGCGCGGCGCATACCGAAATGCTGCTCGATCCCAGCCAGGTGAAGGGCAGCATGACGGACGAGGCGAAGGCATTGGTATGAGGATGGGGGTGTGACCCAACATCTGAAGCTTCGCATCCACGTCACGGAACCATGGGATTTCGAGCGGAACGCGGGCAGCGCCGAGCTGACCGGCTGGACCATCGACCATGCCGACCCGGACAATGAGGAATGGGAAGTGCATCTGGACCATGGGTTCGAGCATCATGAGCGGCACATCGGCACGTTGCTGATCGGGCCGCGCTATGTGGGCGAACATCTGAGCCGGATGTTCGATGCGGTGACGGGTTTTCCCGTCCGCCTCGCCCACCGGCAGGATGGCGGCTGGCACTATGCCTTTACGGCAATGATTTCGCAGCGCCCCGACAATGCGGACGGGCACGCTGAACAGGACAACGGGACAAGCATCTGATGCATATTCAGGAAGAACTGAACCAGCGGCACGTCCTGTCGCTGACCGTCTCCAACGAGGCGGGCATATTGGCGCGCATCGCGGGGCTGTTCACTGCGCGCGGCTATAATATCGACAGCCTGACCGTGGCCGACATCACCCCCGACCATGGGGTGAGCCGCATCACCATCGTCACCAGCGGCCCGCCCAAGGTGATCGACCAGATCATGGCACAACTCGACCGGCTGGTCCCGGTCCACAAGGTCACCGACCTCACCGAAAGCGGCCCCTTCGTCGAGCGCGAGCTGGCGCTGGTGAAGGTGGCGGGCATTGGCGAGGACCGGATCGAAGCGCTGCGCCTGGCCGACGTGTTCCGCGCCAAGGTGGTCGATACGACCATCGAAAGCTTCATTTTCGAGATTACCGGCACCACCGACAAGGTCGATAATTTCGTCGGGCTGATGCGGCAGATCGGTCTGGTCGAAGTCGGCCGCACCGGTGTCGTTGGCCTGATCCGGGGGAAAGACGCGATTTAACGGATTCCCTCTCCCAATGGGGAGAGGGTTGCGCAGCCTTGGCAGCTCGCTGCCTAGGCGAAGCTGGGAGAGGGGGCAGCGACGTTCGTCCGTCCAAACCCCCTCTCCAACTTCATCTAGGCCCGGCTGCGCCAGGCCAAGATTTCATATCCTCTCCCCGGCGGGGCGAGGAGATTTGTTCGAGGGAAGAGACACTCATGAAGGTTTATTACGATCACGACGCGGACATCGGCCTGATCAAGGGCAAGAAGGTCGCCATCCTGGGTTACGGCTCACAGGGTCATGCCCATGCGCAGAATCTGCGCGACAGCGGCGTGGCCGAAGTCGCCATCGCCCTGCGCGCCGGTTCGGCGTCGGCCAAGAAGGCCGAGGGTGCAGGCTTCAAGGTTCTGCCGAACGCGGAAGCCGCCGCATGGGCAGACGTCCTGATGATCCTGGCCCCCGACGAGCATCAGGCCGCCATCTATGCCGACGACATTCACGCCAATCTGCGCCCCGGCGCGGCGCTGGCCTTTGCCCATGGCCTGAACGTCCATTTCGGCCTGATCGAAACCCGCAAGGATGTGGACGTCATCATGATCGCGCCCAAGGGTCCGGGCCACACCGTGCGCAGCGAATATCAGCGCGGCGGTGGCGTTCCCTGCCTGATCGCGGTCCATCAGGATGCGACCGGCAATGCGCATGACATCGCCCTGTCCTACGCTTCGGGCGTCGGTGGCGGCCGCAGCGGCATCATCGAAACCAATTTCCGCGAAGAGTGCGAAACCGATCTGTTCGGCGAGCAGGCCGTGCTGTGCGGCGGTGCCACCGCTCTGGTCCAGGCCGGTTTTGAAACGCTGGTCGAAGCCGGTTACGCGCCGGAAATGGCCTATTTCGAGTGTCTGCACGAACTCAAGCTGATCGTCGACCTGATGTATGAAGGCGGCATTGCCAACATGCGCTATTCGATCAGCAATACCGCCGAATATGGCGATATCAAGACCGGCCCGCGCATCATCACCGAAGAGACCAAGAAGGAAATGAAGCGCGTCCTGGCCGACATCCAGTCGGGCCGCTTCGTCAAGGACTTCGTGCTCGACAACCGCGCCGGCCAGCCGGAGCTGAAGGCCAGCCGCATCGCCGCCCAGCGCCACCCGATCGAGGAAACCGGCGCCAAGCTGCGCGCGATGATGCCCTGGATCGGCGCCAACAAGCTGGTGGATCAGGAAAAGAACTGACCAAATATTCCTCCCCTGCAAGGGGAGGGGGACCGTTCGCGAAGCGAATGGTGGAGGGGTGTCACCCTCTCGATAG
>NZ_CAVK010000150.1 GCF_000382885.1 Sphingobium indicum BiD32
GACACCCCTCCGTCAGCACTTCGTGCTGCCACCTCCCCTGCAAGGGGAGGAGCGATGGGGCCAAGGTCGATCTTGGAAGCCGCCACGGCTTCCTCCTCCACCGCATCGGGAAAGACGTGGGGGATGCCATGTTTGTGGATGGCGATCATGCTGAAGCTGCGCGGGGCGAAGGGATCGCCGAGAATGTCGGTGACGCGGGCGGAAATGCGCGGCGGCCGGCCGGTTGGTTCGGCGAGGACAAGGTCGCCCTTTTTGGCCAAGCCAAGGTCGCTGATCGGCGTGTCCTTGCGGATGCGCTTGTCGACCGGGCGGAGCCACAGCTTGCCGTCGGCCATTTCCTCGACCACGCCCAGCAGCATTTCGGTCGCCTTGGGCAGCTTCTTCATAGGATGGGCAATCCAGCCCTTCCCGGCTTCCTCGGTACGGGCGAGGATGCGGTCGCCGACCGTCAATGCTCCACGTTTGCCGCGCTCCACTATGCGCAGGCGGGGTGCGCGCTGGCCTTCGGCTTCCCAGCGTTCGGGGGTGGCGATCAGGGTAGTGTCGTCCACGTCGATAATGCGCAGCACGGTAACCTTGGGCACGCCGCCCAGCTTGTGGAAGGCGCGGGCCGGGCCGAGGTCGATCAAGCCTTCGTCTGCCATATCCTTGAGCAGGGCTTTGAGGGCGATTTTTTCCTGGCCCTTCAGGCCGAATGCCCTGGCGATTTCGCGTTTGCCAGCGGGCTGGTCGGACGTGGTGATGAAGTCCATGATTTCGTTGCGGGTCGGGAAACCGGCGGGACGCACCTTGTCGCGGACGGGGCGCCTGGGGGGCGAAACCTTTTTATCGTTCGATGTCATGGGAAAGCTATAGGGACGGCGCTGGCGCTGCGCCAGAGGGATGGCGGTATGCGGAACTTCGCAAACTTCGCCCATATCGCATATGAGGAATTTGGGTGAAGTTTGCCGGTCGACCGTGTGGTGTGCGGTCGTGCTTGGGTGCGGACGATAGGAAGGAGCCGCGCAGGTGTGTAGCAGTTTGGTAGGGCGTAGGACAGAGAACAGCGCGCCGTTCCCCCTCTTCCAACTTCGCCTAAACTCACGGCGTTCGTTAAGGCTTCTTATCCTTCTCCTCCAAGGGGAGAAGGGTTAAGGGACTAGCCTGCGGGCGCGGTCTCGCCAGGCTTCGGCGAGGACGGATGTGTTGGCGAGGGCGCGGACGGCAGACGGGTCGCTTTTGTGGCCACCGCTGATCAGCAGGTGAAAGACGCGGGCGATGCTCCAGTCGGGGAGCGGACGGTCGATCAGGGTCATGGCGGTCCCTGCCTGCGCCTGCCCTTCGCGAATGACGCGGAAATAGAGGCCGCAGCGGCCGGTCTTGACGATGGTGGCCAGGACATCGCGCGCAGCGAAGCGATGGTCGAGTTTCCAGCAGGGCTGGCGGCCATGGCTGACCTCCACGATGGCGCTGCCCAAAGTGAAGCGATCGCCCAGACAAATCTGATCCTCGGTCATCCCGCGCGAGGCGATATTTTCGCCAAAGGCGCCGGGCGCGTCCAGCAGCTTCTGACCGGGCTTGCGGTCGCGCCACCAGTCATAATGGTCCTGCGGGTAGAGGTGGATCGCCTTGTCCCAACCGCCATGGTGGATGGGGTCGGCGACCTGATTGCCGACGAAGCCGTCCCATGTGATCTGCACCGGGCCATCGACCGGGGTTTTGGCTATGGCGCTATAGTCACCGTCGCGAAAAGGGACGGGCGTACCGACGAGCAAAGCGTCGATAGTCATGAAGGGCGTGTCCATGCCCCGTCATGCCATGGCTGCACCGATGATGCGAGGGGCCGATCCGAAGTCAGTGGCGTCAGGCGGCGTCGATTTCCGAGCTGAGCTTCAGCACCTGCCCTCCGGTATCAGCGTGGATAAGGAAGGCAGGATTGTCGGGCGATCCGTTGCGGCGGACAGGCACGCCTTCAATATGGCGCTCTACGGGACGGTCGAACCGTTCCGCTATATGTCCCCGGCCGACGCCCTGCCCCCAATTCCATCTGACTCGCGCACCTTTACGGAATGTCTGCGGCATCGGGGCATCCTCTTTCCCTTGGGCGCAACCGCGTCAGCCGGTGTCCCAATCCTAACGAAGGGCATAATTCCCAAAGGCTTACCCGGTTCCCTTGGGTTTTCACATTTCTTGGGCTAAGGGGGCTGCGATGGATGCTAGCGGCCTTCGCATTGCCCTGTTCAGCGGCAATTATAATTATGTGCGCGATGGGGCCAATCAGGCGCTCAATCGCTTCGTGGGCTATTTGTTGCAGCAGGGCGCGGCGGTGCGGGTCTATTCGCCCACCACCGATACGCCGGCCTTTTCGCCCGCTGGCGATCTGGTCAGCACGCCCTCCGTGCCGGTACCGGGGCGCAAGGAATATCGCATTCCCTACGCCATGTCGGCCAGGGTTCGCCGCGATCTCAAGGCGTTCGCGCCCAATCTGATCCATCTGTCCAGCCCCGATCCGCTGGGTCATCGCGCGCTCAGTTGGGCGCGGGACAATGGTTTGCCGACGGTCGCGTCGGTGCATACGCGGTTCGAGACCTATCCGCGCTATTATGGCCTCGCTTTTCTGGAACCGGTGATCGAAGGGATATTGCGCCGCTTCTATCGCCGCTGCGACGCGATCGTCGCGCCATCCGAATCGATGGCGCAACTGCTGCGCGAACAGCGGATGAGCTATGATGTCGGCATATGGACGCGGGGGATAGACCGGGAGATTTTCAATCCGGGGCGGCGCGATCTGGACTGGCGGCGCTCCATCGGCATTGGTGACGATATGCCGACCATCGGCTTTATCGGTCGGCTGGTGATGGAAAAAGGGCTGGACGTTTTTTCCGACACGATCGACCAGCTGACCGCGCGCCAGATAGCGCACAAGGTGCTGGTCGTAGGCGAAGGCCCGGCGCGCGAATGGTTCCAGAACCGCCTGCCCGGTGCGATCTTCACCGGATTCCAGCAGGGGCATGATCTGGGCCGTGCGGTCGCCAGCATGGACATGCTGTTCAACCCGTCGGTGACCGAGACGTTCGGCAATGTCACGCTGGAGGCGATGGCGTGCGGCGTGCCGACTGTTGCGGCGCGCGCGACGGGCAGCGAAAGCCTGCTGAGCGATCGGGTTACCGGGCGGCTGATCCGCCCCGGTGCGATCGGGGCGTTTGCCGATGCCTTGCAGGATTATTGCCTGGATAGCGATGCACGGGCGCAGGCGGGTGCGGCGGCGCAGACGCGAGCGGAGCGCAACGGATGGGATCAGGTCAATCAGGCCCTGGTCGATACCTATTTGCGGATCAT
Source organism: Sphingobium indicum BiD32 (assembly GCF_000382885.1). Lineage (GTDB taxonomy): Bacteria > Pseudomonadota > Alphaproteobacteria > Sphingomonadales > Sphingomonadaceae > Sphingobium > Sphingobium japonicum_C. The sequence continues at coordinate 3,319 of NZ_CAVK010000150.1, forward strand.
CCGCCAGCGCGAACAGGGCATGATGCCGCGATCCAGCCCGGTTCCCTGAGCGCGCTTTCGTCCCTATATCAACTGGCATGGCCGATCTTTTCGCTTCCGATGACGCCCTGACCGGCGCTGATGCCGTCAGCGATACCGCGCCGCTGGCCGACCGATTGCGTCCGCGCACTTTGGCGGAAGTGGTGGGTCAGGAACATCTGACCGGATCGGAGGGGGCGATCGGGCGGATGGTGGCGGCGGGGCGCTTGTCCTCCATCATCCTGTGGGGACCGCCCGGCACCGGCAAGACCACGACGGCGCGCCTGCTGGCCGATGCAGTGGGGATGCGGTTTGAGCCGATTTCGGCGGTGTTTTCCGGCGTCGCGGACCTCAAGAAGGTATTTGCCGCGGCCAAGGAGCATGGGCGGCGGGGCGACAAGACCCTCTTGTTCGTGGACGAGATCCACCGCTTCAACCGGGCGCAACAGGACGGGTTTCTGCCCTTTGTCGAAAATGGCACGGTGACGCTGGTTGGCGCGACGACCGAGAATCCGAGTTTCGAGCTGAACGCGGCCTTGCTGTCGCGGGCGCAGGTATTGATCCTGCGGCGACTGGATGCGGCGGCGCTGGAGCAGTTGCTGGACCGGGCCGAAGCCGTGACGGGACGCGCCCTGCCGCTGGACGCCGACGCGCGCGAGGCATTGGTGGCGAGCGCGGATGGCGACGGGCGGTTTTTGCTCAATCAGGTCGAGACGCTCTATGCGATCGACATAGCAGAGCCGCTCGATCCGGCAGGGCTGTCCGCGCTGCTCCACCGCCGGGTTGCGGTATATGACAAGGATCGGGAGGGGCATTATAACCTCATCTCGGCGCTGCATAAGTCGCTGCGCGGGTCGGACCCGCAGGCCGCGCTCTACTATATGGCGCGGATGCTGGTGGCGGGCGAGCAGCCGCTTTATGTGCTGCGGCGGCTGGTGCGCTTTGCGGCGGAAGATATCGGGCTGGCGGACCCGCAGGCGCTGGTCCAGTGTCTGGCGGCCAAGGAAGCCTATGATTTTCTGGGCAGTCCCGAAGGCGAAGTGGCGATCGTGCAGGCCTGCCTCTATTGCGCGACCGCGCCCAAATCCAACGCAGCCTATATGGCGATGAAGGCGTCGTTCAAATCGGCGCGCGACACCGGATCGCTGATGCCGCCGCAGAATATATTGAACGCCCCCACCAAGCTGATGAAGGATGTCGGCTATGGCAAAGGCTATCAATATGACCATGACGCGGCAGACGGCTTTTCGGGGGCGAATTACTGGCCGGACGAGATGGTGCCGCAGACCTTCTATGCGCCCACAGATCGGGGATATGAGGCGCGGATTGCCGAGCGGATCGCCTATTGGCAACGGCTGCGGGCGGAGCGCGGCGCGGGGTGACGCCCGGTTTCACGCGCTTTGCCGCGATCGACTGGTCCGGAGCGAAGGGCGCGCGGCACAGGGGGATTGCGGTCGCGCTGTGCGAGGCGGGGTGCGCGGTGCCACGATTGGTGGAAGCGCCGGATGGCGCATGGTCGCGGACGGGCGTGGCCGACTGGCTGATGGGAATCGCGGGTGACGCCCCTACCCTGTTCGGATTTGATTTCAGCTTTGCGCCGCCCTTTGTGGCGCGTGGCGGCTATCTGCCGGGCGATCATGTGCCCAACAATGGACCAGCCTTCTGGGCCTATGTCGATACGCTGTGTCAGGACGAGGATCTGGGCGCGGCGAGCCTGCTGGAAGTGGCACACCGGCGGCATTTCTATTTCGGCAAGGCGGACGGGGTGAAGGCCGACTATATGCATCATCGCGCGTGCGAGGCGCGCTATCTGGCCGGTGGCGGGGGCAAGCCGTCCACCGTCTATGACGCGATCGGCGCGGCCCAGGTGGCCAAGGCGAGCTTTGCCGGGATGCGATTGCTGCACCGGGTGCGGGGCGATGTGCCGGTGTGGCCGTTCGATCCTGTCCCGGCGCGCGGGTCGCTGATCGTGGAAATCTATACCAGCCTTGCAGCGTCAGCGGCAGGACGGACGAAGGGGCGAGCCAAGATGCGCGATCTGGCGGCGCTCAACGACGCGCTGGGGGTGATCGGATCTGCGCCGCATGAAGGTGCGGCGCCGGACGACCATGGCGCGGACGCAATCCTGACGGCGGCGTGGATGCGGGCGGTGGCGGGGCAGAACGCGCTGTGGACGCCAGCGACGCTCGATCGACAAATTGCTGCAACGGAGGGCTGGACGTTCGGCGTCATCTGATAGTAAGGGCGTGTCGCCTGACTGGTGCGCCGGATTAGCACAGTGGTAGTGCAGCGGTTTTGTAAACCGAAGGTCGCGGGTTCAAATCCTGCATCCGGCACCAGCCAGCGCAATGCCCCCGATTCGATGATGTCCGCTGCCCCAAACGCAAAATGGGGGCCGACATTGCTGTCGGTCCCCACTGCCGTCGGGTCAAGCGATCCGCTTCTCTTGCCGAGAGGCGATCATCGGCCCGGCGTTGTCCTGGCACCGGCCTGAAAGGCTGTTTGCCAAGGACTGCTCCAGATCGGGCCAAGGGCAGCCAATCTGGCTCTGGTCCGCAATATCCGATGCCCGACGTTCACTTTCGCGCGTACCCGGCTACGGTCTTTTGGACCGGCCCGTTGGTTGGTGCCGTCTTTGCGAACGACGCCTTCCAGCAGACCTTCGAGACAGGTTAAATTCCTGTTTTACCAGGGATTTCTGAAAATGGATCGCTCCGTTTCCTGCTGTTTCGATAGGAGGATGGTCTCACCAAAAGCGAGTCGCGCAAAGCGGAATCGGCGGTCGCCCGTATCAAAACTGTCATAAAGCTGTGGATAAGTTTTCGGCTTGTTCAGGTTCACCGAAATTGGCAGCTGTGAATCCCGTTCACCGCGGTCCGCCACCAATTCATCTTAAGTTTTAATCGATGATAAACAACGGCTTATCTCGTTGTGAGACGTTCATGCAACTTCCATCAAGATGCAGGGGTTCAAGCGTCAAATCAACGCAATTGGAGGAGATACTCATGCGTAAAGCCCTACTCGCCCTGGCCGCCGTCTCGCTGGCCGTTCCGCTGTCCATGGCCGTGCCGACCGATGGCGCACAGGCGCGCAAGGATTATCGGTACAAGGAATGGCGCGGTCGCGATGGCCGGACCTATTGCCGCAAGTCCAATGGCACTACGGGCCTGATCGTCGGTGCCGCCGGTGGCGCGCTGCTGGGCCGGGCGATCGACACACGCGGCGAACGCACGACGGGTACGATCCTGGGCGCAGTTGGTGGCGGCCTGCTCGGCAAGGAAGTCGACAGCAAGCGTCGCTGCCGCTGAACCTGGCCCAATGAAAAAGGCCGCTTCCCGTCGGAAGCGGCCTTTTTAATGGCTCAAGAGGCGTGACGCTCAGTTCGCGGCAGCGCCGCGAGCTTCGTCGACCTTGAAGGCAACCGACTGGCCGCCCGATACGCCGGAAACCTTGCCGTTCTTGATCGAGAGGTTGAAGGCAACCGCATCGGGAAAACGACGGCCGGAAATAACCTGGCCAGCCTTGGTGTCCTTCACCTGATAGACATAGGTATAGCCTTCGTGGGTGAAGCGCTGCTTGCCGGCTTCTTCAGCCTGGGCAGGAGCAACGATGGCAACAAGAGCGCCGAGGGCGCTGGCGGCAACAAACTTGGACAGCATTCGCATGGGTAAACTCCTTGTGAATGCCGATCAAACACCTCTGAAATATTCTTATTCTGTTGAGGCGCTTCTATGTCGCAGCGCAGCATAGCGACAATCGCAAAAAGCGCCGAAACAGTTGCGCGGAACGCAACCGGAACGGTTTCGGCGCCTTAAGCCTTTGATAGCGCAACAATATGATCAAATTCAACCTTTGATACAGGCGACACGGACAGGCGCGACTGGCGCAGCATGACCATGCCCGCCAGGGCCGAATCAGCTTTCATCGTCTTGAGCGTCACCGGTTTGGCAAGCTTTTCGCGCGCATGGACATGCACCGCCATCCATTTGCCGGTCTCGTCCGTACTGTCGGGCGCGGCTTCCTCGACAATCTCCATGATGCCGACCGCCTCGACCCCGATATTGCTGTGGTAGAAGATCGCCAGATCGCCCTTGCGCATCGCCTTCATATTGATTTGGGCGGTGTGATTGCGCACGCCGTCCCATTCCGCCTTCCCCTTGGCGACGAGGTCGTCATAGGAAAAAACATCGGGTTCCGATTTCATCAGCCAATAGTTCATTTTGCCTCCTTGCATCACCGCCTCGCCGCGATCAAGGATGGGAATATCGGTGCACGATCCTTATGTTGCGCGCCCTGCCCCCAGCGTTTTCGGACCTGAATTTTCGGAGAAGTGCAAAGTGTCGCAATCGGTGCTGGATCAGGTGCCCGTCCTGTCGATGGCGGAGTTGAGCAAGGCTGATTTCGCGCAAGGGTTCGGCGAATCCTTTCAGCGATTCGGCTTCGCCATGGTGCGCGACCATGGCATGGACCCGGCGCTGATCGATGCAGGATGGACGCTGGCGCGCGATTTTTTCGCCCTGCCCGAAGCGGCCAAGCGCGCCTATGATGCCAAATATAATGGTGGTCAGCGCGGCTATACCGCGTTCGGCACGGAAATTGCCAAGGGCGCGAGCGAGAATGACCTGAAGGAATTCTGGCATGTCGGACGCGATTTGCCGCCGGGCGATCCGCTGGCGGAAACGATGCCACCCAATGTCTGGCCGGATGAATTGCCCGGCTTTCAGGCCATTTTCACGAAACTCTATGCCGAGTTCGACCGGGTCGGCGCGGAATTGCTGTCGGCCATCGCGCTTTATCTGGGGCTGGAGGAACGCTGGTTCGACGGGCCGATCGACCGGGGCAATTCGATCCTGCGGCTGCTCCATTATCCTCCTGTCTCGCCGGAAGCGCCGGGCATCCGCGCGGGTGCGCACGAGGATATCAACCTGATCACGCTGCTGCTGGGCGCCGAGGAAGGCGGGCTGGAGTTGAAGGACCGTAATGGCAACTGGCTGCCGGTGGTGCCGCCCCCCGGCGCGCTGGCGATCAATGTCGGCGACATGCTCCAGCGGCTGACCAACCATGTTCTGCCATCGACCAGCCATCGCGTGGTCAATCCGCCACCGGAGCGGCGTGGCCATTCGCGCTATTCGATGCCCTTCTTCCTGCACCTGCGCCCCGATGTGATGATCGACGCGCTGCCGCAATGTGTGAGCGAGGCCAACCCGCGCCGCGACCCGCCGATCAGTGCGCATGATTATCTGACCGAGCGGCTGATCGAGATCGGGCTGATCAAGAAATAGGCGGGCCATGTGGTTTGCAAACGCATATTGGCGTGTGGAACAAAGCTGATCCTCCCCTGCAAGGGGAGGTGGATGGCCGCAGGCCAGACGGAGGGGTGTCGCCCTCTCGATAGGGTGCCCCCCCTCCACCACTGGCTACGCCAGCGGTCCCCCTCCCCTTGCAGGGGAGGATTTTGATGGCGGAATTACAAACTAAGAAATAAGGGGCGCTATTTCCGGCTACGCCCCAGGGTGATGCCGATTTCCTCGCCCCGTTCGGACAGGGCCAGCTTGACGATCTTCACCTCGACATGGGTGACATCGTCGCCCTGAAGGAAGATGGTGTCGATGACATGGTCGGCCACCGCCTCGATCAGGGTGAAGTGGACGCCATCGGGCAGCGCGGTCGAAGCCGCATGTTTTAGGTCCATATAGTTTTTGGACTGCGACAGCGGCGTGCCGGGATCATAATGATCCGCGATCGTCAGCCGCGCACGGATGGAGATTCGCAGCGGCTGGGGGAGATGGGTCTCCTCCGAATAAATGCCGGTCAGCACATCGACATGGAGGTTATTGACCTCCAGCGTCAAAAAATCGTCAAATCCAGTCTGCATGGCCCGCCATATCCGGCCCTTTCCTGCTGTCAGGCGGGGCCAGTTTAGTCTTTCATTTTGCGAAGCGGGCGGTAAAGCCCGCCGCTCCCGGCGCGGTCCATGCGCCATTGATGGCGGATCGGCAAGACGTGTCTATGATTGTCCCTCTTGAAAGCCAGCGGCCAGACGCGATCGAGCGGCTGCTCGACGATGCGTTCGGTGCGGATCGGCATGGGCGGACAGCTTATCTGATTCGCGGGAAGGCCGCATGGATTCCCGCGCTCTCCTTTGCCGTGGTGGATGATGACGGCGCTCTGATCGGATCGCTGCAAAGCTGGCCGGTTGCGCTGACCCAGGCCGATGGGTCGCGCAGTCCCTATATCATGGTGGGACCGGTTGCAGTCGATCCCTCGCATCAGGGTGGCGGCCATGGCCGGGCGATGATGGACGCTGTGGTCGCGGCCGCGCGGGTGCAGGGGACGCCGCCACTGATGATGATCGGTGACCCGGAATATTATGGCCGCTTCTGGGGCTTTAGCGCGAATGATACCAACGGATGGCGCGCCCCCGGGCCGGTCGAGCAACGGCGCCTGCTGGCACTGTCGGTCGATGGCCGCGCGGTGGGCGGCAGCGGGATGCTTGGCCCCGATATTCGCGTCACCGCCTGAATACCCCTTTGCCATCGGGGCGTAGCGATCCTATCTGCTAGGCCATGCCGATGGACCCGATACCTGACCTTGCCGATCTGTCGCTCAGCGACATAGCGCGCCTGCTTGCCGAAAAAAAACTGCCGCCGGTGGAGAAATGGAACCCGGACCATTGCGGTGACAGCGAGATGCGGATCGCGCGCGACGGGACATGGTTTCATCAGGGATCGCCGATCGGCCGCGAGGCGATGGTGCGGCTGTTTTCCACCATATTGCGGCGCGAGGCGGACGGCAGCTATGTGCTGGTCACACCGGTCGAGAAATTGAGCATCGCGGTCGAGGATGCGCCGTTCGTGGCGGTCGAACTCAAGAGCGAGGGCGAAGGGCGTGCGCGGGCGCTGGCGTTCCGGCTGAACACCGGCGATCTGGTCGCGGCGGGACCGGACAATGCGCTGCTGATCCGTGAGACGGCGGATGGGCCGCACCCCTATCTGCATGTCCGCGCGGGGCTGGAGGCGCTGGTCGTGCGCAGCGTCTATTATGAGCTGATGAACATGGCGCTGGATGAAGGGGCCGAGCGGGTCGGCCTGTGGAGCAATGGCGCCTTCTTCCCGCTGGACGGCGCGGCATGACTCTCGCGGAGCGGCTGCGCGCCGCGCTGGCCGAGGGACACCGGCGTGGTGGCGAATTCCTGCTGTCCGACACGCGCGATCCGCGCATTGATGAAGAAATTGCGCTGGCACCTGCGGCCGTGCTGGTGGCGATTACCGACCGGGCCGAACCGGGGCTTATCCTGACCCAGCGATCGGAGCGTCTGCGCACACATGCGGGGCAGGTCGCCTTTCCGGGCGGCCGCGTCGATGCCAGCGATGCCGACGAGATTGCCGGGGCACTGAGGGAAGCGGAGGAGGAGATCGGCCTGCCGCCGCATCTGGCGCAGGTGATCGGCACGTCCGACCGCTATCATACCTATACCGGCTTCGACATCGTGCCGGTGTTGGCGGTAATTCCCCCCGACCTGCCGCTGCGGCCGCAGGAAAGCGAAGTCGCCGACTGGTTTGAGCTGCCGCTTGCCTATGCGCTCGATCCAGCCAACCGGACCCAGCATGCCGTGGAGTTTGAGGGGGCGGTGCGGCATTATTATGAGATTCTGTGGCAGGAGCGCCGCATCTGGGGCGTGACCGCCGCGATTCTGGCGAACCTGTCACGCAGGCTGGGCGCATGAGCGCGCTGCTGCCCGATGCCGAATGGCGGCATCGCCCCGGTCTGGATGCGTTGCTCAGGGCGCTGGATGCGGCCGGCGGCAAGGCACGCTTTGTTGGCGGCGCGGTGCGCGACGGGTTGCTGGGGCTGCCGGTCAACGATCTGGATATTGCCACGACGCTGGACCCGCATGATGTGGTCGACCGGCTGAAGGCGGCGGGAATCAAGGCGGTGCCGACCGGAATCGAGCATGGCACGATTACGGCGGTGATTGCGGGCTGGCCGGTGGAGATCACGACGCTGCGCCGTGATGTCAGCACCGACGGGCGACGCGCGATCATCGCCTATACCGACGACTGGCGCGAGGATGCGGCGCGGCGGGACTTTACGATCAACGCGCTGTACGCCGATCCGCTGAGCCGGGAGGTGACGGATTTTTTCGGCGGGGTCGCTGATCTGGAGGCGCGGCGGTTGCGCTTCATCGGCGACGCCGACGCGCGGATTGCCGAGGATCATCTGCGCATATTGCGCTATTTCCGCTTCCTGGCGCGCTATGGCGACGATGAGCTGGACAATGTGGCTTATGCCGCCTGCGTCGCCGCAGCCAACAGCCTGATGGCTTTGTCTCGCGAACGGATTGCCGATGAGCTGCTGAAATTGCTGGGGGTGGCGGCGCCGATCCATGCGCTGCGGCTGATGGTCGATGGCGGGATATTGATACCGGTTTTGCCCGAAGTGGATGGCGCGGGGATTGACCGGCTGAAGCGGTTGATGGCGCGGGAGGCAGCGGCCGGAGTGGCGCCGTCCGCGCTGCGGCGGCTGGCGGCGTTGTTGCCGCCCGATGCGGCGCGGGCCGATCTGGTGGGCGCGCGGCTCAAATTGTCGAACAAGGCGCGCAAGCGGCTGGTCACCGCCCTGGAGGACGGATTGGGCAATGCGCCGATCCGGGCGCTGGCGTGGCATATCGGGGTGGAGGGGACGATCGACCGGTTGCTGCTGGATGCGGAGGCGCCCTTGTCGGGCGTCGCCATGCTGGAAAAATGGACGCCGCCCAAGCTGCCGATCAGCGGTGGCGCGTTGATTGCGCGCGGGCTGGTGCCCGGCCCGGATGTCGCCAAAGCATTGAATATCGTGCAGGAACTATGGGTAGCCGAGAGTTTTCCCGATGCGGCGCGGGTTGGCGAAATTGCCGATCAGACCGTCTCGAAATTCCAGCGGGCGCGCCAATAGTCGAAGGCGTCCTGTTCCGTCATGGCTTTGGCGAAATGATAGCCCTGCCCCTGCCAGCAGCCCATTTGCTGGAGCGCATGGGCCAGTTCCTGCGTCTCTATCCCTTCGGCCGTGACCTTGAGGTTCAGCGATTCGGCGAGCGAGAGGATGGTGCGGACGATGACCGCCTTGTCGCGATCCTCCAGCATGGACGACACGAAGCTGCGGTCGATCTTCAATATGTCGATCGGCAGGCTGTGCAGGCTGGCGAGGTTGGAAAAGCCGGTGCCAAAATCGTCCATCGCGATCGGCATATGCAGATCCTTGAGCGCGAACAGCAATTTGCGCGCCTTGTCGGGATCGGCGATGATCGCACTTTCGGTGACTTCGGCGGTCAGGCGGTGGCCAGCGATACCGGAATAGCGCAACGCTTCCTCGAACATGGAAGCAACGTCATCGCGCGCCATCTGGATGGGCGAGAGGTTGACGTTGACGCCGACGGGCATGGGCTGGCCGAATTTGGCGTCCCAGCGCGATAAGGTCTGCGCCGCTTCATAGGCCGCCCAGCGACCCAGCGGGGTGATGAGGCCGCTTTCCTCAGCCACGGCGATGAATTCGACCGGGGATACGTGCCCCAGTTCCTCGTCATCCCAGCGGGCGAGCGCCTCGAATCCGGTAATCTCGCCGGTTTGCAGGTGGATGAGCGGTTGATAGGCGAGCGAAAGGCCACCCTGTGCCAGCGCGTCGCGCAGGCGGCTTTCGATCGAAAAGCGGCGCTGCGCTTCCTTGAGGACGCCGTTACGGTAGATTTCCACCTTGCCGCTGCGCTTGGCGATCTTGACCGCGGCCTGCGCCTTGCGGACGATATCGTCAGGGTCATCGCTCAGGTTGGTCGACAGGGCGCAGCCGATCGCGCAGTCGACCCGGATTTGCAGATCGCTCAACCGAATCGGCGAACTGAGCGCTTCCTTGATACGCTGAACGATATGAAGAGCGTCCGACAAGCCATTGTTAAGACGCGCAAATATTGCAAAATCATTGCCGCCGATGCGGGCCAGGACATCGCCCTGCCGCAGGCTGGATTTCAGCCGCTTGGCGACCGTGATCAGCAATTCATCGCCTGCCATCGGGCCGAGCGATTCATTGACCCTGCTGAACCGGCTAAGATCAATGGCGATGATGCCGAACTGGGCGTTGTCGGGCCAGACAGTGTTGGCGATCCGGTCGTCAATTTCCTCGCCAAAGCCGGTGCGGTTGGGCAGCGCGGTCAGACCGTCGGACAAAAGCTCACGACGCAGATTTTTCTCGATCGTCCGCTCATTGGTGCGGTCGGTCGCGGTGAGCAGATAGAGTTCTGGGTGGTTCGCATCGGCCGGTAGTCGGCCAAGCGTGCACATAAAATATTCCGGGCCGAGTTTTCCGTCGCGACGCAGTTCAAAACTGTCACATATCCGATTCGACTGGACGAACTGACGGACCCGTTCGATCCATTCGCTACTCGTTGTCGGGTTGGCCCCGGTCAATTCCTGCTGACGACTGAAGGCGGCGGCAAAACGCTCATTGGCGTTGAGTACATTTATCTGGTCATTTTCAAACGACAAAACCGCAGAATATTGCGGCATGGCTTCGAGCCATTGGCTGACGTCGACCATCGGCGACAGGTGCGCGCCCGCATCCCCTGACGAGGGGTCACTGCTGGTCTTGCCGACTGGCCAGTTGCGCGCCGAAATGGATTCCATGCGTTGGCCATATCGGGAAGCGGTAAATTTTCAGGAAACGATCCGGCAAGCATTGTAAAAAATGGTCATTAAAAGCGATTGTCGCGCGGAAAACCGGTCGGCGGCATGCGTCCGGCAGCCCCTCGCGCCACTTTCCATGGCGTCATGTCCGATTCGGTGCGGGTCCGCCCGGTTTCGCCACCCATGGTCCAGCTGAGGCCATCGGCGAGGCGGAAGGCGATGGCGTCGGACAGGCCGCCGTCACGATAGCGCTGCATCTGCACCCCCTGCCCGCGCGCCATACGGGGCATTTCATCAAGGGCAAAAACCAGCAATTTGCGATTTTCGCCGATCACCGCGACGCTATCCGCCCCCGGCGCGATCGGGCGGATGACGGCGAGCTTGGCACCGGGGCGGATATTCACGACCTGACGGCCCTTACGGGTTTCAGCCATGATCTCCGCTACGGCCGCAATGAAGCCACGCCCGTCGGACGAAGCCAGCAACAGGTCCGTGCCAGCGCGCGCGGGCATGAAGGCGACGATCGTGCCTTCATTGTCCATGTCCACGAGCGAACGCACCGGATCGCCAAAGCCGCGTCCGCCGGGCAGCTTGTCCGACCCCAGCGTATAGATGCGGCCGGTGGAGGTGGCGAGCAGCAGCTTGTCCGTCGTATAGGCGTGGAACGCATATTGCGGCCCGTCGCCTTCCTTGAATTTCAGCGTATCGGCGGCAGCCAGATCGCGGTGGCCGCTCATCGCCCTGATCCAGCCGCGTTCGGAGAGGATGACGGTGATCGGCTCACGCTCGATCATCGCCTCCAGCGGGATTTCCCGCGCGGGTCCGGCTTCCTCGACCAGCGTGCGGCGATGGCCAAGGACGGTGTCCGGGCCGTAGCGCTTGCGCAGCGCGGCGATGTCGCGCTTGAGCTTGGCGCGCTGGCGCTGCGGGCTTTCGACCAGCTTTTGCAGATCGTCCCGCTCCGCCACCAGATCGGCATGTTCGCGGCGCAACTCCATCTCTTCCAGCTTGCGCAGGGAGCGTAGCCGCATGTTGAGGATGGCTTCGGCCTGCCGGTCGGTCAGGGCAAATTCGTCCATCATCACCAGTTTCGGCTCATCCTCGGTACGGATGATCTCTATTACCCGGTCGAGGTTGAGATAGGCGATGATATAGCCGTCGAGCAGTTCGAGCCGGTCGGCAATCTTGGCGAGGCGATGCTGCGCGCGGCGGACCAGCACGTCGATCTGATGCTTGAGCCATTCGACCAGCACGGCGCGCAGCCCCAGCACGCGCGGCGTGTGGGTGGCGTCCAGCACATTGAGATTGAGCGGAAAGCGATTTTCCAGATCGGTCAGGCGGTAGAGGCTGTCTTTGAGTATCTGCGGATCGACATTGCGCGTCTTGGGCGTGATGACGATGCGGATCGTCTCATCGCTTTCGTCGCGCACATCCTCCAGGATCGGCAGCTTCTTGTCGTTGATGATCGCGGCAATCTGCTCGATCAGCTTGCCCTTCTGCACCTGATAGGGGATTTCGCTGACGATCAGCTGCCAGGTGCCGCCGCTTAGCTTCTCGATGCCGGTCGGTTCCCAGACGCCCTGATCATCCTTGCCGGTTGAAAAGCGCGCGCGGGTACGGAACGCGCCGCGCCCCGTGGCATAGGCTTCCGCGATGATCGCCGGGCTGTCCACCAGCACGCCGCCGGTCGGGAAATCCGGTCCCTTCACCACTGCCATCAGCGCGGCATGATCCGTATCGGGATTGTCGATCAGCAGGCTGGCGGCGTCGAGTATTTCGGTGACATTGTGGGGCGGGATGCTGGTCGCCATGCCGACGGCGATGCCGCTGGCCCCATTGGCGAGGAGGTTTGGGAAAAGGCCGGGGAAAATCTCCGGCTCCTCATCCTCACCATTATAGGTCGGGCGGAAATCGACCGTGCCTTCGTCCAGCCCCGCCATCAGGTCAGCGGCAGGCTGGGTCAGGCGCGCTTCGGTATAGCGCATGGCCGCCGCATTATCGCCATCGATATTGCCGAAATTGCCCTGACCATCGACCAAAGGCGTGCGCAGGACGAAATCCTGCGCCAGCCGCACCATCGCGTCATAGACGCTGCTGTCGCCATGGGGGTGATATTTGCCGATGACGTCGCCCACGACGCGGGCGCATTTCTTGTAACTGGTGCCGTTGCGCGCCGGGTTGGCGACCAGCACGTCCGCCGATGCGCCGGACGGCTCCATCTTGAGCAGCCGCATCGCCCAGAGCAGGCGGCGATGCACCGGCTTCAGCCCGTCGCGCAGATCCGGCAGCGACCGCGCCGTGATGGTGGACAGCGCATAGACAAGATAGCGTTGCGACAGCGCAGCGTCGAACGGATGGTCCTTGATACTGTCGAAGGGATCGCGAAAATCGGTCATCACGGGCGGGATAGCAGCACGGGGACGAAACGGAAACGGAGATTTGGCAGGGATGGGACGGGAGCGCTAAAATCCCACCAGAAGCATGTCGAGCGCAGCGGCGATGGCGTCCTGATGATCATGGAGAGACAAAGCGGGCTGTCCCAGCGATCGGGCCGGAATCGCGCCAGCAAACTGGGTCATCATGACCAGTGTTTCGCCTTCAACCTCGAAACGCGGATTGAGCCGCGCCATGGGCGTGCCGACATCTGCTACAGGAATGAGCGGCACGACGAAACGGGTAGTCAGATGGTCGAGCAGATCAGCCTGACAATCGACGACCCACCCGCCGTCCGGCAAACGGTGCGCGCAAAACCGCGCCATCAGAACATCCGATATTTTTCGAGTGGCAGGCCATGTTTTTCGACATAGGCATTGGAGGCGGCAATGCCTTGCGCATTCTCTTCCTTCCACCTTCGCCCACGTTCGGCAGCGATTTCCTGGCGGAGGGCGGCTTCGCAGGTGCGCGAAAGGTTGATCCCCAACGCCTTGGCATCCTCCACCAGCACGCTGTCGAGCGACAGGTTGGTGGCTTTACGGGTCGTGAAGCCTTCGCGGTCATGCCGGGTCATGGGTGGATCATCCTTCATGGGCCATGCGCATGAACATACGCATCATTCGTCACGGGGCAAGTAGCGGCCATCCGGGTCATCGGCGATGGCGGTGGCGAATTCGGCGCTGATCCAGTCGCGAAACGCCTTCACCTTGGGTGTGTTGCGGGCGTGGGGCGGATAGACGATCCAATAGCTCGCAATCTCACGCACATAGGAGGGCATGGCTTCGACCAGCAGTCCCGCGTCCACCTCTGCCTTCCACAGAAACAGGTTGAGGATGGCGATGCCCTGCCCGCCAATGGCGGCGCGGCCTTCCATCACCTGGCTGTCGAGCGCGATGCCGGGCGGGCCGTCGGCGGGATCGGCCTCCACCCCCATGGCGGCGAACCATTCATGCCACCACATATCATCGGGCGACAGACGCGGCAGGGCGTGGAGCGTCTGTGCGTCGGCGATGGGACCGTTGCGGGCGAGCCAGGCCGGGCTGCACATCGGCGCCAAACGGTTATGGGTCAACAGTCGTGCCTCCAGCCCCGACCAGACGCCCTTTCCACCCCGGATCGCAAGATCCACCCCGGCGCGGGCGAGGTCGACCACGGCATCTTCGGCCTGAATCCGCACCGCCAGACCCGGATGGCGCATCTGGAACGCGCCAATTCGGGGGGCGAGCCAGAGATGGGCGAAACTGTTGGTGCAACTGATGGTAAGGACGGTCGAATGATCCTGCGCCAGTGCGGCAAAGCCCTGCCGCATCTGATCGAAGGCGCGGATGATGACGGGCGCGATTTCCCGCCCCTTGTCGGTCAAAAGCACGCGGCGACCGGCGCGCTGGAACAGGCTCAGCCCCAGCCGTTCCTCCAGCAACTTCACCTGATAGCTGACGGCGGCCTGGGTCATGCCCAGTTCCTGCGCGGCGGCAGTGAAATTTTCGAGCCGGGCGGCAGCCTCGAACACGCGAACGGCGGAGAGCGGGGGCAGGACAGACATGGTTTTGCATAAGGCAGGCTTATCATGACTGTCCATGCTTTTGTTGGTGATCGCTACGGAAACGGGGCATTGGCTGTATCGCAAAGCTGCACCATTTCAATCGAAAGGATCGCGACCATGCGTGACCAATATGACGCCCAGTTGTGGACCCAGAATCATACCGAAACCAGCGCCGGGATCGACCGGCTGATTGCGCGGATCATGCAGGCATTTCGCGTGCTGCATTGCATAAACTGGTCGGCGCCCTGGTCCGACGACAGCCGGTGCGGCGCGTAAAATCGACATGCAGGTCAAGGACGGGGGTTGCGGATTGGCTGCGAAGCGCCACTTTGCGCCCGTGTCAGACCATCCCCTCCCCCCGCCCCCGCCCGCATTGTTGACCGGTGCCGCGCTGTTCCTGGATTTTGACGGGACGCTCACCCCCATTAGCGCGACCCCCGACGGGGTGATCGTGGACGATGGGCTGGTGCAATTGCTCCTGACGCTGCGGGAGCGGCTGGACGGGCGGCTGGCGATTGTGAGCGGTCGGTCGGTTGCGACATTGCGCGCGCTGGGCTTTGGCGATTTTCTGCTGGCCGGGACGCATGGGCTGGAATTTGCAAATCCGGGCGGCACAGTGGAAGCACCGCCGCGCCCGGCGGCGATTGATGAAGCCGAAGCCGCTTTCCACGCCTTTGCCGCCGACAAGCCCGGCATACTGGTCGAGCGCAAGTCGATCAGCGTCGGGCTGCACTATCGCGGTGCGCCTGTCTGGCAGGATGCTGCCCATGTCTTGGCGCGCCACTGGGCGAACCGCGATGGCCTGACGCTCCAGCAGGGCAAGATGCTCTATGAGTTGCGGCCGGGCGGCGCGGACAAGGGCAGCGCGGTCCATGCGTTGATGGCGCAGGGTCCGATGGCGGGCGGCGTTCCCGTCTTTATCGGCGACGATGTGACCGATGAGGAAGGTTTTGCCGCTGCCGCCGAGCTGGGCGGGGCCGGGATATTGGTCGGACCAAAGCGGGCGACGCGCGCGGCATATAGTTTGGAACAGGTTGCGGCCGTCAGGCATTATCTAGGCGAAGGGGTCGCACGGCTCGGCTGATCCGTGTCCCCTCACTTTGCCAGAAAAGCATGAGGGGCAGACCGATAGACAGCATCAACCACCCAATATCGGGCGGCAACGCCCGCACACTTGACCTGTGGCCGATCGGCAATTGCCAGGCGTCGGCGCTGATCGACCGGGCCGGACGCATGGTGTGGGCCTGCGTCCCGCGCGTCGATGGCGATCCGGTCTTTTCCGCGCTGCTGGACGATGCGGAGTGGGAGGAAGAAGCAGCGCGCGGTTTCTGGGCGATCGAGCTGGAAAATTGCGTTGCGATCGAGCAGCATTATCTGCGCAATACGCCGGTGCTGGTCACGCGGCAGAGCGACGCGCAGGGCAATGCCATCGAGATTTTCGATTTCTGCCCGCGCCACAAGCATAAGGGCCGGATGTATCGGCCAGTCGCCTTTGCCCGGATCGTGCGCCCGGTGGCCGGTTCGCCGCGTATCAGAGTTAGGCTGCGGCCAACCACCGCCTGGAACGCGGAAAGCGTACCGATCAACTATGGCTCCAACCATATTCGCATGGTGCTGTCCTACATGGCGATGCGGGTGTCGACCGACGCGCCCATTGGCCTGATCGCGCAGGAAAGCTGGTTCCGGCTGGAGCAGGACGCGCATTTCTTCATGGGACCGGACGAGGGTTTTTCCGACGCGCTGCGCCCGGCGATCGAGCGGATGCTGGACGACACGATCGAGGAATGGCGGCTGTGGGTACGTGGCCTGGCTATACCGGCGGAGTGGCAGGAAGCGGTCATCCGGTCCGCCATCACGCTGAAATTGTGCCAGCATGAGGAAACGGGCGCGATCGTCGCGGCGCTGACGACCAGCATCCCCGAACATGCCGATTCGGGGCGGAACTGGGACTATCGCTACTGCTGGGTGCGCGATGCCTATTATACGGTCGAGGCGCTGAACCGGCTGGGTGCGCTCGATGTACTGGAATCCTATCTCGCCTATCTTCGCAACATCGTCGATGGGGCGAAGGGCGGGCATATCCAGCCCCTCTATGATGTGCGCGGCAATGCGACGCTGATCGAGTGGGAGGCCGACAAGCTGCCCGGCTATCGCGGCATGGGTCCGGTGCGGGTCGGCAATGCCGCCTATAGCCAGATCCAGCACGACGCCTATGGCCAGATCGTGCTATCGTCGGTGCAGGGCTTCATCGACCAGAGGCTGCTGCGGATGGCGGGCCATGCCGATTTCGAGGCGCTGGAGGCGGTGGGCGAGCGGGCCTGGGCAGTATATGACCAACCCGATGCGGGATTGTGGGAATTGCGGACCCGCGCGCATGTCCACAGCTATAGCGCCGTGATGTGCTGGGCGGCGTGCGACCGGCTGGCCCATGCGGCACAAGCGCTTGGCCTGCCCATGCGGGCGGCGCATTGGCAGAACCGGGCGGACACGATGAAGGCGCGGATCGTCGAGTCGGCATGGCGGGCGGACAGTCAGGCGATTTCGGCCAATTTCGAGGATGATTCGCGCGACGCTTCGCTGCTGCAACTGCTCGATCTGCGGTTCCTGACAGCCGATGATCCGATGTTCATTGGCACGCTGGCGGCGCTGGAGGCGGACCTGCGGCGCGGCAATGACATGCTGCGTTACAGCGCGCCCGATGATTTTGGCGAGCCGGTGACCGCATTCAATGTCTGCACTTTCTGGCTGATCGAGGCGCTGCATCGCACCGGTCGCACGGAGGAAGCGCGAACCCTGTTCGAGGAGATGCTGACCCGCCGCACGGCTGCTGGATTATTGTCCGAGGATATTGATCCGGCGACAGGCGAATTGTGGGGCAATTATCCACAAACCTATTCGCTGGTCGGCATCATCAACTGCGCCGTCCTGCTGAGCAAACCGTGGAGCGTGATGCGATGAGCCGCCTGATAGTTATCTCCAACCGTGTGTCGCGGCCCAGCAAGTCGGGCAATCAGGGTGGGCTGGCTGTCGCACTGTCGCAGGCCTTGCGCGAAAGCCGGGGGATGTGGATCGGCTGGTCGGGTGAGGTCACCGACAATTTCACCGGCCATATCGGCTTTTCCGAGGATGATGGCGTCAAGACCGCGACGATCGACCTGGAAGAACAGGATGTCGATGAATATTATAATGGTTACGCCAACAAGACGCTGTGGCCGCTGTTCCATTTCCGCATCGACCTGGCCGAATATGCCCGCGATTTCGAGGGCGGCTATAATCGCGTCAACCAGCGCTTTGCCGATACCGCAGCCCCACTGATCGAGCCGGAAGATGTCATCTGGGTCCATGATTATCACATGATCCCGCTGGGCCAGATGCTGCGCGACCGGGGCCATCGCAACAGGATGGGCTTTTTCCTGCACATACCCTGGCCGCCGACCCGGCTGCTGGTGTCGCTGCCCCATCATACCAAGCTGGTCAGCACCCTGTTTGCCTATGATGTCGTCGGTTTCCATACCGAGGAATGGCTCGAATCCTTCCGCCATTATGTGGAAAAGGAAATGGGCGGCAGCGTGGACGGTGATTTCGTCACCGTGGGCGACCGCACGATCCAGGCCGTTGCCTGCCCGATCGGCATCAATGCCAGGGAATTTGCCGAGGCCGCTGTCAGCGACGCCGCACGCGATATGTACGAACAGATACGCGCGTCGCTTCAGGAGCGCGCAATGATCGTCGGCGTCGACCGGCTCGACTATAGCAAGGGGCTGGAAGAGCGGTTCAACGGCTATGCCCGTTTCCTGAAGGACAATCCCGACCAGCATCGCAAGGTCCTGCTGACCCAGATCGCGCCGCCGTCTCGCGGGGAAGTAGAGAGCTATCAGCAGATTCGCGCGACGCTGGATGCGTTGGCAGGACGGATCAACGGCGAATATAGCGATGTCGACTGGACCCCGATCCGATACGTCAACCAGGGCTATCCGCGCGACAAGCTGGCGGGCATCTATCGCAGCGCCCGGATCGGGCTGGTCACGCCTCTGCGCGACGGGATGAACCTGGTTGCGAAGGAATATGTCGCGGCCCAGAACCCCGACGATCCCGGCGTGCTGATCCTCTCGCGCTTTGCCGGGGCGGCGATGCAGTTGAAGGACGCACTGCTGATCAACCCCTATAGCCCGGAGGAAATGTCCGACGCGATCCTGCGCGCGCTCGCCATGCCGCTGGATGAGCGCAAGCGCCGCTGGCGGGCGATGATGAACAGCGTCGAAGGGCAGGACATCAGCTGGTGGCGGCAATCCTTCACCGAACGGCTGATGGCGGTGGAACGCGACACGGCGCGGGTTGAGCCGGAGGCAGCGGACGGCTAGCATTGCGCCATGATCGAGGATGATGACGAACAGCGCGGCATAGCTGCAACCCTGCGCGCCCGTTCCGGCGTCATTATCGGTGCGATCGGCATGGTGGCCTGGATAGCGCTGATCTGGGCGATGTTCGGGGACGTGCTATAGGCTGGCACCAATTGCACCCCTGCACGCTTTGCTCTAAGGGCGAGGCCCAAGCAGCCCCGGCACCCGCTGATCCTTCTCGATTCGCGATTGTCGGGGCGCAGTATTTTTGACCAGACAGGAACGCGCATGGCCCGTCGCCGCCAGATTTACGAAGGCAAGGCAAAGATCCTTTATGAAGGCCCGGAACCGGGCACGATCATCCAATATTTCAAGGATGACGCCACCGCCTTCAACGCGCAGAAGAAGGGCACGATTTCCGGCAAGGGCGTGCTCAATAACCGGATTTCCGAGCATATTTTCACGTTGCTCGGCCAGATCGGCGTGCCGACCCACTTCATCCGTCGCCTCAACATGCGCGAGCAGCTGGTGCGTCAGGTGGAGATCGTGCCGATCGAGGTTGTGGTGCGTAACGTTGCCGCCGGATCGCTCAGCAAGAAGCTGGGGATCGAGGAAGGCACGCAGCTGCCCCGTACACTGATCGAATATTGCTACAAGGATGATGCGCTGGGCGACCCGCTGATCTCCGAAGAGCATATCGCCTGCTTTGGCTGGGCGACGCAGGAAGAGATGCACGACATTGCCGACATGGCGATCCGCATCAATGACTTCATGTGCGGTCTGTTTGCCGGGATCGGCATCCGCCTGATCGACTTCAAGCTGGAGTTCGGGCGCCTGTATGACGGCGATTACAGCCGCATCATCCTGGCCGACGAGATCAGCCCCGATGGCTGCCGCCTGTGGGACGCGGTGACCAACGAGAAGCTGGACAAGGACCGGTTCCGCCGCGATCTGGGCGGTGAAGTGGAAGCCTATCAGGAAGTCGCGCGCCGCCTGGGCCTGCTGCCTGAAGGGCTGGACACCACGGTGCTGGACCTCGACACGCATCGCAAGAAGCGCGAGAAGGAATAAATCCTTCGGTCCACCGTCATCCTGACGAAAATCAGGATGACGGTTGTGGATCATGCCATCAGTGCGTCGGCCATCAGCTTGGCGCCCAGCAACACCATCAGCACATAGATGAGCGTGTAGAAGCGCGCCGCGTCGACCCGGCGCACCAGCGCTACACCTGCCAGCGTCGCCACTACCGCGACCGGCACCAGCATCACCGTCGCGGTCAGATTGGCGCGGGTGAATTGGCCCAGCGCGGCATAAGCGGGCACCTTCATCCAGTTCATCGTGGCGAAGGCGACGGCGGTGGTGCCGACCAGCATGTCGCGCGGCAGGCGTTTGGGCAGCACCCACATCTGGAACGGCGGCGAACCGGCATGGGCGATCTGGCTGGTGAAGCCGCTGGCGATGCCGAACAGCACGCCGATCCAATCCGGCGAGGTGGACGGCAGCACGATCGCCCCGCCCCGTTCGACCCACAGCCGTTGCAGCCCGAACAGTATCGATATCGCGCCCAGAGCGCCCAGCACCGTCGTTTCGGGCACCTGCGCGGCAAACAGATAACCAAGCCCGACGCCGACCGCCATGCCCGGCAGCATCACCCGCAAGATATGCCCGTCCCAGCTTTTGCGGAACGCCCAGACGCTGACGGCATCCTGCAGGATCAGGATCGGCAGCATGATCGCCGCGCCGCGCACCGGATCGACGCCCAGCGCCATGATCGGCATGGCCAGCGCGCCAACGCCGGCAAAGCCACCCTTGGCAAGGCCCGAAATGGCGACGGCGATGAAGGCGCAGGCGAGGTAGATATAGTCAGGAGTCATGCCGGTCGCCTAGCGCAGCGGCAGGGCGATTGGCATAGAAAAACGATCAATGATTGGCGCGATAGCCGATCAGCAGGCCGAAGCTGAAGGTGGCGAGCAAAGCAAGCTGCACCTTTCCCTGCGGGTCATCATAGCCCACAATCTGCTGTCCCCATGCGAACAGCCCGACAAACATCGCCAGCGCCAGCCCGGACATGCCCTAAATGCTTCCCCCGCAACTCTACAGCCTAACAATATCGCCTGAGATGCTAACAAAAGCATAATGGCTTGCCACCCCGCCGCGCCGGGACTAGGGGAGCGGCAAAGTCGATCCCCCCGATCCGCAGGGATCGGTCCTGTCGTTGCCAAGGAGTTCGCCCCTCATGAAAGCCCGCATTTTCGTCACCCTCAAGGGCGGTGTCCTCGATCCGCAGGGCCGGGCGATCCACCATGCGCTGGAAGGCCTGGGCTTTGATGGCGTCAATGACGTGCGCGCGGGCAAGCTGATTGAGCTGGACCTGGCCGATGGCACCAGCGACGAGGATATCGACGCGATGTGCCGCAAGCTGCTGGCCAATACGGTGATCGAAAACTACCGCATCGAAAAGGTCGCCTGAGCCATGAAGAGCGCCGTCATCGTCTTTCCGGGCAGCAATTGCGACCGCGACCTGGCTGTGGCGTTCGAGGCCGCGACGGGCGCGAAGCCGACCATGATATGGCATCGTGATACGGAACTGCCCGACGACATCGACCTGATCGGCGTGCCGGGCGGTTTTTCCTATGGCGACTATCTGCGCTCCGGCGCGATGGCCGCGCGGTCCCCGGTAATGCAGGCGGTGGCGCAGGCGGCGGATCGCGGCACGTTCGTGCTGGGCATCTGCAACGGTTTTCAGGTACTGACCGAAAGCGGCCTGCTGCCCGGCGCGCTGCTGCGCAACGCCGGTGGGCATTTCGTGTGCCGCGACGTCGCGCTGACGGTGGAGAATGCGCAGAGCGCCTTTACCAGCCGCTATGCGGCGGGTGAGCAGATTTCCTATCCGGTCGCGCATCATGACGGCAATTATTTCGCCGACGAAGCCACGCTCGACCGGCTGGAAGGCGAAGGCCGGGTCGCGCTGCGCTATGCCGAAAACGTCAATGGTTCGGCCCGCAATATTGCGGGCATTTTGAACGACAAGGGCAATGTGCTGGGCATGATGCCGCACCCCGAACGGGTGATCGAGGCCGCCCATGGCGCGACCGATGGCAAGCGGCTGTTCGACGGGCTGGTCGAGGGTCTGCTGGCACGGGCTTGATGGCGCTGAAAAATCCTCCCCTTGCAGGCGAGGATTGAATTAGTCCTCACCCGCCCCGGTGATAATCATATTCCATCGTTCGGCCCTGCTGCTTGGTCAGGATGCCGCCGATGATCGCCCCGCCCGCGCGGCGCAGGCGGTCCACGGCGGCGCGCAGGCCGCCATGATGATTGCGGCCCCATTCGACCACCAGCAGGCTTGCCTGCGCCTTGCCCGCCAGCAACAAAGCGTCCGTCCCGCCCAGGATCGGCGGCGCGTCGATCAGCACCGTGTCATAGCTGTCGCGCACGGACAGCAGCAGGGCTTCGAGCGCAGGGGTCGCCAGCAACTCGGCCGGGTTGGGCGGTACAGCGCCGCAGGGGATCAGCGCCACGCCGGTCGTGCCGGTTTCCACAATGACCTGATCCGCACTCGCTTGCCCGGTCAGCAATTCGCTGATGCCGCGCCCTGCGGGCAGGCGGAACAGGCTGTGCTGGACCGGGCGGCGCATGTCGCCATCGATTACCAGCACGCGCTTGCCGAGACCCGCCAGCGCCAGCGCCAGGGCGTGCAGAGTCAGTGACTTGCCCTCCCCTTCCTGCGCGCTGGTGACAAGGATCGAACGGGGCAGGCCGCCCGCGGATGCCAGCAGCAGCGATGAAGCGAGCGGCGAGAAAATGTCGACCGGCTGGGGCGCATCGCCGGTCACCGGCACCGCGCCCAGCAATGGCAGGCCGACCCGCTCCGCCAGCGTATCCGCGGACGTCACGGCATCGTCGAACATATGCCGCGCCGCGACCAGCAGCAGACCCAGCGCGATCCCGCCCAGCGACGCCAGCAGCAGCGTCACGCCGATGTGGGGCGAGAAGGGCCGGGTCGGCACCGCCGCGCGATCGAGCGGCTGGATGCGCCCGGCCTGAAACCCGGCCTGCGACGCCATGTCGCGATAGCGCTGGAGCAGGCTGTCATGCAGCATCCGGTAGGTATCGACCGACCGTTCCAATATGCCGGTCTGCACGTCACGTCCGCGCTCTGCCTGCGCCTGCCGTTCCAGATCGGCGATTTCGGCGGCTATCTGGGTTTCGCCGTGAAGCGCGACCTCATATTGTTCGCGCAGTGACGAACGGATCATGTTGGCCATCACCTCCGCCTGATCGTCCAGCGCGGCCAGGCGCGCGCGGGCTTCGCGCATGTCGGGATGAGCGTCCTTGCGGAACTGGCGTTCCTCGACAATCGCGGCGCGGGCTTCGGCGCGGCTCGCCATCAAAGTCTGCATCGCGCCATTGCCCAGCACTTCGGGCAGTGTTTCCGCACTCGCCCGGCGTGCTCCTTCCCAGCGCTTCTGCGCCGCAATCCGATCGGCCAGCGCCTGCGCATGATAGGCGTTGAGCTGCGCAAGACGGGCGGTGATGCTGCCTTCCGCGGGTCGTGATTTGCTGCCTTCTTCGTCCGTCGCGGCGCCGGTGCGCGCGGCATAGACCGCCAGATCACGCTCCGCCCGCGCCAGATCATTGCGCGCGCCATCCAGTTCGCCCAGCAGAAAACGGCGGGCCTGCACACCCGATTCAAAGCCGCGTTTCAGGTCCGCGCGGATCAGGCTGTCGGCATAGCTGTTGGCGACGCGCGCCGACAGGACCGGATCGGCGCTCACGAAGCTGATGCGCAGGACGCGCGACTTGCCGGGCAGATCGACTTCCAGATTGTCGCGCAGCAGGCGGACGACCATATCCTGTTCGACCTGTCTCTGGGTCAGGCTGCCTGCGCCCTCGGTCGGTCGCTTGCGGTCCATCCCGGCAAAGAAGGTGGGCGAGCCGACCAGCGCCAGGTCGCGCGCGACCTCTTCGGCCAGGGCGCGGCTGCGCAGCACTTCCAGTTCGGTCTGCATCAGCGATTCAATGTCGCCCGGTGCGACGCGCGAGGTGGCCTGCGCGCCTGCCGCGCCTGCGGGCACGTCCTGCACCTCGACCGACGCCGTTGCGCGATAATCGGGGGTGGACATCAGGATGAACAAGGCGCCTGCCAGCAGGCACAGGGCCATGGTGACGAACAGGATCACGCGATGGCGGCGCAATACCGCCCAGCCATGGCGGGTGGTGGCGGCGAAGCGGGCGGCGCGGCCCTCGTCCGATACCATGATCATGGGCGCGGCCATCAATTTTTCCCGTCCAGCGCGATGAACCCGGCTGCAAGCGCTGGCGCGGCAAGCAGGGTTCCGCCCAATATCGCCTTCGCCCGTGACAGGCCGACGATGATCGTATCACCAGGCAGGATTTCGGGATCGGCAGCCTTTCCCCGCCGGATCGCGGCAAGATCAAACATCGCGGCTTGCCGCTGTCCGTCGATCTGCCGCACAATAACAATTTGCGTGAGGCTGGCGAGGCGGGTCGGTCCCTTGGCCAGCATCACCGCCTGGCTGAGGGTCAAACGCCCATCGAACGGGAAGAGGCCCGGCTCACGCACTTCGCCGTCCACGGTGATGCGGCGGCCGACCGCCTTTTTCACGAAAATGGTAACCTGTGGCGACACCAGATAGCGCTGGCCCAGCCGCGTGGCGATAAGGTCGGCGGCGTCGCCCGACGACAGGCCAGCCACGGGCACATCGCCGATCAGCGGCATCCGCACCGTACCCGCAGCGCTGATCTGCGCATCCTCCAGCGACAGGCCCGGCTCATGATAGACCTGGATGCGCAGCACATCGTCGGGGGATAGGCGATAGTCGGCACCGATGGCGGGCGCGGGCGGGATGACGGCATAGGCGGCTTCACCGCGCGGTGCCTGCTCGACGCTGGCACAGGCCGACAGCAATGCGCAGCCCGTCATCGCGGCATGGATTTGCCTGAAGGTCATCTGCACATCTGCCCCCTTATGGCCCAATTGAGGCCGGGGGGTAGCGATGCGGCACCCCGATGGCAACCATAGGCGCGACGGATCGCGCCCAGCCGCCGCCTGTCAGACTGCGATGCGCCCCGGTGCGGGTTCGACAATGCGGCGCGGCTGGTCTGGCCAGATGCCGCGCGTGTCATAGACCGCCTTGCCGACACGTTCATCGACGGGGACAGATTTGAACATGTCATGATCGACAAGAATGACGAACACGCCACATTGTTCCAGTGCCGTATCGAGATCGATCAGTTCAGCGCCGGTCCCGACAAATTCCATCGGCAGGGCATGGGCATAAGGTTCGACCAGCTTGATCCGGCGGCCATAGCGGCGGGCGAGACGCGCGGCGACCTTGACCGCCGGGCTTTCGCGGAAATCGTCGATATTCGCCTTGAAGGCGAGGCCGAGGCAGGCAATGTCCTCGCCAGCGAAGGCGTCGATCATGTCCGATGCCTTGGCGACGACATAGTCGGTCTTGCCGTCATTCACTTCGCGCGCAGTGCGGATGATGCGGGCATTTTCCGGGTCGCCATGGACGATGAACCAGGGGTCGACCGCGATGCAATGACCACCGACGCCGGGACCGGGCGAGAGGATGTTGACGCGCGGATGGCGGTTGGCCAGCCGGATCACTTCCCACACATCGATGTCCATATTCTCGGCGATCACCGACAATTCATTGGCGAAGGCGATGTTGACGTCGCGGAAGCTGTTTTCAACCAGCTTGACCATCTCCGCCGCGCGGGCGGTGGTGGTGATGCAGGCACCGCGCACGAACTGGCGATAGAAGCCCAGCGCCTTGCGCGCGCAACGGGGGGTGATGCCGCCGATGCAGCGATCATTATCGATCAGCTCGACAAGGATACGGCCAGGCAGAACCCGCTCCGGGCAATAGGCGATGGCGATATCGCCCTGCACGCCCTTGCCGGGCATTTTGAGGTCAGGGCGCATGGTGCCGATGACGTCGCGCATCGCCTCGGTCGTGCCGACGGGCGATGTGGATTCAAGGATCACCGTGTCGCCCGCCTTCAGGACGGGCGCGATGGTGCGGGCAGCTTTGAGGACATAGCTGATGTCGGGCGCGCGATCCTCCGACACCGGGGTCGGCACGGCGATGATGAACACGTCGCTGTCCTCGACAGTCAGGCTGGCGCGCAGATTGCCGCGCGCGACGACGCCCTGCACCAGCCCGTCGAGATCGACTTCCTCGATATGCACGCGGCCCGAATTGACGGTTTCCACGACATGGGCGGACACATCCACGCCAACCACCTGGCATCCCCCACGGGCGATCAGGGCTGCGGTCGGCAGGCCGATATAGCCAAGGCCAATGACGGAAACCTTCTGCTTGGTGTCGACGGGCATGGAGGGGCAGTCCTTATGAGAATAGGATTTGCCTCAGTTTCTGCCCGGAAATGCTGAAGATTTCGGTAACGGTGGTGCGAAGATCGACCTTCTCCCCGCGGGGGAGAAGGATATGGAGCCTTACCGCATCCGCAGGATCGGTTAGGCTCAGTTGGATGAGGGGGCTGTGCGCCAACGTCAGGGCGGACGCCCTCACCACTGCGACTAAGGCAGCAAGCCGCCAAGTCTCGTTGCCTCTCCCCTACGGGAGAGGAAGATTTGGGTGCGTTATCCCGCAATCACCCCGGCGATCCGCTCCGCCGCATGGCCATCACCGAACGGATTATGCGCGCGGGCCATGGCGTCATAGGCATCCGCATCGTCCAGCAGCGCCAGCACTTCGCGCACGATGCGGGTGCGGTCTGCGCCCACCAGCTTGGCGGTGCCAGCCTCCACCCCTTCGGGCCGTTCGGTGGTTTCGCGCATCACCAGCACCGGCTTGCCGAGCGAGGGCGCTTCCTCCTGCACGCCGCCGCTGTCGGTCAGGACCAGATGGCACAGGTCGAGCAGGCGAACGAAATGGGGATAGTCCAGCGGCTCGATCATCGCGACATTGGGCAGGTCGCCCAGCACCGCGTCCATGATCGGGCGGACATTGGGGTTGGGATGGACCGGAAAGATGACCGCAACGTCGGGCCGGGCGGCGATGTCGGCGATGGAGCGGGCGATCGCCTCCATGCCGCCACCGAAATTCTCCCGCCGGTGGCTGGTGACGGCGATGATGCGTTTGCCCGAAAAGCGCGCGGCGAGATCGTCCAGCCCGCTGGCGAGCGAGGGATCGGCCAACACCCGGTCGCGGGTGGCGAGCAGCGCGTCGATCACGGTATTGCCGGTGATATGGATACCGGCCGCGTCACGGCTTTCGCGCAGCAGCGCGTCGGCGGCGGCCTGTGTGGGGGCGAAATTCATGTCGGCGATGCAGGCAACCACGCGGCGGTTCACCTCTTCGGGCCATGGGTGATGGATGTCGCCGCTGCGCAAGCCCGCCTCGACATGGGCGACCGGGATCTTGCGATAATAAGCGGCCAGGCTGGCGACCATGGTGGTCAGCGTGTCGCCATGGACGACGATGCGATCGGGCTTTTCGGCGTCGAACGCCTTGCCCAGTTCGACGATCAGCTTGGCGGTCAGCCCGTCGAGCGTCTGGTTCGGGACCATGACGTCAAGGTCGACGTCCGGCACGATGCCGGCAATCTCCAGCACCTGATCCAGCAGGCCGCGATGCTGGGCCGTTACGATGACGCGGGTTTCGATGCCCGGTCGCGCGCGCAGGGCGTGGATGACCGGGAACATCTTGATCGCTTCGGGCCGGGTGCCGAACACTATGGCTATCTTCATGCGGCAACCTTCATCATCAAGCCTTCATTCTGCGAAGCGGTATCGCAGCCCCATGTGGCAGAGAAATGTAACCATCGCCTGAACGCGGACGGGTCGCCCATGGTTTTGCAACGTCGCGATCCCATGCTAAGGCAACCACCCTTTCGCGGGTGATACGGATCTATGAAATCATGATGATCGAGGCAGGCATTACCTCCACGCGCGCTGGCGGTGTCGATCATTGATGTGGCCGTGGGAACAAGAGGATGACGATCACGCCCTGCCCCGCTGGCATCACTGGCTGCTGGCGGCGACGATGCTGATCGTCCTGAGCGCCGTCATGCCGATCGTGGCCGCCTTTTCCTGACGGTCAGGCCTTGATCTTCCAGCCGCGCTTCAACAGCGTGTAGCAGAGCGTGCCGAGGCCGATATTGAGCGCCAGCAGCACGCTGCTGCCAACGACGATATTCGTATCCGCCGCGGCCACGAAGCCATAGCGAAAGCCGGAAATGATGTAGAAGAAGGGGTTGGCATGGCTGATCGCCTGAAAGAAGGGCGGCAACCGGTCGATCGAGTAGAAGGTGCCAGACAGCAGCGCCAGCGGGCCGATGAGGAAATTGGTGACTGCGGCGTTATGGTCGAACTTGTCCGCCCAGATGGACGTCAGCACGCCCAGAAAGGCGATGAAGCTGGTGCCGATCACCCCGAACCACAGCACCGCCCACAGATGCGCAGGGGTGACATGGACACCGGGCCACAGCGCCATCGCCGCCCACAGCGCCGAACCGACGAACAGCGCGCGCGTGACCGACGATGCGACCAGCGCGCCCAACAATTCGCCGACCGAAATGGGGGGCATCAGATAATCGACCAGCGTGCCCTGCACCTTGCCCACCATCAGCGGGAAGCTGGCATTGGCAAAGCAGGCGTTGATCATGCCCATGATGATGAGGCCGGGCGCGACGAAATCGGCAAAGGGCACCGCCTGCCCGCGCAGCATCACGGTGCGCCCGCTGCCGCCCAGGGCAACGATGAAGATGACCAGGAACAGCAGGGTCGTAATCGCCGGTCCCCACACCGTCTGAAGCTGCACCTTCATGAAGCGACGCACTTCCTTCAGATAGAGCGCCCAACTGCCCGCCCAGTTGATGTTGCGAATCACCGGCACCCCCGGTTCGGGGAATGGCGGCAGAGTCGGCGGGGTCGGGACAATTTTGGGCTGGTCGTTCATGATGGGATCGACTATCGGCTGGGAGGATTTGCTGCAAGGGCGCTGTTCACGGATTTGAACCTGCGCACCGACTTCCCATATAGGGATGCAGCCAGATATTTTGAGGAGTGTTTCATTGTCCTGGACCGACGAGCGTATCGACCAGCTCAAGGGGATGTGGGAGCGCGGCCTGACCGCCAGCCAGATTGCCGAGGAACTGGGCGGCGTCAGCCGCAATGCGGTGATCGGCAAGGCCCATCGCCTGGGCCTGCAATCGCGTCCTTCGCCGGTCAAGGCCAATGACGCGCCCAAAAAGGCAGCCGTACCACCGCGCAAGCCGGTAAGCGCCGCCCCGGCAGCCGAGGTGGAGGCAGCGCCGCGCCCGGCCACGCCCGCGCCAGTGGCGCAAGCCCCTGCCCCGGTCCGCGCCTTCACGCCCGCCGCCGCTCCAGCCGCGCCTGCGCCCGTCACCGACGAAGCACCGGTCGTAGCACCAAAGCCGCAGCCGCGCATCGTGTCGGTTGGTCCCGGCGGATTCCTGCGCCAGGGTCCGGGCGATCAGCAGGCACCGATCCCGCCTGCGCCGCCCCGCCGTCTGGTTCCCGCCAAGCCGAGCGCCGAGATTGCAGGCAAGACATCGCTGCTCGACCTGACCGAGCGCATCTGCAAATGGCCGATGGGGCATCCGGGCGAGCCGGACTTTCATTTTTGCGGTGAGCAGGTGAACCCCGGCTTCCCCTATTGCGTCGAACATTGCGGTCGCGCCTATCAGGCGCAATTGCCGCGCGGCACCCGCCGCCCACCCCCGCCGCTCCCGTTTGGCGGGCCAAGGGTTCGATAAGAAATTTGGCCAAGGCACAAAAAAAGGGCCGGTTCCTTCGCAGGAACCGGCCCTTTTTTTAGAATCGATCAGAAGCGGAAGCTGGTGGTCACCATCACGCTCTGGGTGTCGAACTTGTCGCCACGGTTCATGCTCGTGCCGCCCGATGGGGTGATCAGGAACGGGTTGGTTGCAGGCGCGCTGCCCGCGCCGACATCGACGCGATAATCGCCGACATTATAGCGGGTCCACAGATAGCGGGCGCCGATCGAGAAATTGTCGGACACTTTGGCTTCGATGCCGCCGCCTGCGGTCCAGCCCCATGCATCTTCCTTGGCATCGACCTGCGTAAAGCTGTTCGCGCCGTTGCTGGTGCCGAAACTGTTCTTGACCTTGGCATAGGCAAGGCCACCGGTAACATAAGGCATGATGCCGCCGGGCGTGGTGTAGCCCAGGCGCGCGCGCAGATTGCCGTTCCAGTCGATCCGGCGCGTCATGGTGTAGAAAGCGGGCGTGGTCGAATATTCGGTCACGCTGTCGCTGATATAGGCCTTGCCCGCTTCGGCGACGACACCGGCGACGATGCTGCCGAACTGGCGATCATAGCCGACATGGCCCATCCAGCCGATCGCGTCCTTGTCATCATCGCAACCTGTTGCCGGGGTAGAGCCACGCGCTGCGCCGCCGCAGGTGCCGGGGGAAAAGGCATTGGCACCGGTCGTTGTGGTCACAACATCATCATAATCACCATCGGCATCGGTATCGAAACGCAGATGCTCGGCGCCGTCCTTCTTCTGGAAATTATAGCCGAACGACCCGCCGACATAGGGACCGGTCCAGTCGACGGTGCCGCTATCCTGCGCAAGGACAGGCGACGCCGCCAGGACGAGCGCCAGGGTGGCGCCAAGTGGCGCGATACGGTTGAAATGCATTGAAAAATCTCCTCGCCTGATCGGGTATCAAAACCCAACTGCGAACCGCTAACGGATTGAATTGGGGTTTTGTTTCACATCGCAATGCAACATTTTGTTGCTGTTGCCATTTCAGCACAGCGCTTGCGCGGATCGCCCGCCTGCCTATAGCTTGCAATCATGTCCGATGACCTGTTCGCCGCCCAGCCCACATCCTCCCCCGGCTATGATGCCTCCGCCATTGAAGTTCTCGAAGGACTGGAACCGGTCCGTCGTCGTCCCGGCATGTATATTGGCGGTACGGACGAGCGCGCGCTGCACCATCTGGCGTCCGAAGTGCTGGACAATAGCATGGACGAGGCGGTGGCTGGCCATGCCACCCGGATCGAGGTGACGCTGGAGCCGGGCAACCGGCTGACCATCACGGACAATGGCCGGGGCATCCCGGTCGATCCGCACCCCAAATTCCCCGGCAAGTCGGCGCTGGAGGTCATCATGACCACGCTCCATTCGGGCGGCAAGTTCACCGACAAGGCCTATGCGACGTCGGGTGGCCTGCACGGCGTTGGTATCAGCGTGGTCAACGCCCTGTCGACCAGCACGGTCGTGGAGGTTGCCCGCAACAAGGAATTGTTCCGCCAGAGCTTTTCGCAGGGCCATCCGACCAGCACGCTCGAAAAAGTCGGCGCGGCCCCCAACCGGCGCGGCACGTCCGTCACTTTCATCCCCGATACGGAAATTTTCGGCGAGCAGAAATTCAAGCCCGCGCGGCTCCATCGCCTCGCCCGGTCCAAGGCCTATCTGTTCGCGGGCGTCGAGATACGCTGGAAATGCGCGCCGGAACTGATCAGCGACGATACGCCAGCCGAGGCCGTGTTCCAGTTTCCCGGCGGACTTGCCGATCATCTGAAAGAGCAGGTCGGCGACCGCGAATGTGCGACCAGCATATTCTTCGCGGGCAATCAGGATTTTCCCGGCACCGCTGGCCGGGTCGAATGGGCGGTCGCCTGGCCGCTCTGGTCCGATGGCAGCTATAGCTGGTATTGCAACACCATCCCGACGCCCGATGGCGGCACCCATGAAGCGGGGCTGCGCACCGCTCTGGTCAAGGGCATCCGCGCCTTTGGCGACCTGATCGGCCAGAAAAAGGCCAAGGACATCACCGCCGACGACATCATGACGTCATCGGAAATCATGCTGTCCGTGTTCATCCGCGATCCGCAATTTCAGAGCCAGACCAAGGATCGCCTCACCAGCCCGGACGCCGCGCGGCTGGTGGAAAATGCGGTGCGCGACCATTTCGACCATTTCCTCACCGACCATATGGATCGCGGCAAGGCGCTGCTGGCCTATGTCATCGACCGGATGGACGAGCGGCTGAAGCGCAAGCAGGAAAAGGACGTCAAGCGCAAGACAGCGACCAGCGCGCGCAAGCTGCGCCTGCCCGGCAAGCTGACCGACTGTTCGACCGACAATCCCGAAGGCACCGAGATATTTCTGGTCGAAGGCGATTCGGCAGGCGGCTCCGCCAAACAGGCGCGCGACCGCAAGACGCAGGCGATCCTGCCCCTGCGGGGCAAGATATTGAACGTCGCGTCGGCCAACAATGCCAAGATCCTGGCCAATCAGGAAATTGCCGACATGATCCTGGCGCTGGGCTGCGGCACGCGCAAGGACTGCAACCCCGACAATCTGCGCTATGACCGCATCGTCATCATGACTGACGCAGACGTGGACGGCGCGCATATCGCGACATTGCTGATGACCTTCTTCTTTCAGGAAATGCCCGAACTGGTGCGGCGCGGGCATCTCTATCTGGCGCAGCCGCCGCTCTACCGCATCGTGGCGGGCGGCAAGAGCCTCTATGCCAAGGATGATGCGCATCGCGAGGAATTGATGCGCAAGGAATTCAAGGGCAAGAAGGTCGAGGTCAGCCGCTTCAAGGGGCTGGGCGAGATGAACCCGATGCAGCTGCGCGAAACCACCATGGACCCCAAGACCCGCAGCCTGATCCGCATCACCCTGCCCGCCGATGTCGAGGAACGCGCCAGCGTGCGCGATCTGGTCGATCGGTTGATGGGCACCAACCCTGCGCACCGCTTCGCCTTCATTCAGGAAAATGCGGCGGCAGTGGACGAGGAAGCGATCGACGCATGAGGGGCCGTTTAACCCCGGCACCCGTTCGCTTCGAGCGTAGTCGAGAAGCCGCTTGGTCTGCTTTCGCGTTTCTCGACTGCGCTCGAAACGAACGGATTTAGCGTGTGCGGCTCTGGTTGACCCTCATCACCCTGTTTGTGATTTTTCTGCCGACCGGCAGCCTTGCCCAACCCACTGTCGCCTATCAGCAACGGGCATCGCAACTGCTCGACATGCTCAGCGCCCCTGGCGGCGAGGACAGCTATTTCTCGACCCTTTTCCTGGACGCGGTGCCGGTGGCGCAATGGCGCGCGCTGGCGGCCGATCTGCGCAAACAGCATGGCAAGCCAGTCGCACGCGGGGCGGTGCAGGTGGAAAGCCCGACGACGGGCGTGGTGGAAATCCGCTATGAGCGGGCGACGATCGGCTTCACGCTGGTGATCGCGCCGCAAGCGCCCAACCGCGTCATCGGCCTGCAACTGGTGGGCGCGCGGCAAAGCGGTGACAGCATGGACAAGCTATTGGCCGACATCGCCGCCCTGCCGGGTCATGCCGCTCTGTCGATAGCCCGGCTGGGCGAGGCTGGACCGGTCTGGCTGCATGGCCATCGCGACGACGCGCTGATGGCCACCGGGTCATCGTTCAAACTCTATATAATGGCGGAACTCGCCCGCGCTGTGGCAGCCGGAGAACGGCGCTGGAGCGATGTGATCCCGCTGGAACACAAGAGCTTTTCGGGACGGTTGCTGACAAGCCCGGATGGTGCGCCGATGACGCTGCACAGTCTGGCGCTGGCGATGATCGCGGAGAGCGACAATAGCGCGGCTGACACGCTGTTGCTGGCGCTGGGGCGGGCGCGGGTGGATGCGATGGTCGGGTTGAGCGGCCATGCCCGCCCGGCGGCGACGCTACCGTTACTGGCTACGGCGGAGGCGTTCGCACTCAAAATGCCCGCCAATGCCGATCTTGCGCGCCGCTATGCCACAGCCACGCCAGACGCGCGCCGCGCGCTGATCGCCGCGAACGCCAAACGGCTGACGGCGGGTGCTGTGGACATCGGCACTGTCGCGGAAATGCCGACCGCGATCGACAGTATCGAATGGTTCGCCACGCCGCGCGATATGGTTCACCTGCTCGACTGGCTGCGGCGCAACGGCGGCGATGTTCTGCCGATCCTGGCGGTCAATCCCGGCATCGCGCCCGCCGACGCGAAACGCTGGCGCTATCTGGGCTATAAGGGCGGATCGGAGGCGGGCGTCATCGCCATGAATTTTCTGGCGCAGGGACAGGATGGTCGCTGGTTCGCGATTGCGGCCAGCTGGAACGATGGCACCGCCCGCGTCGATGAGCCGCGCTTCATTGCGCTGATGACCCGCGCGCTGAACCTGCTCGCCCGATAATATTGAACTGAAGGGACAGGCTTCAGCGCGGCGGATCAATCATCATCATTCAGGATGCGCAGCGCCGAACCGTCGGGATCGTCAAATTGCCCGGCCGTCAGCGCCCAGAAGAAGGCACCAAGCCCGACCAGTCCCAGCAGCAGGGCAATGGGAATGAGGAGGGCAAGGCCGATCATCGCGCAGCCCGCCGCAAACGCAGGGCATTGGCAATGACGATCAACGACGAACTGGACATGGCCAGAGCAGCGACCAGGGGGGTGACAAGCCCGGCAATCGCCAGCGGCACCGCCAATATATTATAGCCCACAGCGAGCAGGAAATTCTGACGCACCACCGCCAGCGTGCGCCGCGCCGCACGCACGGCAACCGCGACGGATGCCAGGCTGTCGCCCAGAAACACGACATCGGCGGCCAACTGGCTGACATCACTGGCCGAGGATGGGGCCAGGCTGACATGCCCCGCCGCGAGCGCGGGACCATCATTCAGGCCATCCCCCACCATCAGCACACGATGCCCCTGCGCCTTGAGCCGCTCGATCATCGCCAGCTTGGCCTGCGGGCTCATATGGCCCGTCGCCAACATGCCCGTCGCGACGGCGACATCGTGCAGCGCCTGGGGCCGGTCGCCGCTCGCGATGATGGGATCAAGGCCAAGAGTCCGCAGGTCGGCTGCCGTCGCGGCGGCGTCGGGACGCAGCATGTCGGCAAAGGTCAGCAGAATATGGCGCTCGCCCTCCCGATATTCCGTGGAAAGGCTGGTCCAGTTGCCCGCATGTTCCGGCCGGGCAAGCGATACGGCCCTTCCCTGCCACAGCCCGCTTACGCCAACGCCAGCATCCTCGCGCAGGTCGGACAGCGTGGCGGCGGTGACGCCCTGTCTTTGCAGCGCCTCGGCCAGTGCCGCGCTCAGCGGATGGCGGCTGGCACGGGCCAGTGCCAGCACGACGGGCCGGGCATCGGACGGCAGCGCATCGAGGTTCACGGGCATGGGCCGACCGAGCGTCAACGTGCCGGTCTTGTCGAAAATCGCGCGGTCTGCCTCGGCCAGCCGCTCCAGCGCGGACCCGTCCTTCACCAATATGCCGCGCCGCATCAGCGCGCCGCACGCCACCACCTGCGCGGCAGGCACAGCCAGGCCAAGGGCGCAGGGACAGGTGATCAGCAGCACGGCGGTGGCGATCAGCAGCGCCTGATGCAGGCCAGCGCCCGCGATCATCCACCCTGCAAACGACAGGGCGGCCAGCAGATGTACGGCAGGCGCGTAAAGCCGCGCGGCCCGGTCGGCAATGCGGACATAGCGTGACTTGCCCTGCCCTGCCGCGTCCATCATCCGGGCTATATCGGCGATCAGCGTATCCGCACCCGCGGCGCGCACGACGACGCTCAGCGGCCCGTCCATATTGAGCGCACCGGCATGAACGCCGTCGCCGACCCCGACCGCCATCGGCTGGCTCTCGCCAGTCAGGAAAGCAAGATCGACGCTGCTCTTGCCTTCGCGAATTTCGCCATCGGCCGCGAAGCGTTCGCCCGCCGCCACCTGCATCATCATGCCCGGCACCAGCGCCCGCGCGGCGACCCAGCGACGCTGCCCCGCTTCGATCACATAGGCACCCGGTGCGGTCTGGCGCAGCAGCGCGGCGACGCCATCGCGCGCCCGGCCACGCATCATGGCGTCAAGGCATCGTCCGGCCAGCAGGAAGGTCAGCAACATCACCGCGCCGTCGAACCAGGCATGGGCGCCACCGGTGATCGTCTCATAAAGGCTCATGCCGGTTGCCAGCAGCACCCCGATGCTGATCGGCACGTCCATATTGGTGCGCCCCGCGCGCAGCGCAGCGATGGCGGAACGGAAGAAGGGCTGCCCGGCATAGGCGACGGTCGGCAGGGCGATCAGGGCGGACAGCCAGTGAAACAGTTCACGGGTCGCGCCCATCGCCCCGGACCAGATCGATACCGACAGCAGCATGATGTTCATCGACGCAAAGCCCGCGACGGCAAGCGCGCGCAACAGTCGCTTGTCCTGCGCACTCTCCACGTCGATCGTCGGATCGGCCAGTGGCTCGGCGGCAAAGCCGATGCCCGCAATTGCCGCGCGCAGGTCCGGCACGGTCAGCGCCGGATCATGGGTGATGGCGACACGCCGGGCCGAATAGTTGACGCGCGCGGCATGGATACCCGGCAACATGGTCAGCCCGCGCTCGACCTTGGCGATGCAGCCGGCGCAATGCATGTCGGGCACCGCGAATATGCTATGGGCCGTGTCCCGCACGACCGGATCGGGCGACAAGGTGACAGGCACGCCCTGCATCATCCGTTCCTTTCCAGAAAGCGCATGTCCTGGCCGTCGGCCTGAACGGTCCAGTGGATGATCCATCGCCCAGCGGGCAGCGGGGTTACCGCGCGCCAGTGGCCGTCCGCCTGCGCCTCAAAGCGCAAAGGAATGTCGGCAGCGCGCCCCAGCGGATGTTCGGCCGTCGCGCTGACCGACGTCGGCGTCGCGCTTGGCCCAACCAGCGTCAGCACCAGATGGCGTCCGGCGTCCAGGCGCGTTTCCTGCCGCCAGCCAAGGGCATCCTGCCGTCGCGCCATGGCGAGCCAGTCATTGAAGCGCTGGCTCGCGACATAGCTATTGTCGACCACCGTGCCGCCGAAGCCCCCAACGGCGTAACTGGCCATCAGGACATTCACCGCGATGACCACGGCAAAGAAGCTGACGAAGATCGCCGCGACATGGCGACCGTTGAGGCGAAAGCTGGACATCATTGCGGCCTTTCAAAATGAGCGGCTTCGCGGTCGGTGCCACCTTCGCGATCGGTCGCGCGAACGGTGAAGGCGAAATCCTGGCGCGCAGGCCCGGCGCCGGGCACGGCGAGGAAGATGCGCAACTTGGCCACGCTGTCGGCCGGGACGATCGTGTCGATCGCGGCGCGAGCGTCGCCCCTGTCGTCACGGTCGGTCCACAGGCTGGCGCCCGGCAGTCCTTCTACCGCGACGCGCATGGTCCGGGGACGCGATTCCATGTTGCGCAACTTGACCATATAGGCGTTGCGGATAGCGCCGTCGGACAGGCGCACGGCAATCGGGTTGCGATCCTGCTGCGCGCTGATGTCGATGCGCGTACGGGTTCCCAGCGCAAACAGCATCGCCCCACCAATCCCACTCCACAGCGTGAGATAGACCAGGGTGCGAACGTGCAGCAGTGACCGGATGACCGAGCGTGGGGCACGGCCCGCCTTTTCGGCAGTGGCGTCATCTTCGGTGCAATAGTCGATCAATCCGCGTGGCCGCCCGACCTGCGCCATCACCTTGTCGCAGGCGTCGATACAGAGCGCGCAGGTGATGCAGCCGATCTGCGGTCCTTCGCGTATGTCGATGCCGGTGGGGCAGACCGCGACGCACTGGTCGCAGTCGATGCAGTCGCCAAAGGCGTCGGGTTGCGCCTGCGCCTTCTTCAGGCTGCCCCGCCGTTCGCCCCGCCAATGCTTGTAGGTGACGACCAGCGACTTTTCATCGAGCATCGCGGTCTGGATACGCGGCCACGGGCACATATAGATGCACACCTGTTCGCGCATGAAGCCGCCCAGGACGAAGGTGGTCGCGGTCAGGACGGCGACGGTGGCATAGGCGACGGTCGCTGCCGTTCCTGTCCAGAACTGGTGCTGGAGCGTCGGCGCGTCGGCGAAATAGAATATCCACGCGCCGCCGGTGCCAAAGGCGATGACCAGCCAGACGCTCCATTTGGCGATCCGCCGGGCGATCTTGGAAATGCTCCAGGGTGCTTTGGCGAGACGTATCTGGGCGTTGCGATCGCCATCCATGAACCGTTCGACATGCTGGTAGAGGTCGGTCCACACCGTTTGGGGACAGGCATAGCCGCACCATGCGCGCCCGACAGCGGAGGTCACCAGGAACAGGCCGATACCCGCCATCACGAGCAGGCCCGCGACATAATAGAATTCATGCGGCCATATCTCGATCGCGAACATGTAGAAGCGACGATTGGCCAGGTCGATCAGCACCGCCTGATCGGGCGCATAGGGTCCGCGATCCCAACGCAGCCAGGGGGTGATCCAGTAGATGGCGAGCGTGACCACCATGACCGCCCATTTGAGGCGACGGTAAAAGCCATCGATCGCCTTGGGATAGACGCCCTTGCGCTTTTCGTAGAGGGACAGGGGAGCGGTGGTCATTCCCCCATTCCTCCCCTGCAAGGGGAGGTGGCAGCGCGCAGCGCTGCCGGAGGGAGCGTGCGTTGACGCGCGCGCCCTCCGCCAATCGCTTCGCGATCGGTCCCCCTCCCGGAAACAGGCAGGAATTTGGAGCAGGGAATGATCATCGCGGCGCAGCCTCGCCCCCGCCCAGGCTGTGGACATAGACCGCGAGCATCCGTACCGTCGCCGCGTCCAGCCTGTCGCCCCAGCGTGGCATCACGCCCTGGCGGCTGTTCCACACGGTCTGGTGCAGGGATTCCCCGTCGCCGCCATAAAGCCATATGCCGTCGGTCAGCTTGGGTGCGCCCAACTGACGATTGCCCTCGCCTGCTACGCCGTGACAGACCGCGCAATTGTCGGCAAAGAGCGTCGCCCCGCGCTGCGAAGCCGCGTCACCCTTCTGCTGGCCGCTGATGGTGCGGACATGGGCAACGACATCGTCGACCTGCTGCGCCGTCATCAACTGGTCGCGGCCAAAAGCAGGCATTATCGAAATGCGGGTTTCGGCATGATCGGGATTGCGAATGCCATCAACAATCGTCTTTTCGATGGTGGCAAGATCGCCGCCCCACAACCAGTCGTCGTCATTGAGATTGGGATAGCCCTTCGACCCGGCCGCGCCGGACCCATGACACTGGACGCAATGCACTTTGAAGGCGGCACGGCCACCCTCGACCGCCGCCTGCATCAGCGCGGGCCTGGCCGGAAGTTCATCAATCGGGGTCGCGGCGATGGCACGGTGGATCGGCGCCACCTTCTCCGCCTGCGTCGCCATCTCCCGCGCCAGATCGCCACGGCTGGACCAGCCCAGCATCCCGGTGGTGTAGCTGTCGATCAGCGGCCACGCCGGATAGGCGACGACATAACCGATCGAAAAGAGGATGCAGGCATAGAATGTCCACAGCCACCAGCGCGGCAGGGGCGTATCGAGTTCCTCAATCCCGTCCCACTCATGCCCCATGGTCGGGGTTCCGGTGGGCTGGTCAATCTTGCTTCTGGTCGGGTCAGCCATGGTCGCTTCCCTTCGCTTCACTGTCGGTGAGGATCATCATGGCGGCGTCGCTGCTGCGGCGCTTGCCGCCGGGACGGAAATGCCAGCCGATGAGGATCAGATATAGGAGGCCCATGAAAACCAGACCCCAGCTGTCTGCGAAATGCCGCATAGCGTCATAGCTCATCGCGGTTTCTCCTGCGGGGCTGCCGCATCGACATCAACCAGCGTGCCGATCATCTGGAGATAGGCGACCAGCGCATCCATTTCGGTCAGCTTGGCCGGATCGCCGTCGAAATCGCGCACCTGCGCCTTGGGATAGCGTTTCACCAGCGCCGTGCTGTCAGCGGTGGGATCGGCCTGCGCCTTCAAATCCTCATTGGCGGCGGCGATGGCGGCCTTGTCATAGGGGACGCCAACGCGCGACAGGGCGGTCAGGTCGCCGCTCATATCGCCTGCCTTGAGTTCGCGTTCCGCCAGGAAAGGATAGGTCGGCATGATCGATTCCGGCACGACGGCGCGCGGATCGACCAGATGCTGGACATGCCATTCATCCGAATAGCGGCCGCCCACGCGCGCCAGGTCCGGCCCGGTGCGCTTGGACCCCCACTGGAAGGGATGATCATACATGCTTTCGGCGGCCAGGCTGTAATGGCCGTATCGTTCGACTTCATCGCGGAACGGGCGGACCATCTGGCTATGGCAGTTGTAGCAGCCTTCGCGGATGTAGATATTGCGCCCGGCCAGTTCGAGCGGGGTGTAGGGGCGCATCCCCTCCACCTTCTCGATCGTGGAGTCGATCCAGAAGAGCGGCGCGATCTCCACGATGCCGCCAATGGCGACGACGATCAGCGACGCGATGCCCAGCAGGGAGACGTTACGCTCCAATCGGCCATGATCGAAAAATTTGCGTTTTGTCTTGGTTTCCATGTCGGTGTCTCCGTCACGCGGCGTGCGGCTGGAGGGGACGATCTGCGGCGGGATCGAAGGCTGCGTCGCGCATCGGCTTTTCCTGCCGCTGGCGTCCCGCGATGGTCAGGCCGATATTGACCGCCATGATGATCGCGCCAGCCAGATAGAGCAGACCGCCCGCTGCGCGGATGACGTACATGGGGAACATGGCCTTCACGACTTCGGAGAAGGCATAGACGAGGTAGCCGTCGCTCCCATATTCGCGCCACATCAGCCCCTGCATGATGCCTGCGGTCCACATCGCGGCGGCGTAGAGAACGATGCCGACGGTCGCGAGCCAGAAGTGCCAGTTGACCATCCGCAGCGAATAGAGGCGTTCCCGGCCCCACAGGCGCGGCGTCATATAATAGAGGCAGGCGAAGGTGATCATGCCGTTCCAGCCCAGCGCGCCGCTATGGACATGGCCGATCGTCCAGTCGGTATAATGGGACAGGCTGTTGACCGCCTTGATCGACATCATCGGGCCTTCAAAGGTCGACATGCCGTAAAAGGCCAGTGCCATCACCATCATGCGAATGATCGGGTCGGTGCGGATCTTGTCCCAGGCACCGTTCAGGGTCATCAGGCCGTTGATCATCCCGCCCCAGCTGGGCATCCACAGCATGATCGAAAACACCATGCCCAGCGTCTGCGCCCAGTCGGGCAGCGCGGTGTAGTGAAGGTGGTGCGGACCCGCCCAGATATAGAGGAAAATCAGCGACCAGAAGTGGATGATCGACAGGCGATAGCTATAGACCGGCCGTTCCGCCTGTTTCGGCACGAAATAATACATCATCGCCAGAAAACCGGCGGTCAGGAAGAAGCCCACGGCATTATGGCCGTACCACCATTGGGTCAGCGCATCCTGCACGCCCGCAAAGGCGCTATAGCTTTTGGACCCCAGCAGGCTGACCGGCATCGACAGATTGTTGACGATGTGCAGCATGGCCACGGTGATGATGAACGACAGGTAGAACCAGTTGGCGACATAGATATGCGGTTCGCTGCGGCGCATGATGGTGCCGCCATAGACCAGCAGGTAGCAGACCCACACGATCGTCAACCACAGGTCGACATACCATTCCGGCTCGGCATATTCCTTGCCTTCGGTAATGCCCAGCAGATAGCCGGTTGCCGCCAGCACGATGAACATCTGGTAGCCCCAGAACACGAAGCGGGCCATGGCGGGAAAGGCGAGCCGCGCGCGGCAGGTGCGCTGCACGACGTAGAAGCTGGTCGCGATCAGCGCATTGCCGCCAAAGGCGAAGATAACCGCAGACGTATGCAGCGGCCGCAACCGGCCGAAGCTGGTATATTCAATCCCCAGGTTCAGCGCCGGGAAGGCCAGCTGGAGCGCGATGTAGAGCCCGGCGAGAAACCCGGCCAGACCCCAGAATATCGTCGCGATCACGCCCCAGCGGATCATGTCGTCATCATAGCGCCCCGGATCGGGCATTTTGAGCGCGCCACGCACGATCGCGCCATAATCGGCGCGATTGAGGGTGAGCGCCGCGAGCAGCAGTCCAGTCGCTGCCACGATCGTCATGTGGACGGCAAAGCCGGTGTCCGCCGCCATGACTGCCGCAGCGGCTGCAAGCAGGGCCAGTGCGAACCATCCGCCCGCCTTGATGACCAATTGTTCCATGCTTATCCCCCAGGAGATATGTTCGTCGCCGCGCCTGCACGGCCGGGCTTCGACTGTCCTTGTCCTCTGTCAAAAGGGGGGATCGGGGTCTGTAGGGGAATGTCCCTATCCCGGCCGAAACTGGCCGATCAGGCCGCTTCGGCGCAGCAGGCCAACTGGTCGCGGTCCAGAATTTCGACCGTGCGCCGGTTGGGCAGCGCGATGATTCCGGCGCGCTTCATGTCGGTCATCTGGCGGCTGACCGTCTCGATCGTCAGGCCCAGCACATCGGCCACCTGCTGGCGCGAAAGGGGTAGCGCGAACCTGTCGAGCGGCCCTGCGCCCTCCCCCGCCAGCCGGTGCGACATATCAAGCAGGAAGGTCGCAATCTTTTCCCGCGCATTCTTGCGGCCCAACAGCAGCATCCAGGCCCGCGCCCGGTCGAGGTCATCGAGCGTGCGTTGCAGCAGGCGATGGCCCAGTTCGGGATGGGTGCGGGCAAAACCATCGAACGCGCCACGGGTGAACAGGCACAATCGTGCATCGGTCAGCGCGGTGACGCTGTGCGGGGTGCTGCGGCCAAAGGGCCGGCCGATGAAATCGGATGGATAGACCACCCCCACAATCTGTTCGCGCCCGTCGCCGGTGGATGCTGATAATTTGAGCGTGCCTTCGATGACATTGGCGACGATGGTGGCATCGTCGCCCTCCCACATCACCGTCTGTCCGGCCTGCACCGTGACCCGCCTGCCCAGGCGATTGAGCGCAACGCGCTCGTCATCCTCCAATGTACCGCAAATGGCGCGCGCGCGCACGTCGCATTGCTGGCAGAAGCTGGCATCCTGACAAGGGACCGGGGCGGCGGCGGGCGCGGTTTGCGCCAGATCAAAATGCATCATCATGATCGCTGCCTGACGCAGCGGGCGACATGCGCCTATCCGTAATGTCCCTGATCAAGCCTCATTCCAGCCCCGCCTGAAAGGCGATGCGCAGCGCTTCAGACAGGCTGCGCACGTCCAGCTTCTGCATCAGATTGGCGCGATGGATTTCCACCGTGCGGGGGGAAATGCCCAGATCATAGGCGATCGACTTGTTGGGCAGCCCTTCGACCAGCCCGGCCAGCACTTCACGCTCACGATCGGTCAATATGTTGAGGCGCGCCTGGGCTTCGTCGCGCCGGGCACCGGCATCGCGATGCGCGGCAACCTGTGCGCAGGCGGCGGCGATGGCATCCAGCAACGCTGCCTTCTCGAACGGCTTTTCGATGAAGTCGGTCGCGCCCGCCTTCATCGCAGCGACCGCCATGCCAACATCGCCATGACCGGTCATGATGATGACGGGCAGGACGATCCCCCGCGCGCGCAGTTCGCGCTGCACCTCCAGCCCGTCCATGTCCGGCATCCGCACGTCGAGCAGAACGCAGCCCTGGTCCAGCCCGGCGACCTCCTTGAGGAAGGGCAAGCCGCCCGAAAAGCTCTGCACCGGAAAGCCGCTCGTCTTGAGCATGAAGCTCAGCGACCGGCGGATCGCCTCATCATCATCGACGACATAGATCGGAGGTTGGGTCATGGCGTCAATCCGCAGGATCAAGGGTGAAGTGAAAGGCGACCCCGCCCCAGCGTGATCGCGTGGTCCAGATGCGACCGCCATGGCCTTCGACGATAGTGCGGCTGATCGACAGGCCAACCCCCATGCCCGTGGGCTTGGTGGTGCTGAACGGGGTGAAGAGCGATCGTTCGGCCGCAGGATCAAGGCCGGGGCCGCTGTCGGCGATGATGATTTCCACCCGGCCTTCCTCATCCGGCGTCGCCGACAGATGGAGGATACGCATCGGCCGCCCCTCCATGGCTTCCACGGCATTGCGGACCAGGTTGATGATCACCTGCTGCACCTGAACGCGGTTGGCCATGATCCGGCCGACACGCGGATCGACGGCGATGTCCATGTCGATGCCCCGGCTGTTGATGCCGATAAAGGCCAGCGCGACCCCTTCCGACAACAAGGTGGAGACCGTTTCGGGCTGGCGGTCGGCTTCGCCCCGGCGGATGAATTCGCGCAGCGACCGGATGATTTCCCCCGCGCGCAGCGCCTGGGTCGCGGCTTCGTCCATGGCTTCGCCCAGCAATGCGCGATCGATCGCGCCGTCCTGTGCCAGCAGGTCGCGGCCCGCTTCCATATAATTGGCAATCGCGGTCAGGGGCTGGTTGAGTTCATGCGCCAGCGCGGCGGCCAGCGTGCCCATGGCGGTGACGCGCGACGCATGGCTGAGTTCCGCCTGCAAATCCTGCACCCGCCGCTCGGTGCGCTGCCGTTCGGTCAGATCGCGGATGAAACCGGTGAACAGCGGCTCCCCCTGATCATGCACCTCACCCACCGCCAGTTCGATCGGGAAAGTCGATCCGTCGCGCCGCCGCGCCGTGGTCAGGCGGCCGATGCCGATGATCTTCTTTTCGCCTGTCTCGCGATAATGATCGAGATAGCCATCATGCCGCTCGCGATCGGGCGATGGCATGAGCATCGCCACATTCTCGCCCAGCACTTCGGCTTCGCTATAATGGAACATGCGCTGTGCGGCCGAGCTGAACGATATGATGCGCCCGCGTGCGTCGAT
Organism: Sphingobium indicum BiD32; assembly: GCF_000382885.1. Lineage (GTDB taxonomy): Bacteria > Pseudomonadota > Alphaproteobacteria > Sphingomonadales > Sphingomonadaceae > Sphingobium > Sphingobium japonicum_C. Next base: position 47,898 of record NZ_CAVK010000150.1, read on the forward strand.
GACGATCAAGGCGTCAGGCACCGTCGCCAGGATCGACCCCAGCAACGCCTGTTCCAGGCTGTGCGCATCATCGCGCGGATCGACATCGTTGATCGCCATCGCCCATCACTGACCGGAAATCAGTGCGCCAGCAAGAGCGGAACTCGCGCTTCGCTGAGCAGGTAGCGGGTGACCCCGCCAAAGATCGTCTCGCGCAGGCGGCTATGGCCAAAGGCGCCCATAGTGATCCAGTCCGCGCGCAGTTCGTCGGCCGCAGCGGCCAGCGCCTCCTCGACCGTGCGCCCCTTGCGCGGCCATTCGTGGATTTCCGACGCAATGCCGTGGCGCGACAGATATTCGCTGGCGTCGATCGGGGGGAAATCGCGCTTGGTCTTTTCCTCGACCGTGACGACATGCACCTCGCCAGCCAGCGCCAGCAGCGGCCTGGCGGCGCACAGGGCGACGGCGGCCTCATGCGATCCGTCCCACGCCACCATCGCCCGCCCCTGACAGGCAAAGCTCTGGCACGCCTGCGGCACGGCCAGGATCGGTGCGCGGCTGCTGATCGCAAGGTCAGCGACGATCGGTAGCGGATCGCCGATCGCGCGGCGCCCCGGCGTCGGCAAGGTCACGACGATCGCATCGGCCAGCCGCGACGCGGACAGCAGGCATTGCACCACCTCGCCATCGCTGTGTCGCCAGTCCCATGCCACGCCTTCGCGCTGCAACCGCGCTTCAACCTTCGCCTTCACCTTGTCCTCAGCCTTGCGTATCTCGTCGATGTCGCTGGGCAGCACATAGCTGCCCCCATACATATCCGCCGAAACAAATTCGATCACCGGCGTCACCTGAAGGCAGCGGATATGCGCGCCGGTCGCGCGGGCAATATCCAGCGCAACCTCCATCCTGCTGTTCTGGGCGTTATCCTCATGAATGTGCAGCAGGATGGTTTTCATGGACGGAACTCCGGGCATAAGGGCGTTGGGCGATTGGCTTCCTGATTATGCCGGTCCAGCCGCACCCTCCATCCGCAAATGTCCCTATGCCCGCCGGTCTTGCCGACAGCCTGTCCTGATCCAATCCGTCAGATCAGATAGCCGACCTCATACAGGCCCCAGCGCCGCCCTTCAAAAACCAGCGGCACGAACACGCTGCGCAGCGCGCGATAGCGGCCCTCGCCCAGATCCTGCCGATAGGTGAACAGGAAAAAATCCCCCTCCCCGTCCAGCGCGCGGCGGGTCTGGCTGTCCATGAACATCTGCCGGTTGCGCGCATGTTCCATGTTCCAGCGCGGATCGCCCGGCCGCTGCGGCTGGCTGCGCGCGCTGATATGGGTGGGCAGATAGCCATTCATGTCGATCAGGCAGCACCCGACGATCGCGCTGTCCTCCCCGGTCCGCCGGTCCAGCGTCGGGCGCAGCAGCGTGTCGGCAAAGGCAGTGAAACGGGTTTGATATTGCGCGGGGTCGGAACCCTCGATCCGGCGATAATCGGTATCGAACAGGTCCGCCAGGCTGAGCTGATTGTCTGCAATCCCCCGATGAATCACCGCCATCACCTCGTCCGCGCCTTCCTCGGCCAGCGCGATATAGCGGCTGTTGCGGGTGCGTTGCGGGCCGTGGGCAGCGGTATCCAGCATGGCGTTGGCCATCCCCTCCAGCCCTTCCAGTTGCCCGCGCGCCACCTCCACCCGCGTCGCGCTCTCGCTCGCCGACTGGCTGAACAGCGCCAGCCCCTGCCGCAACGCCGCGACATCGCCATCCGCCTCGTCAGTGCAGGTCACGATCGCGTCGGACCGCTCGGCAAATTGCGTCACCAGCGACGCGATCTCCGCCATGCTCAGCCGCAACCTGTCGATATGCGTACCGACATCGCGCCCGCGCACGATATTGGCCTCCACTCCGCCGATCAGCCGCCGCGCATCGCGGTCCAGCTGGCCCAGCTTGTCGCCCACCGAAGCCGCCGATTCGCCTGCCTGCCCCGCCAGTCGACGGATTTCATCGGCCACCACGGCAAAGCCCTGCGTCGCCTCCCCGCCGCGTGCCGCCTCGATCGCGGCATTGATGCCCAGCAGTCGCGTCTGCCGCGCGATCGCGCCCAATTCGTCGGAAATGTCGCCCACCGCTTCGATCACGGACAGGAACTGGCGCAAATGCCCCTCAAGTCCTGTGACATGCTCGACCAGCCCCGCCACCTCGCCCAGCGACAGGGTGACAACCTCATGCCCGTCGGCGATGATCCGCCCGGCGCGGCGCGCGGTCAGGCTCAATTCCTGCGCGGCGGCAACGCTTTCATTCTGGCTGGTGGCAAGCGTGTTCATGTTGGCCTGCAAATCCGACAGGCGCGCCGAATCCTGCTGGATGCGCAAGTTCAACTCGCTCAGAAAGCCCGCCGTTTCGCTGCATTGCAACGCGATGTCACCTGACCGTTCGCCAAGATCAGCCAGCAAGTCCCTGTTTTCCAAGCGTGCGCCCCAAATTTTCGGATCAATGGATAGTGACGTATTAACCATGCACTGCAACACTTAATATTCCGACAAGCCATCGCCCCAGCCGCTTGCATCACGCGCCGCGCTGCCCGACAAGGGCAGCCATGCTGCTCAATTTTCTCGATGCGCTCCGGGCCGCTGGCATCCCCGCCAGCATCAAGGAGCATCTGCTGTTGCTGGAAGCGCTGGACCGCGACGTCATCGAACGGCGGCCGGAGGATTTTTATTATCTCGCCCGCGCCACCTATGTGAAGGATGAAGGGCTGCTCGACCGTTTTGATCAGGTGTTCGGGCAGGTGTTCAAGGGCATGCTGGGCAGTTCTGGCGTAAAGGCGGAGATACCGGAGGAATGGCTACGGCTGGTCGCCGAGAAATATCTCAGTCCCGAAGAGATGGAGAAGATCAAGTCGCTGGGCGACTGGGACGAAATCATGGAAACGCTCAAGAAACGGCTGGAGGAACAGCAGGCGCGGCATCAGGGCGGCAATAAATGGATCGGCACTGGCGGCACATCCCCCTTCGGCCATGGCGGCTATAATCCCGAAGGCGTGCGCATCGGGGGGGAAAGCAAGCATAAGCGCGCCATCAAAGTGTGGGAGAAGCGCGACTTCGCCAATCTCGACAACAGCAAGGAACTGGGCACCCGCAATATCAAGGTCGCGCTACGCCGTTTGCGCCGTTTCGCGCGCGAAGGATCGGCGGAGGAACTGGACCTGGACGAAACCATCCGTGGCACCGCGCGGCAGGGCTGGCTCGACATCCGCATGCGCCCGGAACGGCATAATGCGGTCAAGCTGCTGCTGTTTCTGGACGTCGGCGGATCGATGGACCCGTTCGTCAAGCTGTGCGAGGAGCTTTTCTCCGCCGCCACCAGCGAATTCAAGAATATGGAATTTTTCTACTTCCATAACTGCCTCTATGAAGGCGTGTGGAAGGATAATCGCCGCCGCTTTGCCGAGCGCACCCCGACCTGGGACATCCTCCACAAATATGGCCATGACTATAAGGTGATCTTCGTCGGCGACGCGGCGATGAGTCCTTATGAGATCAGCCATCCGGGTGGATCGGTTGAACATATGAATGAGGAAGCGGGCGGCGTGTGGCTGCAACGGGTCGCCCATACCTATCCCGCGACCGTGTGGCTCAACCCGACGCCAGAGGCGCATTGGGGCTATAGCCAGTCGACCCGCCTGATCCGCGAGGCGATGAACGACCGCATGTATCCGCTGACGATAGAGGGCATCGACGCGGCCATGCGGGAGTTGACGCGGAAGCGCTGATGGCGGGCGTCGCGGCGGAGGCGCTGGCGCTTCTCCAGCGCGGCGACAGTGCGTCGGCGCAGGCGCTGGTCGAGGCGGCTTGCGCACGCGGCGATGGCGATGCGCTGGCGATGCGGGCGCTCTGGCGGGTCGAGGGGCGGCTTGTGCCGCGCGACCTGATCGCCGCCCGCGCTGATCTGGCCGCTGCGAACACGATCGGTGCAGCGCGAATCCTTGCGGGCTTTCTCGCCGCCGGCACAGGCGGCAAGCGCGACTGGGCCGGGGCGCTGGCGATGCTGGATGACTGGGCGAGCCGCGATCCGGTAGCCGCGCAGCAGCGGGCCTTGATCGCCGCGATGGCGATCGACACCAAAGGCGATCCTATCGCTCTGCCGACGGTCAAGCCACTGTCCGACAGCCTGATGATCCTCGCTTTGCCCGGCCTGCTCACCGCGCCGGAATGTGACCTGCTCGCCGCCCTGTCCGACCGGCGGCTGCGCCCGGCGCTCATCTTTCACGAAGGGCAAAAACGCTTCGTCGCCGATCCAATCCGCGATTCCGACGCGGCAGGATTTCCCATCGTGTCCGAATGGCCCGCCATCCACGCGATCAACCGCCGACTGGCCGCCGTCAGCGGCACCACCGTAGAACAGGGCGAGACGCTCCAAGTGCTGCGCTACCGCCCCGGCCAGCAATATCGCCCCCATCTGGACGCCGTGCCGGGCCTCACCAACCAGCGCAGCCTGACCCTGCTGGTCTATCTCAACGATGATTATCAGGGAGGCGAAACCCACTTCACCCGCCTGCCCCTCACCCATCGCGGTCGCAAGGGCGACGGGCTGCTTTTCGCCAATACCCTGCCCGACGGCCGCCCTGACCCGATGAGCGAACATGCCGGGCTGCCGGTGCAGGCAGGTTTGAAACTGATCGCCAGCCGCTGGATCAGACAAAGGCCGCCCGAAAGCCCGGACGGCTTTGGCCAGCATGAGGCGATGGCGTGAAGCCTGTGCCGAGCGACCAGACCCGCTTTGCCCGTATCCGGCTGACACTGGAGCAGGCGGCCATTGCGCCGGGCTGGCGCGGTCCTGTTTTTGAATTTCTGATGTTCGGCTTCAAACAGGGATGGGCCTGTCAGTTCGGTGCCTTGATCCTCGCGCTTTTGCTGGGCACGCATTTTTTCTATCCGGCGTCAGCGCCGCTGCATCGGTACGACTTTCTGACCCTGTGTGCGCTGGCGATCCAGATCGGCATGATCGCCTTTCGGCTGGAAACATGGCGCGAAGTCGCGGTGATCGGGATATTCCATATCGTCGGCACGGTGATGGAATTGTTCAAGACGGCAGCGGGGTCCTGGGTCTATCCCGAAGCCAGCCTGCTGCATATCGGTGCCGTCCCCCTCTTTTCCGGCTTCATGTATGCCGCCGTCGGCAGCTATATCGCGCGTGTCTGGCGCATTTTCGATTTCCGTTTCAGCGCCTATCCGCCGCGCTGGACCAGTTTCGTCCTTGCCGCCGCCATCTATGTCAATTTCTTCGCCCATCACTGGCTGCCCGACGTTCGCCCGCTGCTGTTCGGCGTTACCGGGCTGTTGTTCGGGCGCTGCCGCATCTGGTTCAGGCCGCTCCATCATCACCGGTCGATGCCACTGTTGCTGGGCTGGTTCCTCGTTGCGCTCTTCATCTGGTTTGCTGAGAATATCGCCACCTTTGCCAATGCCTGGAACTATCCCGATCAGGCAGGAGGATGGCGCATGGTGTCGCCCATGAAAATGGCGGCATGGTATCTGCTGATGATCATCAGCTTCGTTCTGGTGTCCCTTGTGTCGCCGATCCGGCGGCCTGTCCTACAGCAAACCCGCCTGCTATGATGCGCAACGCACTTTGCGATAGGATCACGCCCACGCAACAAAATGTCACGATTGCCGGGAAATATGCGAAGTTAAGGCCGGAACAGCACACCGCCCGCCATCGGCTCCGGCGCGCCCGTGGTCCCCGGAAAGCTGATCGGCAGCCCCTCCAGATGCCGCACCGCCATATAGGCAAAACCCTGCGCCTCCAGCGCGTCGCCGTCCCAACCCAGCGCATCCACAGCCCGAACCTCAACCCCGCACCGCGCCGCCAGCATCGCCATCAGCGTCCCATTATGCCGCCCACCGCCCGCGACATGCAGGCAGACCGGCCGCTCGGCCAGATGCGCGATCCCCCGCGCTACGGCTGCCGCTGAAAAGGCGGTCAGCGTCGCCGCGCCATCTTCAACGCTCAGCCCCTGCACCGCGTCGATCGTAAACGCCTCCCGATCGATGCTCTTGGGCGGTGGCACGGCAAACCAGGGGTCGGCCAGCATGGCTGCCAGCCGTGCCTCATCCACGCGCCCTTTCGCGGCGCAAGCCCCACCCGCGTCATAGGCCGCATCCCCATGCGCCTGCATCCAGTTGTCGATCAGCCCGCTCGCCATGCCGGTGTCGAATGCGGTCAGCGCCCCGTCTGATCCGATTGCGGTGATATTGGCGACCCCGCCCAGATTGAGGATCGCCACCGGCTTTTCCAGCCCGGCGGCCAGCGCACGATGATAGACCGGCATCAGCGGCGCGCCCTGCCCGCCCGCCGCCACATCCGCGCTGCGCAGGTCACCAACCACGGATATGCCGAACGCCCCGGCCAGCGCCGCGCCATCGCCAATCTGCCAGGTCCAGCGGCGGTCAGGCCGGTGCGCCACGGTATGGCCATGAAAGCCGATGACGCCGACATCCTCCGCCATATGGCCGCTGCGGCCAAGCAGGTTGGCCACCGCCTCCACATGCAGTTCGGTCAGTTCCGCCTCGACCGACGCGATCAGCGGCTCGAACCCCCGCGCGTCCATCGCCATGGCACGGGCGCAGGCTTCGGTCAGCCGCACCCGGAAGCCGTCATGATAGGGTTGCGCATGAAAAGCGACCGGCTTCACCAGCCCATCCCCGTCGGTCTCGATCAGCGCCGCGTCGATCCCGTCGCGCGATGTCCCCGACATCAGGCCGATTGCCAGCATTTACGACTCTCCGCCTCTTTTACAGCCGCCCTCCCAATGCTACAGGCGCGCGCCATGAGCAACTATCAGTCCGACCTCCTGCGCCTGCTCGACACGCGCGGCTATATCCATGACGTCACCAATGCGGCAGGTCTCGACGCGCTGGCGCAGAAGGAGATCGTGCCCGGCTATATCGGGTTCGATCCGACCGCGCCCTCGCTCCATGTCGGCAGCCTGGTACAGATCATGATGCTGCGGCGGATGCAGCAGGCAGGGCACAAGCCCATCGTCCTGATGGGCGGCGGCACCGGCAAGATCGGCGACCCCAGCTTCAAGGATGAAGCGCGCAAGCTGCTGACCGACGATCTGATCAGGTCCAACGTCGCCAGCATCAAGCGGGTGTTCGAGAAATTCCTGACCTTTGGTGACGGCCCGACCGACGCGGTGATGGTCGACAATGCCGACTGGCTGGATAGACTGGAATATATACCGTTCCTGCGCGACATCGGCCAGCATTTCTCGGTCAATCGGATGCTCAGCTTCGACAGCGTCAAAATGCGGCTGGAGCGTGAACAGTCGCTCAGCTTCCTCGAATTCAACTACATGATCCTGCAAGCCTATGACTTTCTGGAACTGTCACGCCGTTCGGCCTGCCGGTTGCAGATGGGCGGATCGGACCAGTGGGGCAATATCGTCAACGGCATCGAACTGTCGCGCCGGGTCGATGGAACGCAGGTCTATGGTCTCACCAGCCCGCTGATCACCACGGCGGATGGCGGCAAGATGGGCAAGACAATGAACGGCGCGGTCTGGCTGAACGCCGACGCGCTGCCGCCCTATGACTATTGGCAATTCTGGCGCAATACCCAGGATGCCGATGTCGGCCGTTTCATGCGGCTGTTCACTGACCTGCCGCTGGACGAGATCGCCCGGCTCGAAGCCTTGCAGGGCGCGGAGATCAACGAGGCCAAGAAGATCCTGGCCGACGCCGCCACCGCCATGGCCCATGGCGCGGAAGCCGCTGCCGCGTCTGCTGAAACGGCCCGCAAGACATTCGAGGAAGGCGAGTCCGACGCCAACCTGCCGACCGTCAGCATCGGCGCGGAGGGGCTGACGGTGGTGCAGGCCAATGTCGCGCTCGGCTTTGCCACGTCAAACAAGGAAGCGCGGCGAAAATTGTCGGAAAATGCGATCCGCGTGAACGGAAACGTGGTGAACGATCCGGCCCTGACGCTGAAACCGGGCGACAAGGTGAGTTTCGGCGCGAAAAAGCATGGGATAGTGGTCGCCTGAGGCAGAAAGAATGTTAGAGGAACATTAACCTTTTCTCCTAATGAAGCGTCCATCTTCGCCGCCCTAGGCTGCACCCATGTCATCGCTGTTCGCCAACCTCAATCATGTCATGCGGTCCCGCGATCCGGCGGTGGATCAGCGCCGGGCTACCCGTGACCTGGTCGACATGGTGAGCCATGTCACGGCGCGCGGCCGCACCCATGGCGTGCGGATCATCAACATTTCCGCGCTCGGTGCCATGTGCCGCAGCGATGGCGAATTGCTGATGGGCGAACGACTGACGATCTGGCTGCCGATCCTGAAGGACCATCCCGCCGAAGTCCGCTGGGTCGAGGATGGGCGACTGGGCATCGAGTTCCTGCAACCCATCGCCCCGCGCACCTACAACGCGCTGATGGCGCTCATTCCCCCAAGGCAGACGGCCTGGTAAAAGCCTGTCCCGTCTCTATCGACTGGCGGGTACGGACGAGCGCTTCTGGCATTTCGCCACGGAGGAAAGACAGCATCGATTCGCGCACCTCGCATCGCAGGTCAAACGCCATCCCGGCGTTGCGCGCACTCAGCAAGCCTCGCAATTCCAGAGCATCGGCACGGTGATCAGTAACTTGTAATATCGCGACCCGTCCATCCCACCGGCTATTGCCCTGTACCGCCGCCACGAATGCCGTACGGATGCGTTCAATGTCGGCGGTCGGATCGACATAAAGAAACACTGTGCCAAGCAGGTCAGACGTGCGAGTCGTCCAGTTCTGGAACGGCTTTTCCAGAAAATAGGACACGGGCACGATCATGCGCCTGTCGTCCCAGATGCGGATGACGACATAGGTAAGCGTAATATCCTCGACCCGTCCCCATTCGCCTTCCACAATGACAACATCGTCCAGCCGGATCGGCTCGGAAAAGGCCATCTGGATGCCCGCAATCAGATTTTTAAGCGCCGGCTGCGCCGCTGCACCAACCGCCAGCCCAACTAGGCCCGCCGACGCCGCCAGCGTAACGCCGATGGTGCGCACCCCCGGTATCGCCATCAACATCATCGCGATGACAAACACCGCCACGATGCTCTGCACGATCCGATAGAGTATGCGGACGCGGGTGTGACGCTTGCGCGCCTTGAGATTATCCTCGGCGTTGATATCCGCCTGCTGCTCGACGATCTGGCGCACGGCACGCAAAATACCGAACAGCAGCCAGCCTGCCAGCATGGCAAAGGCCATCCGCGACCCGATAGACCAAAGGACTTGCGCCTTTTGGCCCAGGTCCAGCGACTGAACCCCCGCACTCAGCGCCAGCAGCACGACCAGCCAGCGGGTTGGTTGGAAAATCGCTGGCAACAGCACCGGCTGCATCCGCGTCCTAACGACGCGCACCATGATGGCATAGATGACCCAGTGCGCGGCGAAAGCGAGTGTCACAGACAGAACAATGGACAGGAGCGCCGTCGGGGCATCGGAAAATAGCTGCAGTCGAATCATGCCCCGACAACGCGACGATACCTGCTTTGTTTCGCTGTCGTAGCATGGCTGCCTCTACCCGCCCCGTAGCAACCCCACCGCAGCATCCCGCTCGAACAGATAGAGGCAGGTTCGCGCCGCCTGTCCGCGCGGGCTGTCGAGGCCGCCATCGCGGTCGATCAGCAGATGCGCGTCATCCCGCGCCGCGTCCAGCAAGGACGCCAGATGCTCAGGCGTCGCGAGCTTCAACTGCTGCTCGCCCGACTGGCGCGTCCCCAGCACTTCGCCCGCACCACGCAGCTTCAGATCCTCCTCGGCAATGCGGAAGCCGTCGTTCGTTTCCCGCATCAGCGCCAGCCGTGCCCGCGATGTTTCACCAAGCGCATTGCCGCGCAGCAGCAGGCAGACCGACGGCTTGTCGCCACGCCCCACCCGCCCGCGCAACTGGTGCAATTGCGCCAGGCCGAAGCGATCCGCGCCCTCGATGATGATCAGGCTGCTATTGGGCACATCGACGCCAACCTCGATCACGGTAGTGGCGACCAATATCTGTGTCCGGTTGGCGGCGAAGGCCTCCATCGCAGCATCTTTGTCCGGCCCCTTCATCCGGCCATGGACCAGACCCACCCGATCGCCAAAGCGCAGCTTCAGGGATTCGGCCCGCGCCTCTGCCGCCGCCTGATCGCTCGTCTCGCTCTCCTCGACCAGCGGGCAGACCCAATAGGCTTGGCCCCCACCCTCGACATGGCGGGCCAGCGCATCGACCACTTCGTCGAGCCGGGTCGCGGCCATCACCACCGTCTGGATCGGCTGGCGACCGGGCGGCATCTCGTCCAGTTTGGACACCTCCATTTCACCATAATAGGTCAGGGTCAGTGTCCGGGGAATCGGCGTTGCCGTCATCACCAGCAGGTGCGGCGCGCGCTCCGCCTTGTTGGCCAGCATCATCCGCTGGGCGACGCCGAAGCGATGCTGTTCGTCGATCACGGCGAGGCCCAGATGCTTATACTGCACCGCTTCCTGAAAGATCGCATGGGTGCCAACGAGGATGTCGATGCTGCCATCGGCCAGCCCCATCAATGTGGCCTCGCGTATCTTGCCCTTGTCGCGCCCGGTCAGGATGGCGATCTCCACCGGCAGGCCCGACGCCATTTTGCGCAGCGTCTCATAATGTTGCCGCGCCAATATCTCCGTCGGGGCGAGCATCGCGCCCTGCATCCCGGCCTCGACGGCGTTCAACAACGCCATCAATGCCACCAGTGTCTTGCCCGAACCGACATCGCCCTGGAGCAGCCGCAGCATCGGCGTGCCCTGCGCCATATCGCCCTCAATTTCGCCAAAAGCGCGACGCTGCGCTCCGGTCGGCGCGAAGGGCAGCTTGAGCATTGCCCGCAACCGCCCGTCGCCTTGGATCGGCACGCCCCGCCGCCGCCGCGACGATTGCCGCACCAGCATCAGTGCCAGTTGCCCGGCGAAAATCTCGTCATAGGCTAGTCGCTCACGCGCGACCGCGTCGGACGGATCGGCATGGACACGCGCCAGCGCCTCACGCCAGCCCGGCCAGTCCTTGCGCACGAGCAGGCTTGGTTCGATCCATTCGGGCAGGTCCGGCGCACGGGCCAGCGCCTGCCCCACAAAGTCGCGCATCCGGTTGTTGGTCAGTCCTTCGGACAGGCCATAAACCGGCTCGCGCGCAGGAATTGTAGCGGCTTCGTCGGGCGGCAGCACATGGTCGGGGTGGACGATCTGGAGATTGTCGCCATAGGCCTCCAGCTTGCCCGACACGAATTTGGGTTCGCCCAGCGGCAGCAGCTTGCGCGGCCAGGCGCTGTTCCTGCCGAAATAGGTGAGCGAGACATAATTGCCATGCCTGTCGGTCGCATGGACACGGAACGGCGCGCGCGCACTGCCGCTGGCGCGATAGTCCACCGGGGTCAGGACAATGCCGATCACCCGGCCCGCATCCGCCATATCCAGCTCGTCGGTCAGGACGCGATCGACCCAACTGACCGGCAGATGGAACGCCACATCGACCGCGCGCGCCAGCCCCAGCCGCTCCAGCGGGCGGGCCAACGCCGGTCCAATGCCCTTAAGGACAGAGATTTCGGCAAAGAGCGGATTGAGAATATCGGGTCGCATGTCTATCTGGCCAGCATCTACCCCAGCCGGGACGATGGCACAAACATCCGATCGGCTTTTTCCGCGTGTCCGCAAAAGGAACAAATTGTGAACGATGATCCCCAGATGCGCCGCCTGAAATTCCGCGCCTGGCACCGGGGCACGCGCGAATCCGATTATGCGGTGGGCGGCTTTTTCGAGCGCTATCACCAGGAATGGAACGCCGAAGAGATCGCCTGGTTTGAGCGCTTCATGGATGAACAGGATGCCGACATCATCGGTTGGGCGCTGGGCACCATTCCCGTGCCGGACGAATGGAAGGGGCCGATGATGGACAAGTTCCTGAAGTTGGATTTCGTAAAGATCGAGAATTAGAAAATCCTCCCCTGCAAGGGGAGGGGGTGGAATGGAGGCACGTGACTCCATTCAGCCAGCGTAGCTGGTGGTGGAGGGGTGTCACCCTCACGATAGGGCAACACCCCTCCGTCAGGGCTGCGCCCTGCCACCTCCCCTGCAAGGGGAGGAATATTGGATAGCGATACAGACATGACCGATCTCCAGAAAATCCTCCGCGCCAAAGCACCGCTGACCCTTTCGGGCGTCCCCGCCGGCTTCCAGCCCTGGCTGCTGGCGGATGTTGCGCGTGCGGCACCAAGCCGCGCCGTGTTTGTCGCGTCGGACGAGCAATTGATGCGCGCGGTCGCGGAAACGGCGCATTATTTCGCGCCGGAGATCGAGATCATCGAAATCCCCGCCTGGGACTGCCTGCCCTATGACCGGGCCAGCCCGTCGCTGCGTACCGCATCGGCACGGCTTGCCGGGCTGCACGCCTTGCAGGCGAAGCCGAACGGCCCGCAACTGGTCCTGACCACGCTCAACGCCCTGACCCAGCGGACGCTCACCCCATTTCGCGTCCGGCAACTGGTGGCGAAACTCGCGCCCAAGGAGCGGATCGCCATCACGCGCCTTGCCGAAATGCTCCAGGGCAACGGCTATGTCCGCACCGATACCGTCCATGATCGGGGCGAGTTCGCGATTCGCGGCGGCATTGTCGATCTGTTTCCCGGCGGCGAGGAGCAACCGCTCCGCCTCGACTTTTTCGGGGACGAGATTGAGACGGTCCGCCGCTTCGACCCAAGCGACCAGCGCACCACCGGCAGCGTCGATGGCTTCACCCTGCTCCCTGCATCCGAAGCGCTGCTGGACGAGGACACGATCAAGCGCTTTCGCGGCCGCTATCGCGAGATGTTCGGCGCGACCGCAACCGGCGATCCGCTCTATCAGGCCGTCAGCGACGGGCGGCGGCTGTCGGGCATGGAACATTGGCTGCCCCTGTTCGAGGAAAAGCTGGTTCCCCTGTCCGACCATCTGGGCGAGGATGCCGTCATCATCCGCGACCATGGCGTCGTCGGCGCAGCAGATTCCCGGTTCGAGGCGATCCGTGATTATCACGCCAACCGGGTACAGGCGAAATCGTCGGACCCCGGCGCCTATCGTCCGCTCAAGCCCGACCTCCTCTATCTCGATGCCGCCGAATGGGACGCCATCGTCGCGCGCTGGCCGATGCACGTTGCCACGCCATTCCACGAGCCGGACAGCGCAACCGTGCTGGATTTCGCCGTCGATGGCCCGCGCGATTTCGCACCCGAACGCGCGCAGAACGCCAATGTCTATGAAGCCGTCGGCAAGCATATCGGCACGCTAAGCCGGTCAAAGAAAAAGGTCGTGATCGCCAGCTACTCCGCTGGCGCACGCGAGCGATTGTCTGGCCTGCTCGCCGACCATGGCGTCAAGCGGATGGCGGCGGCGGATAGCTGGCAGGAAGCGCTGGGTCTGGCCGCCAGCGGCAGCGTGGTGCTGACCGTCCTGTCGCTCGACCATGGCTTTACCGCGCCCGATGTCGCGGTGCTGACCGAACAGGATATGCTGGGCGACCGGCTGGTCCGCCGGGCCAAGCGCAAGAAAAGTGCCGACGCTTTCCTGGCGGAACTCGCCACTCTCTCCCCCGGTGATCTGGTGGTCCATATGGATCATGGCATTGGCCGCTATGAAGGGCTGACCCAGATCCCGGTCAGCAAGACGGCGCATGATTGCGTCGCCCTGAGTTATGCGGGCGGCGACAAATTGTTCGTGCCAGTCGAAAATCTCGAAGTCCTTTCCCGCTATGGCTCCGACAGCGACGGGGTGAGCCTCGACAAATTGGGCGGCGAAGCGTGGCAGCGGCGCAAGGCCAAGATGAAGGAGCGCATCCGCGAGATTGCGGGTGAATTGCTCAAAACCGCCGCCGAACGCGCGCTGCGCGCCGCCACCGTCGCTGAACCCGACAGCGCAGGCTATCCCGCCTTTGTCGATCGCTTCCCTTATCAGGAGACCGAGGATCAGGAGCGCGCCATCATGGACGTGATCGAGGATCTGGGCGCGGGCAAGCCGATGGATCGCCTCGTCTGCGGCGACGTCGGTTTCGGCAAGACCGAGGTGGCGCTGCGCGCCGCTTTCGTCGCGGCGATGGCGGGGATGCAGGTCGTGCTGATCTGCCCCACCACGCTACTCGCGCGCCAGCATCATATGCAGTTTGAGGAGCGCTTCCGCGGTTTCCCGGTCAATATCGGCCGCCTCTCCCGCCTCGTTCCTGACAAGGAGGCGAAGGCGGTCAAGGCGGGTCTGGCCGACGGCACGGTGGATATCGTCATCGGCACCCATGCACTGCTGACCAAGGGCATCGAATTCAAGCGCCTCGGCCTTGTCATCGTCGATGAGGAACAGCGGTTCGGCGTGACCCACAAGGAACGATTGAAGGCGCTCAAAACCGATGTCCACGTCCTGACACTGACCGCGACACCCATTCCGCGCACGCTGCAAATGGCCATGTCGGGTCTGCGCGAACTGTCGGTGATCCAGACTCCGCCGGTCGATCGTCTGGCGGTGCGGACCTATATCATGCCGTGGGACGGGGTGGTGATCCGCGAAGCCTTGTTGCGCGAACATTATCGCGGTGGGCAGAGCTTCTTCGTCGTCCCCCGCATCGCCGACCTGACCGAGATTGAGGAATATCTTCGCAACGAAGTCCCTGAAATCAAGGCGATCGTCGCCCACGGCCAGATGAGCGCCACCGAGGTCGAGGAACGCATGTCGGCCTTTTACGACAAGCGCTACGACGTGCTGCTCTCCACCACCATCGTCGAAAGCGGGCTGGATATTCCCAGCGCCAACACGCTGATCATCCATCGCGCCGACCGATTCGGCCTGGCGCAACTCTATCAGTTGCGTGGTCGCGTGGGCCGATCCAAGACCCGCGCCTATGCCTATATGACCACCCCCGCCAACCGCATCATCACCGAGACAGCAGAGAAGCGCCTGAAGGTGCTGTCCGACCTCGACACGCTGGGCGCGGGCTTCCAGCTTGCCAGTCATGATCTCGACATTCGCGGCGCGGGCAACCTGGTGGGCGACGAACAGTCGGGCCATATCCGCGAAGTGGGCTTTGAACTCTATCAGTCGATGCTGGAAGAGGCGATACTGGACGCGAAGGCGGGTGGGGCTGGCCTGGAACCACGCAGCGACAGTTTCTCGCCCCAGATCAGCGTCGATGCGCCGATCATGATCCCCGACGATTATGTCCCGGACCTCGACCTGCGCATGGGCCTGTATCGGCGCATCAATGAGCTGGAGGACCGGCAGGGTCTGGAATCCTTCGCCGCAGAACTGATCGACCGGTTCGGTAAGCTGCCCGCGCCGACGCAAAACCTGCTCAAGATCATCGAGATCAAACAGAATTGCGTGAAGGCCAACATCGCCAAGATCGACGTCGGGCAAAAGGGCGCACTGGTCAGCTTCTTCGAGGATCGCTTCCCCCATCCGGCAGGTCTCGTCGCCTATATCCAGCGGCTCGATGGCGTCGCGCGACTGCGGCCCGACAGCAAGGTGGTGGTCAACCGCAACTGGGCCGACTCCGCCGCCCGCCTGAACGGCGCCCTGCAATTGTCGAAGGGACTGGCCAAGGCAGCGGCCTGACGCCTTGTAGGCCGCCCGGCGATGGCATAGATTGACGCATCAACGGGGTGGAGAGAATGATCATGGCTGTCGAACTGTTCGTGCTGGCCTGGGCCATGATACTGCTGCTCATCCACATTTTCGCCGCAGCCCATGTCAAGACAAAGCAATATGGCACCGACTGGAACATGGGCGCGCGCGATGAGGCTTTGCCGCCGCTCAACCCGGTTGCCGGCCGTCTGGCCCGCGCGCAGGCCAATTTTCAGGAAACCCTGCCCATCGCCATCGTCGCGCTGATCGGCGTGGTGGTGGCTGGCCGGTCAAGCGAGATGACCATGCTCGGCGCCCATATCTGGCTGGGCGCGCGCATCCTCTATCTGCCCGTCTATGCCCTTGGCATCCCCAAAATCCGCACGCTGATCTTTCTTGTCAGCCTGGTCGGGCTGGGCATGGTGTTGTGGCCGCTACTGCGCCTGTAGAATGTAAATACCCGTTCGTCCTGAGTAGCCATTGAGCGAAGTCGGAGTCGCAGACGACCGTAGGTCAAAAGGCATATCGAAGGACCAGGCGCTGCGCATAATGCTTCGATACGAGCCTTCGACAAGCTCAGTCTCTACTCAGCACGAACGGATGTCAGGCAAACCAAGGGCATTGCATTTCAGCCCGCCAGCACCAGCGCGACCAATTCGGCGGACGAAACCCCTGCCGATCGCAGGAAGCCCTGATAATAATCGCAGCCTTCGCGCGACAGAAGATCGAGCTGCTGCTGCGTCTCCACGCCTTCCGCCACGACCTTCAGCCCCAGTGACTTGGCCATGTGGATAACGCCGCGCACGACGATCCGGTCGCGCGCCGTCCCGGCAATATCCTGCGCCAGTCCGCTATCGATCTTGAGATAGTCGAGTGGCAGGCTCTTGAGATAGGCGAGGCTGGAATAGCCGGTGCCGAAGTCGTCGATCGCCACCGCCAGCCCCTCCGACCGGAGCGCGGTAAGCAACGCAGCGGCGGCGTCCACATCCTCGATCAGCCCGCTTTCGGTGATCTCGACGGTTAACCGCGACCGGGGGAAACCGCTGCGGTCCACGATAGCCAGCAGCCCGCTCATGAAGCCCGGCTGCGCTATGTCGGCGGCCGTCACATTGATCGACAGGCGCAGCGCCGACAGCGCGCGCGGCCATGCCGCTGCCTGCCGCAACGCCTCCACCTGGATATGCGCCGAAAGCGGCAGCATATAGTCGGATCGTTCGGCGGTCGCGAACAATATGCCCGCGCCCAGCGGGCCATATTGCGGGTGGTTCCAGCGAGCCAGCGCCTCGACGCCGCTTATAACCTCCGAATCCACCGGATATTGCGGCTGGAACACGATGCCGATCTCGCCCCGGTCCAGCGCCAGCCGCAGGTCGGTTTCCAGCTGGTCGGGATCGACCTGGCGGCTGTGACGATCCGCCGACAGGATGCGGATACCCTCCCCGCCCGCCTGCCGCGCATCCGCCAGCGCAGTGCCAGCACGACGCAGCAAATGGGTCGCATCATCTTCGGACCGCGCCTGCGCAATGCCGCAGCGGGCGATCAGGCGAATGAGATGATCGCCCGCGCTGAACGGGCGACCGATGGCCGCTATCAACTGCCGCGCCAAAAAGGTTGCGCGGTCGCTGCCTGCGACTTCGCCGGTCAGGCCGACCAGAAATTCGGTGCCGGTGATCCGCGCAACCATCGCGCCGGGCGCAACATCATCGACCATCCGCTCGATCCGCCGGGCGATCCGCCCCAGCAGCGCATCACCCACCACCTGGCCATAGGCCGCGTTCATCCGCTCAAACTGGCTGATCGACAGCAGGATAGCGGTGGTCGCCAGCCCGGTGCGCCGGTCGAGCCAGTCGAGCGCCGCCTGCCGCGATCGCAGCCCGGTCAGATAGTCGCGGCTCGCCAGGTCGCGCTCCTGTGCATCGGACAGCCACTCGACATCAGCGGCAACCACGCCATCCTCGACCCGGAGGTGATGGACCAGCCGGTTGCCGGGCCGGTCAGGCAGATCATGCGCCAGCGCGGCGGGGCGCCCCGCCCGCATCATCGCCCGTAGTGCAGTCAGCACCGCGCGCCGTTCCGCCCGTGGCAGGCGGCGGATCATCGCTGCGGGATGAATCCGCGCGCTGGGCAGATCGAGATGCCGGGCGAGACTTTCGCTCAGCCGCAGCACCGAATCGGTCCGCCCCAATTCCCAATAGAGCGCGTCACCGCGCCGGATGCGCTGGGCGCGTTGGCTGTGCGATGCCCCCCCGCCCAATCGCTCAACCAGCCGCTGCGCCGACGCCAGTACGGCACGCAGCGACGCTTCGCTATAGGGTGCCGTCAGGAAATGGGTTGCCCCGGCGTCCAGCAAGTCGGGAATGATGGCTTCGTCCGCCTGATCGACCAGCACGATCAGCGCGCCACCGCCTGCCTCCATCGCCGGCACCAGCGGCGCCAGCAGCTTCGCTTCCCCACCACCTAAGCGCATATCCACCAGCGCGACCTGCGCCTCGCTGCGCAGATAGCGTTGCGGCGCCTCGCGCGCCCGCCTTGCGCCGATCGCCCGCCATCCGGCCGCCTGCGCGGCATGGCACAGCCCGTCCCGGTCGCCGGGCGACAGGATGAAGAGGCTGCGCTGTCCGTCTGCGGCCTGATCCGCGATCACTGATATGGTCCCCTGGGCGCGCGCATGGTGTCGCCTTAGCAGCAACGGGTTACCGACGTCTTGCGTCTCCCGCAACCGGGGTGCTTGCGCGGGGCAGGTCCATCGCCTAGCTAAGTCCCCATGGCCATCATGGACTCCTCGCGCACGCAGATGACCGACGGCCTTGGCCGCCGGATCAGCTATTTGCGCATATCCGTCACCGACCGCTGCGACCTGCGCTGCCGCTATTGCATGGCGGAAAAGATGCAGTTCCTGCCCAAAAATCAGGTGCTGACGCTGGAGGAGATCGCGCTGCTGGCCGATCTGTTCATTGCACGCGGCATCAACAAGATCCGACTGACCGGCGGCGAACCGCTGGTGCGGCGTGACATTGGCGATCTGGTGCGCCGGATCGGGCGGCATCTGGGCGATGGGCTGGACGAACTGACGCTGACCACCAACGGCACCCGCCTGACCGATCATGCCGACATGCTCGCCGATGCGGGCGTGCGCCGGATCAATGTCAGCCTCGACAGTCTGGACCCGGCGCGCTTTGCCCATGTCACTCGTGGCGGCGATATTATGGCGGTGTTCACGGGGCTGAAAGCGGCGCAAGCAGCCGGGCTGGCGATCAAGATCAATATGGTCGCGCTCAAGGGCGTCAATGACGATGAAATCCTGCCCATGCTGCGCTGGTGCGATGCGGAAGGGCTGGACCTGACGCTGATCGAGACGATGCCATTGGGCGAGACGGGCGAGGACCGGACGGACCATTATCTGCCCTTGACGCAAGTGGCGGACGATATCCGCGCGCACCACGCGCTTACCCCCCTGCCCGACCGCACCGGCGGCCCGGCCCGCTATCACAGCGTTGCGGGGATGACGGCGCGGCTTGGCCTTATCACCCCGCTGACCAACAATTTCTGCGCAGATTGCAACCGCATTCGCATGACGTGCGAGGGCAAGATATTCATGTGCCTGGGCCATGAGGATCATGTCGATTTCAAGACCGCGCTACGCGAAGGCGGGCTGCCCGCCGTAGAGCCGCTGATCGACCGCGCCCTGCGGCTCAAGCCCGCGCGTCATGACTTTCGCATCGGTGCCGGTGAAACCGCACCTGCAACCCGGCGTCATATGAGCGTCACCGGCGGATGAGCGGCGAAACACGGCGTGCGCTGGTCGTGTCCCCTACGCAGGCAGCCAAAGCTGCCGAGGAACGGCTGCGCGCCACTTATGATTTCGTGCCGGTCGATCAGGCCGAGATGATCATCGCGCTGGGCGGCGATGGCTATATGCTCCAGACGCTCCATTCGATGCTGGAAGCGCGGCGGATCGTCCCGGTGTTCGGCATGAACCTGGGCACGGTCGGCTTCCTGATGAACGAATGGCGGCTGGAGCGGCTGGAACAGCGGCTGGAAGCGGCCAAGATGTTCAAGGTCAATCCGCTACGGATGATCGTCGATACGGTCGATGGTGAACGTTTTTCCATACCCGCGATCAACGAAGTGTCGCTGCTGCGCGAAACCCGCCAGACCGCCAAGCTGGAGGTACAGGTCAATGGCCGTGTCGTCCTGCCCGAACTGGTCTGTGACGGCGTGCTGGTGGCAACGCCTGCGGGGTCGACCGCCTATAATCTGTCGGCCCATGGTCCCATCCTGCCTCTGGGATCAGCGCTGGTCGCGCTGACCCCGATTAGCCCGTTCCGCCCGCGTCGCTGGCGCGGTGCCATCCTGCCGGAAAACACCGTCATCCGCTTCACCGTGCTTGATCCGGTCAAGCGCCCGGTCAGCGCCGTGGCAGACCAGCGCGAAGTCCGCGACGTCGCGCAGGTGGAAATCAAGATCGACCGCGCGACCCCGCTGACCTTGTTGTTCGACCCCGAACATACGCTGGACGACCGCATTGCGGCCGAACAATTCATCGCCTGAACGGGGGCTTTAACGGGACCAAAGCCCGGCCTCACGGGGAGCCAAAAAAATCATCAGATTAGCGCTTGCCAATTCTTAAAAGCCGCTGCTATAGGCGCGGCCTGCCCGGCGGAAGTCGGGCTGCTCCCCGATAGCTCAGCGGTAGAGCATTCGACTGTTAATCGAATGGCCGTAGGTTCGAATCCTACTCGGGGAGCCAGTTCTAAAAATGGGGGTTTTTTGCCCCCTTTCGGTGCTGGGCCGGAACCGCCAGTTCCGCCGATTTTTTCAAGAATTCCAAACGGTTCGCGGAACGTGACGGTCAGTCCTCCACCCGCGAATGACGAGTTCGATAATATCAAATTCAGAGCCCGTCGCTTGGTCGCCAAGGGCTGATCCGCAAACTGGTTGTGGGCGGTCCTCGCGAAATCCAGCAGCGCCAGACCATCATCAATCAGGTCGTCCTCGGCGGCATGCAAGCTCTCCATATCTCGCATCGTCCGATCCCGCTCTTCACGCCAGGACGCTGAAACCCGGTCGTGGAATTCGACCGTGACCCGCCCATCGATCTTGTCGAGGTAAAGAGTGTCCAATCGGTGTTGAAGGCGATCGGCCTCAGCCCGCAATCGCTCAACCGATTCGTCGCGGTCGCGCCGCTCGTCTGCATGACTCTCACGGATGGCTCGCTCAATGAGCCGGAATGACTCATCATCCAACCGAAGCCGTCTGAGGACAGCTGCGAACTGCTCGTCGAGCGCCTCCTCCCGTATGTATCGTTCTGGGCAGCGCCCCTTGAACCTGGAGCAGTGGTAGTAGATGTATCGGCCCTTCTTAATCTCAGCCGTGACCGCGCAACCGCAGTGACCGCAGGTGATCAGTCCGGTGTAAGCAAATTGAAGCCGATTGCCGTGGACGTTGGAGATGCTCCGGCCATCCAGGATCTCCTGCACGTTGGACCAGGTGGCGAAGGTCGTCAGCGGAGTATGAGAACCCTTATAGAGTTTGCCCAACCATTCGAACGAGCCCGTGTAAATCCGGCTGCGTAGCATTGTGTTGATCGTGCTCACGCCCACCGGTTTTCCGCTCTTGCGGTACCGGAGGCCAGCCCTGACGGCCAATTGGGTCACTTCCTTGAGCGAATATTGGCCGCTCTCGAACCATTCGAACACGCGGGTCACCAACGGACCGATATCCGGATCGATTGTGATGACCTTCTTGCCGAGCGGGCCCATCACATTCACATAGCCGAGGGGAGCGAAGGTCGGCCAAATCCCCTGCTCTGCCTTTTCGAGCATTCCCTTGCGGGTCTCCTCAGAGAGATTGTCGATGTAGTTCTTGGCCATCAAAACCTTGATGCCATGCATGAACTTCTCCGACGATCTCGAATCCCGAGAGAGAACGACATTCTCCTTCACGAAATGTATCTCGATATCCAATCCATCGACGGTCACCCAATCCTTGAGGTTGCGGTAGAGCCTGTCGGTCTTCTCGACCAGAATCGTTCTGACGCTTGGATGGGATCTGATGTAGCGAAGCATTTCCTCGAATCCGGTACGACCGGCGCGCTTCGCAGTCTCCACGTCAACATGTTCAGAGGCAATCGTTATGCCGTTCTGAACCGCATACTCTCGCATCAACTTCTGCTGTGCCGGGATAGAAAATCCTTCCTTCTCCTGCTCGCTGGTCGATACTCGTGCGTACATGACGGCCTTATTGCGCTCGTGAATGATACGCTTTGCTTTCGCCTGTACGATCTTTGCGCGGGGTCTCGTCATCTCAATTGCTCCTCCTTACCCCAATATACCATCCATACTCCCGTTTTTGAAAGTCATCCGAAAAGTTCGATATGTGCATTACTTGGGGTTGTTTGATTTTCGTTGCAGTTGGCGGTTCCCCCCCGATCCTATTTGCGACTGTCAAAGGCGGTGAAAAAATCCGCGAAATCCCCCAGAAAGTTTCTCGCTTCATCGTCGCTGACAGGACGATCGAGGTGCTGTTCGAAATACGCTCTGGCATCAGCGACTAGGGCGGCCGAGAACATCGCGCGCCTGGAAACCCGTCGCCTTCCAAAGCCAGGCGGTGTGTCATGCATCCCGGAGGCCACAGTCACCAAGGATAGTGGTGGCGGTTCGACGGGCTCTGGATCGTGCTCGGAATCGAACGCTGGAGGTGAGGCGACAACTTCTGCCACTACGGGCGGCGGGGGTGGTGAACTGGCTCCCAGAACCTTGGGCCGACGACGACGCCTCATGGCGTAGTCACGGAAACTGGCGATGGCCCCTTCGAGGGTCGAGCAAAGAGGCTGGCCCCGAACCGTCGCCGTAGATGAACGAGGACGCTCGAGGTGTAGCGTTGTTGCCGCCATTCCGTGGGACTATGATAGACGCCGATCGCCTTCCAATAGTCACGCGTGGCGGCCAAGCCGGAGAGGAATATCCAGCGTGCAGCCTCGACGTTGAAGCAGGCATCCTGTTTCAGCCAATGGCGGATGTGGCGCTCCGGCCGCCCGGTGACGGCGGCCAACCGGGGCACCCACCAGCTGTTGACCTGCAGCGGCCCGAGATCGTGGCTGCCGTCACTGTTGGCGACTTCCGCGCCAATCCAGCCGCCTTCCTGATCACGCAATCCCCAGAGCGTCTTGGCAAGCCAATTGCGGCCGGCGGCTGACCGGGCGATGCACGTCGCGACGATCTGCTCATCGATCGTGTTTCGACGGGTCGTTCGGGCTTCCAGGGAATGGACAGGGAATGCGAACATCAGGGCAGCCAAGACCGCCCTGATGAAGATCGGCGCGAACCTGGGTGCAAAAGCGGCCCTAGTGATCATGGCCAGCCCCATGGTCGTGCTCTTGTGCGGGGGCCGGATCAACACGTGAGGGCGCCGTCGGGGCGTGCTGGCCCTCCTCGACACTCCGGGTCAGGATGTTCGTAAGCCACCGATCTACGGCCTCGGCCGCAGATTGCGCTCGGCCAGCAAGCAGGTGGGCAAGGCCATCTGATTCCGGGCGCTCGCGAGCCTCTCGCTCCGCGCGCATCCGATCCTTGCGCTCCTCGCGATCGGCGCGCTGCACATCCCGCAGTCGGTCCCAGCGTTCTGCGTGGCGCTCCTCGCGAGCCTTGTGACTGTCGCGATCGAGACGGCCAAGGCCTTCGAGTGCAGAGGTCTTCTCGCCGGAGTGGCGTTCAAGCTTGTCGACGAGGCGTTCTCGATCCTCTGTCCACAGCTTCACGCCGTAACGCGCGCGCGTGATCGCGGTGTAATAGTTTTGGCCGGTCACCAGCCCGGAGTTCACCGGCGCGAGCACATAAGCGCGGTCATAGGTCTTCGACTGGGCAGAATACACCGTCTCATCATCTCGAAGATGGAGGCGGCGACCAACTTCCTCAATTCGATCCAGGTCAATGATTGCCGGCTCGCCAACCGCATGGTCCAGATCGCCAAGGGCGACGACAATATGTCCGGCATCATCGAGGAGATGACCGGCTATCGCTCGGTCAAACAAGGCTTCTCGAAGAGCTACCAGCAGAGCCGCGAGCGGATCGAGGCGAACAACAACAATCCGACCGAGGACCTGCGCGATTCCCTGACCAACTGCCCGGCCGAGGTGACCGAGATCTTCCGCACCGGCTCGCTCCTCAGCCATGCCGCCACTCGCGTCGGCGCGGGCGACTGGGCGAGCGTGATGCGCGCCAGGGTCGGCGACGTCTATATGCGCTGGGACCCCGCGGACAAGGTTCCGCTGTTCACGGCTATTCCCCAATGTCCGGCGCAAGACACCGAAAGTGCGCAGGATTTCCTGACCGGGCGTGTGCAGAAGCGAACATTGAACGTGCCACCAACCGCCGCCGATTGCTCGCAGGATGGTCCTGGCCGAGGTGCGCTGGTCCTTGCGCGCGAACGGATGCAGTCGATCGCCACCAAGATCCGCACGCGCGCGGCGCTCACGCCCGAGGAGCGGCAGTTCGTCGCCAATGTCCGGACGCTGCCAGTTTATCGCATGCTGGAATGGGGCGTTCGGCAGGGAGTAGTGGACTCGGTCATTGGCGACACCGATGAGCTGGTGGCGCTGACCCTCGCCTATCAGATGCTCAACGATCTCACGCGCTCCATCGACTTCGCCGTGAGCAATGCCGAGCGGGGCGCCAGCGCGGCGGGTGCCGCGGACGGGAACAGCGCCAATATTTGCCAGACGCGGATTCTCGTCAAAGGGATCGAGCAGTTGCGCGACCTGCGCGATGAAGTGCTGCGTCAGCGCGCGCAGATGCGCCAGAGCTACATGGCGGCGCTCGACCAGGCGAACCTCTCCGCCAACTATGCGGGCCTGATCCGCCAGCGCGACCGCGATGCGCGCGACGCCGCCGGCGCCGCCGCCGCACGCAACCAATAGCCGAGGAGATCGCCGTGCGCCGCCTCACCAAGGCTCTCGCCTCCCTGCCCGCGCTGCTTGCCGCGACCCCGGCCCTGGCGGTCGATACCAGCTTCCACACCTATGACGGCTTTGCCGAGACCGTCGATGCGTTCCGCCTGGTCTCGATGATCTTCGCCGACCCGCGTTACGAGACATTGGTGCTGATCGTCGCGACTGTCGGCATCGGCCTGGGCGCGCTACTCGCCAGCGTGCGCGGTTCCGGCATGGGACTGGTGGCGTTCGGGTTCCAGATCCTCATCGGAGTCGGGCTGTTCGTCGGGCTCATCGCCACTACCGGGACGGTCCATGTCTATGACCGGGTCCGCAACGCCTATCAGCCAGTCGGCAACGTCCCGGTCCTCCTGGTGCTGGTCGCGGGTGCCACCAACATGATCGAGCGTGCTCTGGTCGAGACGATCGACGACAACACGCTCGATCCGGATGCCAAGATCGAGTTCGGCGCCGGCGGCCATTCGTTCGATCTTTTCCTCAACGCCGTCAGCCCACGCGGTCCCATGACCGACACCTTCCTCGACGCGACGATCAAGGACTATGTCCGCCAATGCTATCCGGTCGCGCGCGTTTCGGCAGCCTATGGCGTGGATGACGACCAGTTGTTCAGGACGGCGACGGACCTGCCTTCTGCCTTCGCCGCAATGGCAGGCCCGTCGACCTTCTCTACCGTCTATACGGCTGCAGACAAGGGCGGCACGACGGTGAGTTGCACCGAGGCCTGGGCTCACATCTCGGATCGATTGTCCGACCCGACCCTGTTTGAGGGCTATAGCCGCCAGGTGTGCGCGCGGACCGGGTTCGATACCGGCAACGCCCAACAGCTCGCGCGATGCCGTGAGCAACTAGGCGAAATGGGGCAGATGATGCTCGGCCGCGCGCTCACCACGCAGGCGCTGATGACCCATATCCTGCTCGGCAACACCGTCGGCGACGTATTGTTCGAGGATTCGCCCGCAACTGCGGCACGCGTGATGGCGAACCGCGCAGTGGTGTCGAACGGGCTGGCGACCATGTCAGTCGCGAACGAATGGATGCCGACGATCCGCGCGACCGTGTTCGGGATCATGCTGTTCATGATCCCCGTCGCGTTGCTGTTCATCCTGACGCCGATCAACTTGCGTGTCGCCAGTTTCGCGCTCGGCCTGTTCGTGTTCGTCGCGCTTTGGGGCGTGATCGATGCCGGGATTTATCAGCTGACCCTCGGCCGCGCCGCCGACGTGCTCGAGGAGATGCGCTCGAACGCGCTCGGCGCCAATGCCTGGCTGCTGGCGCCTTCAGCTTCGATGAAGGCCTTGGCGATCTTCGGCAGTTTCCGCACGGCGGCAGCGGGCCTCGCCGGCGCGTTCGTGTTCACCGTGTTCCGCTTCTCTGGCAATGTGTTCACGTCCTTCACCAGCGGCGCGCTTGGTGTCGCCGGCCAGGGCACCGCCGCCGCGGCTCCCATGGCCACCACCGAGGGCTATGCGTCGGCGCTTGAAAGCCAGGCGTCGGCCTCTGGCACCCGCGCCCGGGCTGGCGCGGCTACGAGCTTTGGGGATTTCGGCGAGCGTTCGACCTTCGGCACCAATCGCGCCTTCGGCGAAGCCAACCGAATCCTCGGGGAGCGGCCCGGCACGGCCGGAGGCACGGCGTTCGCGCTCGGCGGCATCGAGGGAGCTCGGCAGATGGGCAGCCTGGCGCCCGCGTTGAACGGCCGCGACCTGGGCGACCCACAGGTAGCGCGGGCGGTCCAGGCCAATGCCGCAACCAGCGCGATCCACCAGTTCGCGGAGAAGGACGCGCTCCGGCGACTTGGCAACACTTATTTCGGCCAGGGCGAGGCCGGTGAGAAGGCGTTCGGCGCATTTGCGCAGAATCTGGTCCAATGGCGCGCGTTCGGCGACCAGCGTGCCTACGGGATGATGATGCAAGGCGCGACGCGGCATTTCGAGCGCGGCGGCTATTCGGCGAAGGACGCCGAACTGAAAGCCTCGGGCGTGATCGGTGAAGCCCAGTCCGACCCGACCTTCGCCAAGCTGATCGCCAATGCCTATGACCAGGAGCAGATGATTGCCAACGACCTGACATCGGCCCAGATTCAAGTTGGCGCGATGGAAGGCCGGCGGGATTTTGCCGGGGATAGTGTCGCCGGGATCGAGCGCGGCAACGTCGCGACCGAGCAGGCGCTGCGCACCGGCACCAACCAGGGCCAGCGCGACGCCGCGCAGATGCTCGGCCTTCCTCCCCAGGAGACCGCACGCCGCATCGGCTTCGTCAACGCGCTATCCGGTGAAGCCCGCAGTTCCGCAATCTCCCAACTCTCCCGCGCCACTGGGCGCAACGAGGCGCAGGTGCTTCACGCTCTCGAAACCTATAATGCCGCGACCCAGGTCGGCACCGCCGATGGTGCGACGGCCGAGGCCGGTCGCGAAGGCACAAGTGTCTATGGGCGGACCCGCGAAGCGGCAGGATATGATTTCGCCGAGCGCTCGGGCAAACTCGACGCCCAGCGCGAGGTGGGCACCGGCGGCACGCGGTCGGCTGCGCGGATCGGGGAGCAGCGCCGGCAGTCCGACAATTTCGGGTTTGCGGAAGGTGCCGCAGCGGCCGGCGTCTCAACGCGCGATGCTGCGCGGCTCGACAGCTTCATCCAGGCGCTCAGTCGCACGGCCGGCAACCAGGTCGACATGGCGGAAGGCGGTGCTGCAGGTATTGCCGATCGCGCGGGCAACGAGCGAATGACGCGCATCGTCGAAAATGAGAGACTCAGCCGCATGCAGGGTCTGCTGCGCAGCCATGGCGTCACCATGTCGAAGCGCGAGTTGGCGATGGCGCAGAATGGCGACCTGGCGATGAACCTGAACGCCGATCAGGCAGGCCAATTGCTCCGCGCCGGTCTCATCAACGACAGCCAGTTTGGTGCGCTTGCCCAAGGCGGCCATGCCCGCTTTAGCTTCGCCGAGAACGACCTTCTCGTTTCCAGCAGCGCCGGCTTCCTGCAGTCGGCACGCAGCGACACCAGCACCCGGTTCGAAGCCGGCAAGCAGGCCGGACCCGACACGATTGAGCATTTCCTTGGCGGTGGAGCAGAAGGCCACGCCACCATGGAGAACTGGCTGAAAGGCGGATTCGAGATGGATCGCTCGGGCAACTGGAGGCTCAAGCCTCAGGTCGCGGACACCTTGCAACGCGATGTCCAGGCAATCATGACACAGACGGGTTGGGAGCGGTCGATCAGCCGCGACGCGCAGGATCAGACAACGATGGGTACGGAGGTCGGCGGACGGATCGGGGGAACGGTCGAGTCCACGAGAGCGACGCCCCGTGAGGGCGGTGGTGGAAAAGCCGGGGCTGGTCGTAGCGCTGGCGTTTCCGGCGGGCGTGTAGGTGGCGAGATTGGTTTCACTAGTCGCGATGTCGGAGTGACGAGCGAGACAGCCCATGCCCGCTTGGATGCCGTCAACTACGATGTCCGCGAAACTATTGCTGCCGCGGAAAGAGTTGCCTCTCGATCTCCTACACCCGAAAAGGCTTTCACCGAAGAGCTTGGCCGGCAGATTCTTGGCAGCGATGGCCTTCGCAATCGCTATCTCGGGGAGGCCGATTCAGGCCGCGGTATATGGGATATTACCGGGCCACTGACTTCGGTTGAGCAATCGTCTGTAATAAACAGCGGGCGCTTCTCGAACGATCTCGGGAATGGTCCGGCTGACGGCGATTCCAGCTTCAAGAAGCGCTAGCGATGACGCATCGTGTCTTCGCTGTGGGCATTTCTATATATCGCGCCCGACAGAGGATTTCCTGGGTCGGTATAGGGATCATAGAGCGAGCGGGGGAAAAGCTCTTCGTGCATCACAGCGCGGCCTTCTCCACCCCATTCGATGCGAGCGAGCCAAGCCCGTGCAAATCCGACACCCAGCACGATGAGCGCGGTGATGGGGTAGAACAGGACGTTGAGGAAACCCGCAAGCGCGCTCGCATAGAAATCCGCCAGCACCGGAACAAAGGACGATGCCGCCATGCCCAACCAGTAGGTCGGGATCGCAGCCCACCAAAGCTTCGCATACCATGGATGCCACAGATAGTCCGCAGTCCGAGGCCGAACCCACTCCTCAGCCGGCACGACCGGTTCATCCGTATTGGTGGTAGAATCTGGCGACATTTGATCCGCGTTCCTGTGCGTGACGGTTGTAGCAAAATCCGCACACTTTTGGAATCGCCGATCTGGAAGCGACGGGAAATATTCGTGGCGCATAGCCAACCTCCTTCAGCCACAACCGCTCCCTTCCCCTCCGACCCAGAATTTCGGCCATTGGGTCACGCCATGCGGCCGAGGGGGGCTCCAATCAACATTAAGACCCCGTCGGCAAGATGTGATGGAAACGCAAATTATGTCATGACATTGTCAGGCATATCGGATATGAGGGGTGGATCGAAAGGAGGTGTGTCATGGCTTCTGCTACCGCCCGAACTGAGAAACTCGATCTACGCCTGTCGCCCACTGCAAAGCGGACGCTTCAGCAGGCTGCGCTCGCTGCGCATCGCTCGGTCAGCGAATTCGTGCTGGAGAGTGCATTGGCGCGCGCTGAAGAGACGCTCCCCGATCGCCGGGAGTTCAATCTGGACGCGGACCAGTGGGCGGCATTCCTTGCGGCACTCGATGCGCCCCCTCGCCACACGCCAAGGCTGGCCGAACTGCTTACAAAACCGAGTGTGTTCGAGCAGGACCCAGGTTAAGCGCATCGATGACGACCCAGTTTCGCATTGAAAAGCTCCGCCGCGATCATGCTATCGATGCTTTCGATTGCGGTCGTGAGGAGCTAAACCGGTTCCTGTCGCGCTACGCCTGGCAGGCGCAACAAGGCGGGGCATCTCAATCCTACGTTGCCCTGACCGGAGACGAGATCGTGGGTTTCCACACGCTGGTTGTGGGGCATGTCGATCATAATGATGCGCCCGATCGCCTGACGAAGGGAATGGCGCGGCACCCCGTTCCGTTGATGATCCTTGCGCGGCTCGGCGTTTCGACTGGCCATCAAGGGAAACGGCTCGGCTCCGGTCTTCTGAAAGATGCACTCATGCGGACTTTGCAGGCAGCCGATATCGCTGGAATTCGTGCAATCGCAGCACATGCCAAGGACGACGCTGCACGCCAATTCTACCAGCATTTCGATTTCATGCCGGGTCTCTCGGATCCCAACCATATGTTCCTTTTGTTGAAAGATGCCCGACGATACATTCAGGGATAATTGCGAAGAACGAGAACCAGGATAGCCATGCGAACAGAACTCGATCATCTCCCCCCGGCGAAACGGCGCGAACTTGATCGTGTCGTACACATCCTGTTCGAGGAATTCGAAGACGCACACGGCGAACCGAACGGCCAGCGTAAGCTTGGTCGCATTCTAAAGGTCGTTCTATATGGATCATATGCGCGAGGCGGATGGGTCGATGAACCTCATACGGCGAAGGGATATCAATCTGACTTCGACCTGCTCGTCATCGTCAACCAAAAGGAACTGACGGATCGGGTGGCCTATTGGGAGAAGGCGGACGAGCGTCTGAACCGCGAACGAGCAATCATCCAAAATCTAAAGACGCCCGTAAACTTCATTGTTCACTGCCTTCAGGAGGTGAATGACGGCCTCGCCCATGGTCGCTCCTTCTTCATAGATGTCGCGCGCGATGGAATCGCGCTTTATCAGGCTGAGGACAGCGAGCTGCACCAACCGAAGCCGAAAACCCCGGATCAGGCGTACGAGGCGGCATCCGAGTATTTTGAGGAATGGTTTTCCTCAGCCCTGAGCGCTCAAAAGGGCTTTCACTTCTACATGTCTCAGAAAGAATACCGAGATGCCGCATTCACGCTGCACCAGGCATGTGAACGGCTCTATCATTGCGTCCTTCTCGTCACGACCTTCTACACGCCGCATGTCCACAATCTAGCGTTCCTGCGCACGCAAGCGGAGCGGCAATCCAATCATCTTTTCGAGGCCTGGCCCCGAGACAATGCCCGAGCCAGAGCGCGTTTCGCAAAACTCAAGGACGCCTATGTCAAGGCGCGCTTCTCAAGGCACTATCGGATCACCGAGGAAGAACTGATCTGGCTATCCGAACGCGTGGACGAGCTCGGTCGCGTCGTCCACGAGGACTGCACGGCGCGTCTCGCTGAGCTGCGCGCAGCATTGTGATCAGATCGGCTGCTGAAATTCTGGCGGCGTCGGCGAGCCCGGCCCTGGCGGATCCGTGCGAAGTTGCCCTGCCCCGCCCGAGGACCACGTTCACCGGCATCACGACAGGCCGGCGGAGACTGGCAGGCCATATCGTTGTAAGGTGCAGCCAAGGCTAAATTTTTGCTCGCCCGCAACAGTGCCCAACAGCTACCGCCCATGCGCGGCGGCGACTTCGGCGCCAGCACCGGGATTGACGATGCCTTGGCGAGGTTGTGGTTCGATTTGCAACTTTATCAACCTGGCACTCTGTCGGCCGCGGGGCATAGCCTGGGCGGATAGTTCGCCTCTAATCGGCCGAGTAGATTCACCCTGGCCCATTTTCGATTCGGACGGACGCAAAAGAGCGATTTACCCCATTACACGAGTTACCAAATTCGCTAGGCTCAGCTGGCGCCATTTATGGCGACTAGGATTTCGGTGTGAATTGACGGACTTCAATGGCGCGTAGCGATCATCTTATCTCACTCGTCCGCGCTGGCGCTGCCGGCGATCGGGAGTCGTTGCGTTCGGCCGCGCAAGCTATCGCCGCTGATGAACGCGCGAAAAAGCATCACATTCTGGCTGACCGAATCGAGCGCGCTCTATCGACGGTTCCTATCACACCGCCCCCTTTGACAACGTCAGCCCCGCTTGTCGGAGCCGGTCGAGATGCGATCATTGAGGTCGAGGCGCGCGTCCAGTTCGATGACCTGCTTTTGCCTCTCCCGGCTCGGGAGAACGGCCGGCAACTCATCGAGGAGCATGTGCGCGCGGACGTCCTGCGCGCGCATGGTTATGAGCCACGCCATCGCGTCCTGCTTTCCGGGCCTCCCGGCAATGGCAAGACATCCTTCGCCGAAGCAGTGGCCGAAGGGCTCGGCCTGCCGCTTTTCGTTGTTCGCTACGACGCCCTGATTGGGAGCTATCTCGGCGAAACCAATGCTCGGCTTCGCAAGCTGTTCGACTTCGTTCGTACCCAACCCAGTGTTCTCTTCTTTGACGAGTTCGATGCGATCGGCAAGGAGCGTGGAGACACCCACGAAACCGGTGAGATTAAGCGGGTCGTATCGTTCCTGCTGATGCAGCTCGATCAGCTCCCCAGCTATGTCATCGTCATTGCCGCCACCAATCACGCCGAACTGCTCGATCGCGCCGTCTGGCGTCGGTTCCAGTTGCGCCTTGGGTTTCCAGCGCCAGACAAAAAGCTGGTTGAGGTCTTCCTGGACCGCATCATATCGGGCTGGCCGGAATTGCCTCGTCTTTCGGTGCAGAAGATCGCTGCAAAACTTGGCGCAGTAAGTTATGCCGAAGCACTGGACTTTTGTCAGAGCATAAGACGCCGACATATATTGGGGCTTGGGGAGGTTGGAATTGACGAGGCGTTGGCAAAGGAACTTGAACTCTGGGCCTCACGCGTTCGCCCTGATTTCCTGAATGCCGAGCGATCCGACAAAACCTCTTCTGAGGTTGACGCCCCAACCGCAACGACAGCGCCCCGCAGGCGTGGCAAGGTTCCCCCGCCCGCCTGAAGCCTTTTCGGTCGCGCGTCAGACGGGCGCGTTCACGCCTAAGTTTGATCGGCTGGCTCAAGTGCTCGCCCGCGATCCCACAGGGCTTGAATTGCGCGCCGATCCCACGGCGCTTGCGCCGGAACGCTTGCTCGTCTTTGAGGTCCGGGGCTCCATTGCGAACTTCGCGGCCGCGATACAGCGTATTCCGGGCATAGAGCTTGTCGATGAAGAAGAACTGAGCGCCAGCGCCGAGGACAAGGCGCCCGTGGCCTATCTCATGGTGCCTGATGCGCGGGCGCTCCGCGAGTTGGAGTCGCTCTGGCGCCGTTGGTTGGCCGGAACGCTCAATCGGGGCGAGACGCCGTGGCAAGGCGTGTTCGCTCTGTTGCGGGATCTGCGGCCTTGGGGACCGACCGATCGTGTCGCACCTGAGGATAGCGGCGTCCTGGCCGAGGAAATCTTCGGTCGCGCAGACGCGGACCGCATTCCGCTGGAGATTGAGATCATTTTCCGGGCCAACGACAATGTCGCCCGTGAAAATGAGGAGGAAGTGCGGGCAGCCGTGATCGCTCGGGACGGTGCCATCATCAGCAGGGCAAGATTACCTGACATCGCCTATCATGCTCTGCTCGTGGATCTCCCGGTGAGGGCGGTGCGCGAGATCATCGAACGGGCACCCGGCGGTATCGCGGGTCTTGATCCGGTTATGCATATCCGACCGCAAAGCGTCGCTTCGTCGATTGAAATCGCCGAGGCGGAAGGCGGCGGCGTGGCCGACACGATAACACCGTTGCGCGAACCGATCCTGGCGATGCTGGATGGGGTGCCCGTCGCTGCACACCCCTTGCTCGCACGTCATGTCATCCTCGATGACCAATTTGGCCTCGAACCGGACGCGCCGGTTAACCAGCGCGTGCATGGAACGGCGATGGTCTCGCTCGCCATTCATGGTGACCGGAACAACCCAGCGCCGACCCTTCCGCGGCAGGTGCATGTCGTTCCCGTGTTAGGCGCAGGCGATCAATTTCCGCCGCGCCGATTGGTCGTGGACATCATCTATCTGGCGGTCAGAGCGATGCGCGAGGGCGTCGATGCCACGGCGCCGGGCGTCCTCATCGTCAATCTCTCACTCGGGAACGCTCGGCGGCCCTTTCACGGGACGCTATCGCCCTGGGCACGGCTCCTGGATCGCCTTGCCTATCGATACGGTATTCTTTTCCTGGTCAGCGCAGGCAACAACACGGACGCTATCGGACTACCGACCTTCCCGACCCACACCGCATTCGAGGACGCCACTGGCGCGGATCGGTCGACTGCGACCCTTCACGCCATCGGCAACTCGATGGCGGATCGTCGGCTTTTTTCTCCATCCGAAACAATCAACGGCATTACGGTGGGAGCCTCCAACGACGACGCCGTCGCCCCTGTCGATCGACACCTCGCACGTGGTAACGTCGATCCCTATCCGGATTTCCGTAGCCCCAATCCGTCGAGTACGCTCGGCCCTGGCTTCGCCAAATCGGTCAAACCCGACATCCTCATGCCCGGCGCTCGCGAGCATCTCCGGTTCGTGCGAACCGACGACCATTTGTTCGTCACGCCGGCCGGTCCCGGCAGAGCCGCCGGCCTCAAGGTCGCCGCGCCGCCAGCACGCGGGATCGAGAACGCTGAAAGCTATACCAACGGCACCAGCGCCGCGACGGCGCTTGCCTCCCGGACCTGCCATCGAATTCATGATGCCCTCGAAGCGGCATATCCCAATTTCATGGCGCTGACCCATCTGCAACGCGCCGTGATCCTGAAGGCGTTGCTCGTGCATCCCGCCCGCTGGCCCGAGGATGCAGCGGAACTCATCAAAGGGACAATAGGCCCAGTGGGCGGCCATCATACCCATATCAAGGACAATATCCGGCGCTTTCTCGGCTATGGCTATGTCGACGCCGAGGATGCCGTCGCCTGTGCTGCCGATCGCGCGACGTTCTGGGCGGTGGGCGCGCTGCAACCGGACCGGATAGCGACGATCAGCGTGCCTGTTCCCGTAGCGATCGGCGGGCAGCCTCGCCCACATCACGTTGCCGCGACCCTGGCCTGGTTCACCCCAGTCGCGCCCGGACGCAAAAGTTATCGTTCTGTGCGGTTGAAGCTGTTGGAGCCTGACAATCTCGGCGCACTGAGCGTAACCCCGTCTAAACATCAACCTGATACGAACCAGACCAATCGCGGGACCGTGTTCATGCGTTGCTGGACGGGTGACAAGGCACCGGCGGTAACGGCAAATATGACGATTGATCTGGTCGTTCAGCGCGATCCCGATCCAGGGACGCCGATCGACGAACCCGTACCGTTTGGCCTTGCCGTAACCTTGGCGATGCCGGGCATTGTGGAAATCTACGATCAGGTCCGTCAGCGTCTCGCAATTCCACAGCAGCAGCCTGTCTAACACTGGCGGCCATGGTCCAAGGGCGGGTGCAACGCACGATCGAAATTGCGGACTTCGAACTTCCTCGGGGCGCCATTTCAATTGCTGACCTTATGGCGATGGAGCAGGCGCGTTGGGAGCACATCCGCACGGAAATCAATCTCCGAAGGAGGGCCGACCCGACCAGCCCGCTGGCACGATGCCGTCTTTGCGAAGGCGGAATCTTCATCCGAGCTCAATTAACTGCAGCCGGAACCTACCCTGTCTACGCCCATTTTTCGGGAAGTCCGCTGGATTGCCCCTGGTATGACGGCGAAAACCTGAAGCCAGACGACGCGCGCGCTGCCCAGTATAACGGGCACCAGGAATCGGCTCTTCATCGGTGGCTGTGTCAAACCGTGGAGCAGGTCGCCAAGGTCGATCCGCGGTGTAGCCACTCTGCTATCGACACTTATCTCCGCCCTTCGATTGCCGAGCGTGGACGATGGCCCGACGTTTTTCTGGAGATGGGCGCGCTTGGCGCATTCGCCCTTGAAATCCAGTTGTCGAAGCCTTTCGCGCCGGAGATCGCCGCCCGTCATTTGCACTATGACCGCGAGGGTGTCTCTCTCATCTGGATTTTCCGTGACTTGGCCTCAGGCGCTGGAGCCGACCTTCCACAGGGCTTTCGCGATGTCATCACCATGCAGCGAGGCAATGCCTTTGTGTTCGACGCTGACGCGCTCGCTGCCTCGATCGCGCGGAACACGCTTATTCTGAATTGCTACCTGGAAACCGAACGTGGCGGCTACTTGAAGCCGCGTCTGGTTGCGCTCGATGATCTCGACACCCGCTCCGAGCGATCCGTATTCCTTGAGGACCGTCGGACCGGGCGCTTGCTCGAATATTGTACCAATGGCCGCGCCAAATGGTGGGAGCCCTTCAAACAAGCCGATCCTCACAAGGTTCGCTATCCGTTCAACGAGACCTGCTTCGGCCCAGCATGGGATTCGATCCGGGCATTCGTGCCGGAGTTATCGGAATGGAAGCGCCACTATCGTGAGGAGAAGCTGGAAAATGGCGAGCATCACTTTCTCGAAATCGCTGCGATCCTCTTCTCCATAGCAAACAGCGCCCGCCTTGGCCGCGATCGTCTGCATATAACGCGCATTCAGGGGGAGGGTGCCCTGATCAATATGCTGAACAGCAAGATCGGCTCCGCACGATTTGGCTGTTATGCGGTGCTTGCGGAGACGATGCTGTCGAACACGGCCGCCCATGATCGCCTCGATCGGGATTCGCTGCGGGCCACGTTTGAACAGGCCAAGGCGAGCCATGCGCAAATTGAACCCAGGCACCCTGTTTGGGTCGCAGCAAAACGTCTTTTCCCCGAGGTGCTGGATGGGCCCCTCCGCGCTGAACTGCATGATCTTGGAAAACTGCCCCAGTGGGCGATTGGCGGGCCAACTCCGGCCTGATTTAGAGCCGCTCTGCACAAGAGCTCTTCTTTGGCAGCGCTTTTCTTGAAGGTGTAAGGAGGATCATCGCTCCCCCTTGTCCCAGTGGACTCCCGCTCGGTTCTTGTCGTCCGGGGATATCAGCAAATGTCCGGGCAATGGTTCGCCGGTAGAATGGCGACCGATCCGATACGGTGCCATCGTTTCCTCGATCGCCCAGGACTCATCCTCGCGCGTCGTAACTTCGGGCGCGAAATAATTGCCATAGACCCAGCGCAACCTGCTCTCGCCTGGGTCGAATTCCCGCGTCGCAGTGATGTTCTGCATATGGCGGACCCCATCCTCAATATCGCCCGCCCAAGATTCCGATCCGACATGAATAACGCCTGGGCGATCAGCGGGGAGTTGGCCGTTGGCATCAGCGATGATCGACCGGAAATGGCGAGCCTTTCTCCGTACAGCAACGCGCGACTGGCTTCGCCAGCTCACCACGCTCGCCTGGTAGACTGTTTCGGCCCAGAATGGTCGCTTGCGCGAAGGCCGCCATTTGGCGGTCATGCTGTGATCGGCTCCATGGTCGTAATGACCAACCAACAGTTCGATCATCCGGCTTGAGCCATAATAGACGTCGTCTTCCGCAAGCACTCTGCGGGCCAGCCGCCAATCGATGTCGAAGATCATCCCTTTGCCCATTGCATCGTCCCAGATTGGCGTGCCGTCCTTCAGAAACGCCTCCGCACGGTCAGCTAGATAGTTGTCGGGAACGACGTTCAGCTCCGCTCTAAATGCGACATGCATCTCTATCGACCGGCCTGCGTCCAAGCTGATCTCATGCACACGGCGGGCGAGTGCATCACCCCGCCGCTTTTCGCTGATATGATAGGTGGAACGCCCCATTCGCTTGCATTCGACCGCCCAACGCCTTCGGCCCGACGATACCAGCAGATCCGGCGTCCGACCTGCACCGGGTGTTTCGGGGACGAAGCTTACGCTCTCCCATCCCTTCCGGCGATATGCGAGAGCAACCAGAAGTTCGAACAGACCACTATCAGGCTGCCGCCGTTCTGCATTCATAAGGCGCGCTGCGCGCGTCTCCGCACCTGGAATCGCCAGCAATCGCTCCAGCTCCTGCCCGATCCGCGTCAAGGTCGGAACGATTCGTACCGCCTCCTCGGGCACCCAGTTCATGCGATCCTGCGCATAGGCTTTGGCTTGGAAGATATACCAGGCGATCAGATCGCTAGCGTCATACAGGGGAACTATCTCTCCTCGCAGCCAGTGCGATTTCGCGTTGAGGAAATCACTGCGAACCTGGTCGAGCCTTCGCCCCCAATCTCGCTTGCTGGCGAGAGACTCAAGCCAAGCCGTCGCCAGCAGGACTGTGTCGTCCCGCCAGTCATGGCCTTCCTTGGGAGCGACCCAGAGCGGGTCAAGCTCGGGCATGTGCCGGCACGATCATGTGTCCCTTCGATTTCGGCTAGACTAGGGCTAACCTGACCATAGCTTCGCTTTGCGAACCCTGGCTTGGTTTGGCGCCTGATCGACGCACGCGACGGCGAGCGTGGCCTAGAGGTTGTCGACGGTCAGAATAAGCAGATCGACCAGATTACCGCCACGCTCGGATGAGACATGATCCTTGAAGATCGCATACCCGTCGCCCTCATTCTCACGAACCCGGCGCACAACTGTCTGGAAGGATTCGAGATCAGCATCTCGGTTGCTGACGGGCCGCAGAATGGCGCTACCTTCCTTGCGTTCAGCAATGAAATTGCCCCCATTCTCCAACAAATCATTCAGAAAACTCATACCTTCCCCTTTCAATGGGCGTCTGATTGGACATGTCTACGTTCGCAAAGTGACGATCGATGCAGACTTGTGGGTCCACAGTATCCCAATCCAGAGGTCGGCAGAATGGTGAACTGAAGCGTCTTCCACCCATTAAGCGAACTCTTGCCGGCCAGTGCTATTTCGAACGAGGGCGTCTTGGCAATGATCGATCGCCCCATGCCGCTCGTCGCCACTGAAGCGGCGTTGTGCCAACTCGCCGGACAAAGGTGTTGGTAAAATGGCTTTGATCAACAAAGCCGCATTCGAGAGCGATCTCGACCAACGGGACATGCGACTGTGCCAGAAGGTCTTTGGCGAGAATAATCCTCTGTCCGATAAACCAGCTGTACGGCGCGACACCGACCGTGTTGCTGAATGCCCGGACGAAATAGCTCATCGACAGTCGGCACGCCCGAGCGACGTCAGAGATCGCAATGGTTTGCCCGAGATGCGTGCCCATGGTTTCCTTAGCCAGCCGCTCTTGCCACGGAGCGAGGTGAGGCCCTGCGGGCGAAAATACCGTCCGGCGCTCGCGCCTCGCCCCCTGCGTCAAGAACGACGGCGTGCGCTCGCCC
>NZ_CAVK010000149.1 GCF_000382885.1 Sphingobium indicum BiD32
ATAAGAGACAGGTGCTGACATGGGTGAACGGCGCCATGAGGTAAGAGGCCCCGTTGCCGCCGACGCGGCGGTCGACTGGAACGAGGTCGAGATTGCCAATCGTCGCCATGATGCGCGGATTGGTCTTCTGCTCTGCCGAGATCAGCAGCGGCCAGTCGGCTGGATCAGCGATGTCTTCGAAAAGGTCGATTAGCGGAAAGGCACTCCGGATGATCCTGACAGCGCCCTTCCACTCAACTCGAGAAACGGGGATAGCCGTCGTTCCGCTCACCAGCCACCACGCTCGGCGTCGAGGTAGCGACGCACCCGCATGATGTCGGTGAGTTCGCCCCCGAGCATCACGTCGAGCGCACTGGATCCGCCGAAGGCATCGTTGGCCGGCCTGATCCAGGCATAGCCGCGGGTTGCCTCCGAGAAGATGATCCGAAGCGCCTTATGAATGCCCATCAGGTTGGACAGCCGAGCGCGGCCATCGCGCGAAACGCGCCCGGGGCCTTCGGCTTTCCAGCGGCGATAGGATCGCACCGGCATGTCGAGCAGCGTTGCAGCCTGCTCGTCGGTCAGCTCCCATTTGCCGAACAGATTGAGGACTGCCCGAAACATGGCAGCTGCCTCGTCCTGGGTAATCGGATCGGGACGGAAAGCAGTAACGGCAGTATCAACGGGTTGCAGAGCCAGCATGGCAAATCTCCATATGGCATCATGTACGCCAATCAATGCCATATGGCAATGCTAGGCGGATGATGCCAGTCTGGCAATCACGCCCGCTGCGCCCTCGAGCGGGACGAACAGCCGCGTCTGGTAGCGGATGATTTCCGTAAAGCAGCCTTGGGCCTTGTACCAGTCAAGGCGGGCTACGCTCCATCCCTTGAGTTCAATTCGCTGTGAGCCGTTGACCAGGCTGCGTTTGACCACGAGCTTCTCGCGGCCCGCGAATTCCATGGCGCGGCCCGTCGCCAGGACGGTCTGGACAATGTCGTCGGCGGAAAGCGTCTGTTCCCGTTCGAGACCCAGCGCCCGGCACAGTTCGGGCACGCAATGGACGGGAACCTCACGGCCTAGCAGCGAACGACCATCCGCCGCTGAGATGCGGCTCACCCTCACGAAATCCGAAGGGAGCTTGTCCCAGACCGGCAGCAGGAGGCCCGTCGCGAGATAGAGGCGCTCGCGCTTGTGGCTGGTACGCGCTTCCTCAACCTCGGCTGCCCAGGCTTCGCGGAAAGCGTCGACGGAAATTGCCTGCCAGCTGCTCTCAGCGAGCTGATCCTCGGTGATGTGAGTGCGCTTCAACGGGCGCAGCAGTTCGAAGCGGGAAACGCGGGTGCCGTCATCAGCAAGAATGCTACGGGCGGGCACGAGCAAGGCAACCCGGCCTGAGCGGGCATTTCGAACAGGCCGTTGCCGCTGCCCAGCGAGGCCGTGAAGCTCCTCGAGCCGCTTCAGCGTGAGCGGCTTCGGGGCTCTGGCGATTTCCAGTTCCAGCAGATGGGTGGTCGCACCCGAGGCCGGATCGGTGCGCAGCAACGTGTCGGACAGGACCACGAAGTCTTCGACCGCGATGGTTTCTAGGCCGAGGTCCAGTGTGCCGGCCTGTCGGGCGGCATCGATACGCGCCTCGACCAGCCCCATGAACTCATCGAAGATCGCGTTCTGCAAGGCGATGGGAAGTGCGAGGATGCGGTTGAGCCAGCGCTGGATCGGCGGCAGGTCATCGACCATCGACCCGTCAGGAGCTTCGATCCTGAGGCCTGTCAGCTCCTGGAAGCGCCCGAGGCTTACCGCTTCGAGCTTGCCGGTGAATAGCAGGCCGAACCAGCGGTGGAGCGCTTCCTTGGCGTAGATGCTTTCGAGATTGTCGGCGGGATCGAAGAGGTTCTGGCCTCCGGTCTGGCGCTGCCCGCGCGTCAGAGCTCCAAGGCTGTCGAGTCGCCGCGCGATCGTCGAAATGAACCGGCGCTCACCGCGTACATCGGTCGTAAGCGGCCTGAACAGAGGGGCCGACGCCTGATTGGTGCGATTGGTACGGCCAAGCCCCTGAATTGCAGCATCGGCCCGCCATCCTGGCTCGAGTAGAAAGTGGACGCGGCGGGCCTGGTTCTTCGCAGCGAGATCGGCATGGTAGCTGCGCCCGGTCCCTCCGGCGTCGGAAAAGACAAGGATGCGCTTGGCCCCGTCCATGAATGCCTGGGTTTCAGCCACATTGGCGCGCGGCGATCGGGATTGCAGCTTCTGACGACCATCGCGGCCGACGATGAGCCGGCGTGTCCGGCCGGTCACTTCCGCCACCTGATCCACGCCGAAGCGTTCGATAATGGCATCAAGCGCAGTCGCGATCGGCGGCAAGGCGCAGAGCTGCTCGATCATCCGGTCGCGCGCGGCGAGTGCTGATCGACAGAGCACCGGCGCGCCGTGCTCGTCGCTCATCGGCTCGGAGCGAGGATTGCCGTTTTCATCGGTGAAGACGGCCATCAGCCGGACAGGGAAGCTCTTGGCGAGGTAGTCGATCACATATTCCCGCGGGGACAGATCGATCTCCAGCGCTTCGCGTTCCTCGTCCGAAAGGTCGGCAAGCCGGCGGTCGAGCATGGCTTCTGCCGTCGAGACCAACTGGACGACTACCGCGTGTCCGTCAGCAATCGCCGCTTCGATTGCTGGAAGCAGGCTCGGGAGCTTCATCGACAGAAGCAGCTGCGCGAAGAATCGCTGCTTTGTTCCCTCGAAGATCGACAGCGCTGCAGACTTGGCACCGGAGTTGAGCGTCCCTCCGCTGTCTGCGTCGACAATACGGGTGGCTTCAAGCGCTTCACGCAGGTTGGCATGGATAATCGCCCAGGCCTCGGCATAGGCATCGTAGACCGCGATCTGATCCTCGGTCAGGCAATGCTCGAGGATCTCGTACTCAACACCCGCAAAGGAGAGTGCGCGCGCGGTGTATAGGCCGAGTGACTTGAGGTCCCGGGCGACCAGCTCCATCGCTGCGATCCCGCCGTCACGAATGTCGGCGACGAACGCCTCGCGATTGGCGAAGGCGGTCTCCGGACCCCACAGACCAAGGCGCGTGGCATAGGCCAGGTTGTTGACGTCTGACGCACCTGTTGCCGAGGCGTAGAGCACGCGTGCCCGCGGCAGGAGGTTCTGTAGGCGCACGCCAGCGATACCCTGCTCCGATCCCTTGACCTTGCCGCGCGATCCTTCCCCGCCAGCGGCATTGGCCATGGCATGCGCCTCGTCGAACACGATCACGCCGTCGAAATCCTCACCAGCCCAAGCCAGGATCTGGTCGAGGCGGGTTGCATCGTTTCGGCCCGACCGCAGGGTCGGGTAGGTCACGAAGAGAATGCCCTCACGCATGGCGATGGGCCTGCCGAGCTTCCAGGATGCAAGCGGCTGGATGTCGATTGGAAGACCGCCAAGCGCAGCCCAGTCGCGCCGGGCATCTTCCAGCAGCGCTTCATTCTTCGAAATCCAGATATGGCGGCGTTCCCCGCGCACCCAGCGATCGAGAATGACGCTCGCAACCTGACGGCCCTTGCCGGCGCCTGTGCCGTCCCCGAGGAAATATCCTTGTCGATAGAGCTGGCCCTCCGCCGAAGCCTTGAGCGAGCAGCCTTTGTCCTCCGGCTCGAACCGCCCGGGAAGATCGCGCGCATGGGCGCTTGAGGCGTAGATGAGCGTCTCTGCCTGGGCAGCAGACAGCAGGCCCTTGGCGACCAACCCGTCGGGCAGCTGCGGCACAGCTTCGGGCAACGGCGCCGCGATCGAGCCCATGGCGACGGACTCAACGAGCGGTGTCGGATGCTCGGCCGCACCGTCGATCACGATCCGGCTGGGACGATAGGGCAGATAGTGCCCGACCTGGGGCGCAAGCGGTGCAGGTACGTCGAGTGACTGGTAGGTCAATGCGCAGATGGCCGTCGGCGCTGCAGGGGTAATCCTTGCCGGTATCGGCAGCGACCTGCGTGACGAGACGACCAGTCGGAACGGCGTACGCGCCGGAAGACTCGATTGCTCAGGAGCAGTTTGCATGCCCCCCTTGGCGGGCAAGGCATCGACAAGATCGACAAGGCGCCCAAAGTCGTTTGTGCGCTCAACGACGGGTTCGGCAGAGCCCTCAACCTTGTCCAGGACCAGTAGTCGAGTGGTGATCCCGGTGCCGTGCTTCACAAAAGCACGTTCGACCGCGGCATTGAGCCTCAGCGAGGCTGGCCCCTTCAGCCCCGCCAGAAACCTCGCGCAATCGAACCATTCGGGCATGATCGCGACAAGCCGACCGCCCGACGCCAGACGGTTCCAGGCCGACCACAGGTGGCGCGAGCCGGTGCGACTATCGTGCCCTCGCTCGATGCCGTGGGAATAGGGCGGATTCATCAGCACGACGCTCGGGATGATGGCGGGATCGAGCAATTCGTCGATCAGTTCGGCGTCATGGCCGGTCACGCGGGCAGCCGGGAACAAGACATTCAGGCAGTCGCGGCGCAGCGGCGAGATTTCGTTGAGGGCAAGGCGCGAGCCAGCCTTGGCGGCCCAAACCGCGAGCATTCCTGTTCCGGCCGAGGGTTCCAGGACGAGCTCGTCTGCTACCAGGGCGCAAGCCCGGGCGGCAAGCCAGGCAAGGCGCGGCGGCGTCGCGAACTGCTGCCATTCGATCTGCTCGTCGCTGCGATTGGTCTGGGTTGGAAGCTCGGATTCCAGCGCCGTAAACATCCGGTCGGCGTCGGCCGCCGAAGCGGTAAGGTCGATCTGTGCGTTGGCCTGCAGGTATTCGGTCTGAGCCAATTCCAACGCGATATGCGCATCGCGCACCGACCAGCGCCCCTCTGCATCTGTGCCCCCGAAATGATCGGTCAGAAGCGTATGCAGTTGCCGACGCGTAATTGGTTCACCGGATGCCATGCTTGCGGCGATGGTGCGCGCGGCCAGAAGGGCCAGCGGTTCAGAGGGTGGGGCAAGCAAGAGAACGGGAGCAGAGCTTGGCATTTGGAACCTCCTGACGAAGCCCAGTCCACTTGCCGGGCTTCATCAGGCCAAAGGCCTTCTCCCCTCTTTCTTCGTCAGGACTTGGGCCGCAGCCATGCTTGCAAGGCGTCGTTCCAATCTTTCCCGGGACCGCGCGGACGACGCGTGACGATCGTCCAGCTCTCACAGGCGTAGGCGCTGCGCGCGCGTTCCTCGGCAAGGTCGCCGCCTGCATCATGGTCGACGAACAGGTGCAATTCGCGCACGCTTTCCGGGATCGACACGAGTGTGCAACGACAAATTCGA
>NZ_CAVK010000148.1 GCF_000382885.1 Sphingobium indicum BiD32
GGCAAAGCCCGCCCCCGCCGCAACCCCCGCGCCATCGGGCGACGCTGCCATCTTCCGCGCCGCCGGCTTCACCAGGCGCGGCACCCAATGGCGCAGCGATTGCGACGATCCCGGCACGGCCACCTATTCGCCCGGCACGATCGAAAGCCGCGCCGACCTGAATGGCGATGGCCGTCCCGAAGCGGTCATCACCGAAGGCGGCACCTATTGCTATGGCAATACCGGCACGGCTTTCTGGCTGGTCAGCCAGCAGCCCAATGGCAGCTGGAAACTGGTCGTCAACAGCATCGGCATCCCGGAATTCCTGAAAAGCAAAGGCGTCGGCGGCTGGCCCGATATTTCCATCGGCGGCCCCGGCTTCTGCTTTCCCGTGGTCCGCTGGAACGGCAATGCCTATGTCCCCAACCGCAGGGAATATGGCGGCAAGCCCTGTCGCTAGCACCGATTGCGTTCTTGGCCCACGCCCGCTATCCGCGCACCCCATGACAGCGCATAAATCCGGCGATCCCACGACTCTCAACCGCCTCTATGGCCGCCAATCGGGCCACAAGCTGCGGCAGGGGCAACAGGAACTGGTCGACACCCTCCTCCCCGCCATATCCGTGCCGGAAGAAGGCGAAGTCTCCGCCGCATCGCTCTTCGGCTATGATCGCCCGCTCCATTTCGAGATCGGCTTTGGCGGCGGCGAGCATCTCGCCTACCGCGCCGACATGCTGCCCGATCATGGCTTTATCGGCTGCGAACCGTTCCTCAACGGCGTCGTCACCGCGCTCGGCCATATCCGCGAAGGCGCGCTCGGCAATATCCGCCTCCATATGGGCAATGCGCTCGAAG
Source organism: Sphingobium indicum BiD32 (assembly GCF_000382885.1). Classification (GTDB taxonomy): domain Bacteria; phylum Pseudomonadota; class Alphaproteobacteria; order Sphingomonadales; family Sphingomonadaceae; genus Sphingobium; species Sphingobium japonicum_C. Next base: position 835 of record NZ_CAVK010000148.1, read on the forward strand.
TGCTGAACCGCCTTCCCGACGCTAGCCTGAGTTTCGTCTATCTGCTCCACCCCGACCCCTGGCCCAAGGCGCGCCATGCCAAGCGCCGGATGATGAACCCCGGCCCGGTCGCGATGATCGCCCGGAAACTCAAGCCTGGCGGCGAATTCCGCTTCGGCACCGATCATCCCATCTATCTGCGCTGGGCGCTGATGGTGATGAACGGCCATCCCGATTTCGACTGGCTGGCCAGCGACCCCACCGACTTCCTCACCCGCCCCGGCGGCTGGCCCCAGACCCGCTACGAAGCCAAGGCCCGGCAAAAGGGCCATGAAGTGTGGTACTTCCGTTACCGCCGCAAATAAATCCTCCCCTGCAAGGGGAGGGGGACCGTTCGCGAAGCGAATGGTGGAGGGGTGTCACCCTCTCGATGGCGCGCCTCCCTTGGGCAAATCGCGTTTGGAACCCGATAACTTTACCTTGATTCGTTCGTTTCGAGCGAAGTC
>NZ_CAVK010000147.1 GCF_000382885.1 Sphingobium indicum BiD32
GCCCGCTTCGCCCGCTTCGCTCTTCTCAGTTGACCTCCCTTGTTTCTGGATCGATCCGGAGGCTTCACGGCGCGACGAGCTCATAACACTGGCCCAGGCAGCGGGTGCGCAGCTGACGCTCGACGCAGATGATCCGAACGTAGTGCTGGTCGTGCAGCCTTGGGGGAACGATACCGCCGGCTTTTGCGTTCAACGCGGGCTTGATTCGACGCGTTGCGTCGCTATTGATCCCTTACCGCCGCTCGATCGCCATCGCACGTTAATGACGAGCATCGCCGCGACGGCGCGGACCCGGGCAGCAGCGCTTGCCCTGTTTTCGACGGATGGAACTCCGGCGACCTTAATCGCCGACAGCCCTGGCTTCATTGTCCAGCGCGTCCTCGCAATGATCGTCAATATAGCGGCAAACATTGCGCAACGCGGCATAGCATCGGTCCCGGACATCGAGGATGCGGTTCGGTTGGGCCTTGGATATCCCAATGGACCTCTGAGCTGGGGAGACGAAATCGGCGCGATGCGGGTCTTGGATATCCTGCGCAACCTCGGCGCGGCCACCGGCGACTCTCGCTATCGGCCGACCTTGTGGCTGCGTCGCCGGGCTGAACTCGGTCTATCGCTGCTCGAAGATGGCGTAGATCGCGGGTGACATTCTTGCTGCGCGCCCAGATGTGGCCGCCGTCTGCGCTCGCATTTTTGACGGCCGGGTTTGGCTCGCGGCGCAACGCCGTCGGCCTATCCAACTATGATGATGGTGGCTGAAGTGCGATGAACAGATCCGCCGTTCGATTGAGGTTCGGTGGGCTTGCCGGTTGTTTCCGACGATCACGACTTCATAGCCGCTCGTCGGTGGCAGCCACGGCAAGCTAACCGGTCGGACCCGCAGTTCGTGATCGGAAGGTCATGGGCGGCTTCATCGGCCTTCGATCTAAGAAACCGGCGGTGCTGATTTGTGGTCGTTCCCCCGCAACGTCGCGGTGGCCGACACGACCATTCGCCCGTCTGCGCCGATGGCACAGAGTTCTATCTGCGCCGCGCCGCGGCCGACGAGGTGCAGCGGCTGCCCGGCGAACGCGGGGCTAAGGGATTTGTACGAGAAACGCGACAGCGCGTTCGGACCAAACCGACGAGCCGCGAGATCAAGGAGCAAAGCGGCCATTAGCGGGCCGTGGACCACGAGGCCCGGATAATATTCCTGGTTCAGCGCGTAGGGCAGATCGTAGTGGATACGATGGCTGTTGAAGGTGATAGCCGAAAAGCGAAACAACATGGTCGTGTCCGGCGTCACCGTCCGCGACCACTCCCAATTGGATAAGTCCGGCGCGCCAATGGCGGGTAGCGGTGCCATGTACGTGGTTGCTTCACGGTAAACAATCGTCTGCAGCTCGCGGACAACCTCGACGTTATCGGCGCGGGTTATATGCTCGACTTCAACGAAGACGAGTTGTCCCGTCTTGCCGGATTTCTCCCTCACGCTCGCGACGGTCGAGCGCCGTTCGATCGCTGCGGCCAACGGTATGGGAGCCACGAATTCGACATCACTCGCCGCCCACATTCGGCGGGGAAGGGGAATCGGGGGCAGGAAGCCGCCCTTCGGTGAATGGCCGTCAATCCCAAGTTCCCGTGTGGGGATTCTCGGCAGGCACAAACACCAGTGAAATGCCTGCGGTGTGTGGTGGCCGCGCTCCGAGTCTATCGTTGCGCAGAAGTGGTCAAGCGCCGCGTCCGTCACCTGGTCGCGGAGTGTCTCATATCGGCCCGTCCACGCTCCCCAGTTGCTCACGAGGCACGCTCCAGTAGCGCCATCGCCTGCTTGAGGTGCGGTATGTCGACCATCTTGCCATCTATCTGAAGGGCCCCATTGCCCGGATTGTCGCCAAAGGCCTGCACGATGGCGCGCGCGCGACCGATGGCCGTTTCATCGGGCGTGAATGCCGCATTGATCAGCGGAATCTGCGCGGGATGTATGGCGAGCATGCCGCTGAAGCCATCAGCCGCGCTTGTGGTGGCATATCGGGAAAGCGCCGCCGTATTTCGGAAATCCGGAAACACGGTGTCTATGGCCGGAACACCCGCTGCCTGCGCCGCGAAAAGGACCATCGCACGAGCGACCCGCAGCGGTTCGCCGAGCGCGCCGGCCGTATCTCGGCTGCGAGCCGCGCCAAGCGAGACGGCGAGATCTTCGGCTCCCCATGTGATGCCGAAAAGGTGAACGGAGAGCTTCGCATAGTCTCCCAACGTGAAAAGCGCGGGCGGCGTCTCGGCCGCGATGGGTAGAAGCGGCATCGAACCGCCCAGCGCCGATAAGAGCGCTGAAGCGGCCATGATCGAGTCCTGCCCTTGCGCCTTCGGAAGCATGATTGCGTCCGGGCGGCCACCGACAACCGCCTTCAGGTCGCGCTCTGCCTCTCCGCTTTCGAGCGGATTAATGCGGACCAGCAACCGCACGGCATGGTCACGCCGACGGTCGAGAAAGGCAGAGACATGCTCGCGCGCCGCGGACTTAGCGTCTGGCGCGACGGAATCCTCAAGGTCGAGGATGAGCGCGTCAGCCCCGCTCGTGAGGGCCTTTTTCATTCGTTCGGGCCTGTCGCCCGGCACAAATAAGAGAGAACGCAGCTTCATCACTCTGGCCCCGCGACAACCCCTGCGTCATGCAGGCTTCCGACTTCGCCCGAAGCGAGCCCGAGCAATTCAAGCAGCACCTCGTCGGTATGCTCACCGAGCCGGGGTGCGCGTATCGGACTGCCGCGACTTTCCTCGGGAATGGTGACCGGGGCTCCGGCCGTGGGGTAGGTGAGCCCGCTCACATGCTCGATCGAAGAAAAGATCGGGTTTCGCGCTACGAGCGCTGGGTCCGTCGCGGCTTCATACATGCCCTTATATGGACCCCAGCATACGCCGCGCGCGTCGAAGTCAGGAAAGAGCTCGTCACTGTTCCGCTGGGCCACTGCCTGGGCGACAAGCGGAACGAGCGTGTCGCGATGCTCGAAGCGAAGACCCTCGTCCTTGGAAAAGTTCACGCCACGGTCTGCCTCGACGTGCGCTACAGCCTCCCTGAGGCCAAGGGATTCGATCAGGCCTGCCCATTGGCGTTGCGTGATGGCCATGATTACCAGGCGTTTGCCATCGGCGGTGACGAAGTCGCGACCGAAGGCGCCATAGAGCTGATTGCCGTAGCGCGTGCGATCGGCGCCCGTGCTCAGCACCTCGCCAATCATGCCCAGATTGGAGATGGTCGCGGTTGCCATATCCATTAGCGGCACACGCACTTCGCGCCCCTTGCCGCTCTCGCGCCGCGATCGCTCCGCAGCTAGAAGCGCAAATGCGGCGTAGGCACCGGTCAGTAGATCCCATGCGGGTAGGACATGATTGACCGGCTCGTTCCCGAGCGAAGCGGGCCCCGTGATCTGCGGGAACCCTACCGCGCAGTTAACCGTGTAGTCGAGTGCATTTCCGCCGTCCGCCAAACCCATCACGCGCACCGTCACGAGGTCCGGCCGCAGCGCCACAAGCCGATCGTGGGCTAGGAAGGAATTGACCGGATAGTTGGTGAGCAACAGACCAGCATTCGCGCCGGGAGCAGTAGCGAGGCGTTGTGCAAGCTCGCGGCCCTCCGGGCGGCCAAGATCGATCGCGATCGACTTCTTGCCCTTGTTCAAGCCCTCCCAATACAGGCTTGAGCCAGAAGGAGAAAGTGGCCAGCGCTTGAAGTCAGGTCCGCCCCCAATTTGATCGAACCGGATCACCTCCGCGCCCAGCTGCGCTAGATAGAGACCGGCTGTGGGCGAGGCCACGAACGATGACGCTTCGACGACGCGCAACGAGGGAAGGAGGGCATACATAGCCACCTTCTAGCTGACTGCATCGGGCTTGGCTGCTCCCCTTGAGGGGGACTTGCGCTGCCGTGAAAGGCTGATCAAAAGCCTTTCCGGACCGAGATCGAAGACAGTCACTGCACAGTCAAGCCACACCCAGTCTGCCTTCAAGGGCCAGAATACGGATCCGCCGCGAACAAGAGTTTAGCGGTTTGTGGGCAAAGACACGGCGGGACGCTTTGGCCTTGGCGCAATACCTTCTCTCAGGAATTCCTCAATGCGTAGAGCTGCCATCGTCTCCCCCATCCGTACCGCCGTTGGCAAGTATCTGGGAACGATCGCCGACATTCCGGCAGGCGAACTCGGTGCGATCGTCATCAAATCACTTGTTGAGCGGACAGGAATCGATCCCGAGCGGATCGATGATGTCGTCTTCGCTCAAGGCTACGGGAATGGCGAAGCGCCTGCCGTTGGGCGCTGGTCGGCGCTTGCAGCGGGTCTGCCGGTGGCGATCCCTGGTTACCAGCTCGATCGACGGTGTGGATCGGGCCTGCAGGCGGTGATCGACGCCGCGATGATGGTGCAAACCGGGGCCGCCGATGTCGTGATCGCCGGTGGCGTGGAAAGCATGAGCCAGGTCGAGCACTATACCGTCAAAGGTCGCAAAGGCGTCCGCGCCGGTTCGATCGAACTCCACGACCGTCTGACCCGTGGCCGTATCATGTCCCAGCCGATCGATCGCTTCGGTGTCATCTCCGGAATGATCGAGACCGCTGAGAATGTCGCGAAAGATTTTGGCATCACGCGCGAAGAATGCGACGAATACGCCGCTATGAGCCACCAGCGCGCGACCAAAGCGTGGGCAGACGGCAAGTTCGACGACGAGCTAGTTCCGGTGTCGGTGCCTCAGAAACGCGGTGATCCCGTATTTTTTGTGAAGGACGAAGGCATCCGCGCAGACGCGACGCCCGAAAATCTCGCTGAACTGAAGCCCATTGAGAAGGGCGGCGTGGTCACTGCCGGCAACGCCAGCCAGCAGAATGATGCGGCCGCAGTTTGTCTTGTGGTTGCCGAGGACATGCTTTCGGAGCTGAAGTTGGAGCCGCTCGCGTGGTTTCATAGCTGGGCTGCGGCCGGCTGCGAGCCGTCGCGCATGGGGATTGGCCCCGTGCCAGCGGTCGAGCGTCTGTTCCGCCGAACCGGACTGGGTTGGAAGGACATCGACCTGGTCGAGTTGAACGAGGCGTTCGCTCCGCAGGTGCTGGGCGTGCTCAAGGGCTGGGGCTGGGACGATCGCGACAAGTTAAACGTCAACGGCTCTGGCATTTCGCTTGGCCATCCGATCGGTGCGACTGGCGGTCGCATTCTTGCGACCTTGCTGCGGGAGCTGCGGCGCAGGAATGGCCGCTACGGGCTTGAGACGATGTGCATCGGCGGAGGGCAGGGCCTGGCAGCTCTGTTCGAGCGCGCCTGATCAATCGAATTTGGGAGAATAGATATGGCCGACGCGCACTATGACGTGGTGGTAATTGGCGCAGGAGTCGGGGGACTGTTCGCCGCCGCGTGCCTGGTGAACGCCGGAAAATCCGTATTGCTAATTGACGATCATGATCGTGTGGGTGGTCGCGCAACCTCCTACAATGTGGACGGGTTCACGGTGAACATGGGTGCGATCGCGCTCGAAAAAGGCGGCGTTTTCGAACGGCTGCTCAATGAGACTGGCGTGGAGCTCGATGTGCGCGAGCCAGACCCTGCCACCGTCTTTCGCGTGGATGGCAAGATCGTCAACGCGGCAAAGGGCGGGCTGGGCTTCCTGCTCGGAGGCCTGACCAAAAGCGCCGCCAAGATTGGGGCTAAGTTCGCCGCCGCTCGCGAGGGCGATCTGCCCGAGGAAAAGCTCACGACTAAGGAATGGCTGGCTGGCTTCACGAAGAACAAGACGGTGCACGCGCTGTTTCGCAATTTCTGTGCGGCCTTGTTCGCAGCCAACGCGAATGAGCTACCGGCGCGTGCTTTCCTCACCTATTTTGGCGTCAAAGGCGCTTTCAAGCGGTTCGGCTTCTGCTCCCGTGGAACGATCGGGGTATGGAACGACCTGGCTGATGGCATCCGTCGGAGGGGTGGCGAGGTGCGACTGGAGACGAAAGCGAAGCGGATCATCGTCGAAGATGGCGTAGCCGTCGGGGTGATCATCGAGACGGGCGACGTGGAAACAACCATTTCTACCCGGATCGTGATCAGCAACGCTGGCGCCATGGCAACGATCGCCCTGGCAGGCGAGGCGGCGCTCGGTGCGGACTATGTCGCGCGTGCAAAGCGCACGATCCGACCGACCACCATCTTCAATTATTATCTCGCGCTGCCGAAGCGTGTGGTCGAAATCCCCGGCCTCATCACTTTTGCGAATACCGAACGACTCTGCACCTTGGGCGAGCTGACCGCCACCTGCCCTGAAACGGCGCCCGAAGGGTGGCATCTCTACGTTGCCTATTCGGTCCCGCTCGACAGTATGGGACCGGTTGATAAGCAGGCTGAAATCGACTTCGCGATGGAAGAGCTCCGCGCGGAATATCCCGCATTTGCAGAGGCCAGGCTGCTCGTGGCGACACCCATGGCCGGCGATTGGCCCGCTCAGCGCACCTGCGCCGGATGGGATATGGAACAAGAAACGCCCGTGGCGAATCTCTGGAACGTCGGCGATTCGGTGAAGCCCTATGGTGATGGTGGCACGCAGGCTTGCGCCGATACCGGCCGTACGGCCGCGGAGCAGGCAATCACCTATCTGTCACGCTGACACCGGATGCGATCTTGCCCTTTTACGTCGATTTACGGGACCATGTGGCATCGATGTTTTTGTCGGCCCCATCGTTCGACTGCAGCAAACAACGAAACAAGCCATCCTATAAAATGTTGGTATAGCCGGTAATGACAATTGGCAGGAGCGGAATGTGAAGATTCGCGAGGCGGCCGAACAACTGCGATCAGTCAGGGTGTTTCTCGATCGCTCGGTAGATGTTGCCTTGCTTCGGAGATTGATGACGGAAGCTACGCACTCCCCATCGGACCTCGGAATGTTTCTTCAGACCTTGATGCTGCTTCTATTGAGGAGAAGGGCTGGGCGCTGCGCGCAGGAATGTTGGGTGCTTTATCCGCAAACGCTTGGCCAATTGTTGAATCCGCCAGCCGATCATGTACTCTTTTGCGGGATGGCGATCGGCTACGCGGGTAACGAGCACCCGGTCAATCGATTGGTCAGCGATCGTGCACCATTAAACGAGATTGCGGCCTTCCACGGGATTTGAGCTGCTCGGACGCATGGTGCTCGATCGTCTGCGTCTCCGCTGTATTAGCGCGGCACACCCATCCGTCGGCTCGGGAAATTCGTAAATAGTTCGCTGATCCGCCCCCTCATGGAGCAGAAGCGGAGCATAACACCGCCATAGGTGGGCGGAACGGCCCGACGTGCGCTTGCCGGGCGAAGCGATGCCGCCCTGCGCTTCCACGCTTGTCCCCCTGTACGGCACTTGTGGCCTCACCCTCTGACGAGCCAGCTAGGAATCTAAATTGGCAGACGACGACGTTGCTTCGCCTCCCGTCACTTTGGCACCGCAGATGGATGAATTCCCAGAAGGCTTCGCGTCACTAGGAAGGATTAAGGATCCGTGGCTCAACCAGTTCCCGTCACTGCAACGCTTCCCGCGGTAGATCACATTTTGCTGTTGTCATCCGTTTCCGCGCAGTTCGATGCCGTCACCGAGCCATTGGCCAAGTCCGGCATGATTGGTGGAGAGGCGCTCGACCAGCATCAGCTGCTGTCATATGAGCTTGCCTTAGCCGCGTCAGAATTGCTGGCCGCGCGGACGCTTCTTGAATCGCCAAGCGCGGTCGAGGAACGCCTCGAATATCCTGCCTTTGCCGAGGCGAAACTGCTGGTGGCGCCGCCGATGGCCGACAATTGGCCAGCCCGGCGCGCCTGTGCGGGTTGGGATATGGAACAGGAGACGCCCGTCGCCAATCTCTGGAATGTCGGGGATTCGGTGAAGTCCTATGGCGACGGCGGCACACAGACTTGCGCCGACGCCGGCCGTATGGCTGCGGAGAAGGCAGTCACCTCTTTGGCATCATTTGGAATCGCTGATATGCGAGATGCCATATGACAATGTCGTCTAGGGAAGGGCGCTTTGGCCGACCGCGCCTCAAACTGGCTCATCCGTCATGAGGGATGACCGCCATCTGATCGTGGCAGGTGCTAGCGGACTTGTGGGACGCGCAGCGGTTGAGCATTTCGCCGGAGCCGGATGGCGTGTAACCGCAGTGTCGCGCCGTCCGGTTGACTATCCGGACAGCGTCAAGCCATTGGCTCTGGACTTGGCCGATAAGGATGCTTGCCGCGCCAAACTCCGCGCACTGCGAACAACCCACATAATCTATGCAGCGCTTCAGGAAGAAGCCCAGCTTGTGGACGGTTGGACAGGCGACGCTCACGTCGAGCGCAACGCGACCATGCTGACCAACCTTGTGGAGTCCCTGGACGAACCGGGAACTGCCTTACGCCGGGTGATTCTTGTCCAGGGACCCAAAGCGTACGGCGTTCATGTCGGTCCTACCGACATTCCGGCGCGCGAGGGGCAGTCCGAGCGTCGTGACGTGCCCAATTTCTACTGGGCACAAGAGGATTGGCTGCGCGCCCGTCGGCAAGGGCGGGCTTGGAACTGGACGGTTTTCCGGCCGGGGGGGGTAACTGGGCAGGCGATGGGGAGCCCAATGAATCTTATCGCTGCCGTCGGCGTTTATGCTGCGTTCCTGAAGGATCGTGGCGAGCCTCTTCACTATCCGGGAACAGGAGATTTTATTCTCCAGCCGACCGATACCAGACTAATGGCAGAGGCATTCGAATGGGGGTTCGGAAAAGTCGAGACCGAAGACCAGGTTTTTAATGTTACGAATGGGGAGGTCGTCTCCATGCGGACGGCGTGGCCAGCAATCGCGCGGGCGCTTGGTATGGAAGTGGGAAATGATCGGCCAATCCAGTTCGCCAAATCCTTTCTTGGGCGCGATGAGGAGTGGGCCGCGCTTTGCAAGCGCTACGGTATGGCTAACGCAGATTTAGCGCAACTGGTCGGCAATTCCTTCCAGTTCGCCGACTTTTGTTTCACACTTGGTGCTGGTACTGCGCCGCGCGGGCTGATGTCTACGGTAAAGCTACGCAAGGCCGGATTTACCCCCGCCCTCGCTGCTGACGAAATGTATGCCTATTGGTTCGCACGTTACAGGGCGGATGGAATGTTACCGGATGTATGAACGGCGGCGAGGGGCGCCCGATTTCTCGGCGGCGTGGCTGGGCAATAAAGCAAATGGCAATTCAACGGAGGGTCGAATGGCGGGTGGGCGGCGATGATCAAAACGCGGCATGGCACATCCTATGAGGCGTTCGATGGGGCATGCGAGCTCAGACACGCACTGCTCTTCCGGAGGATATCAAAGAATTGGATGCCCTTCGTGAACCGAGCGCTGCACAATTCGTCAGGCATTGAGCATTGACGATGTCAACGAGTACGATTCTAATCGTCGGCGCCTCCGGTCTGGTTGGCAACGCTGCGGTGGACAGATTTTCCGCCGACGGGTGGAATGTCCTTGCGTTATCGCGCCGACCGCCGACCGCCGTGGCGGCCAATATTCACCATTTCTCTCTCGATTTGCGAGATCCGCAAGCATGTCGGGCAGCAGCTGGTCAATTCGCAGAGGTCGAGCACGTTATTTATGCCGCCGTGCACGAAGCTCCCGGACTTGCCGATGGATGGCTTGAACATGACCAGATGGTGATCAACCTCGACATGCTTCGCAATCTGATGGAGCCGCTGACGGCGCACGCCCGTCGACTCCGTCATGTCAGCCTGCTTCAAGGCACCAAGGCCTATGGTGCCCATCTTCATCCCATCCCGGTTCCTGCCCGTGAGCGCGCGCCGCGCGACGAGCACGACAATTTCTATTTCCTGCAAGAAGATTATTTGCGCGATCGGGCGGTAGCCGCCGACTGGCATTGGACGATCTGGCGACCGCAGTTGATCATTGGGGGCGCGCTCGGGGTTGCTATGAATTTGCTGCCGACGATCGGTGCCTTCGCAGCCATAGCGCGCGAGGAGGGGCGGGGCTTCGGCTTCCCCGGCGGGCCGACCTATATATGGGAGGCCGTTGACGCAGACCTGATCGCTGCCGCTATGCGCTGGGCTGTCAAGGCACCGACCGCATGGAACGAAATCTTCAATATTACAAATGGCGACGTGTTCACTTGGCGCGGTCTTTGGCCAACGTTTGCGGAGGTTCTGGGCATGGAATCTGCCCCGGACGCGCCTATGTCGTTAGCGTCCTACTTGTCGACGAAGGCGGATCTGTGGACCCGCATTGTTGCTCAATACGGGCTGGAGCCGGTACCGTTGCTCGCCTTGCTGGGCGAATCGCATCATTACGCAGATATCTGCTTCCGCAGTGGCGCGACAACGCCGCCGCCACCCATGCTGGTAAGCGGCATCAAACTGCGCCAAGCTGGATTCCACGGCTGCATGGACACGGAAGATATGTTCCGAAAGTGGTTTGATGTCCTAGTTGCCCGTCGGGTATTGCCCGGCACCTGATCAGCCTGATCAGGTGAAGCGGGAAGATCGACCGACACGACGGGCTTGCCCACGATGCTCACTACGTTGCGCTCTGCCTGCAGATTGGCCGGGCGGATAAGATGCCCCTGAACGTCTTCTCTCTCGTGAAATCGTCTTTGGAGAACGGCGGATAGACGTGCCTTTCCTCACCCTGCGAACCGCCCAGCCGGCACATCGGAGCGATCGCGATTGCGAAGAGGCTGGACGCGCCTATCGCGCATCCAAGCCTGAGCGCGCGGGCGGTGGGATAAAGGAGTGTTCAGCATTACGGTCGTAAGCGCCGACGGAAGGCGGCGTTGACGCGGCCTTTCAGGCTTTCCGGCGTGTCCGTGGCGCCCATTTTTTCGCGAGCGCTTCCAGCCTTGCCTCTATCAGGAGGATATCGGGCTTGGCGTTGGGATCATGGTCGTCGCCGAGGGTGTCTAGCGCCTCTTCGTAATATTCATGATGTGGGTCGCCGAGCGCTTCGAGCTTTTCGGCGTAACCCCATGGGCCGCCACAGTCCTCTGGCGGCCGCATGCCTACTGCATCGAGGATGAGCGGATATGTCAGGTGCGGGCTGGCCGGGCTGATGCGCTCGATCTTGACGCTATGCTCCCAGGCATCGCCAAAGTCATAGAGATATCGGAAGGTCTTGCGCCTCGTATCCGCCAGGACCTGGGCGAGAGTGGCCTTACGAGCGTCGAGCGGCCCGTCGAAGCCATATTCAGGATCAGGATGCCAAAGCCGGTTTGCCCGAAGCTCATTTCCCACAGGTGAGAGTCCGTCCAGGAGAAGGCGGTCTGGATGATGGTGTGCAGACGGTCGAGCCGGATATTGAGCGGCACCTCCAGCGTTCGGCTGACGGCCGGCGTGACATCGTCCAGCGTAATCTTCAACCGCACGACAGTGCCGTTGCTCACGCAGCCTTCTCCAGATCGTTGGTCAGCTTTGATGCCTGCCAGTTCCACGGCAAGAAGTCATCGATCCGATTGATCGGGTGATCACCGATGCGCTCGATGACGTCAGTGAACCATGCCTCGGGCTCGACGCCGTTGAGCCGGCATGTGTCCGCCAGGGCGTAGAAGAGCGCGGCGGCCTCTCCCCCCTTCATGGAGCCGACGAACATCCAGTTCCGGCGCCCGAGCGCGACACCGCGCAGGGCGTTTTCTACCAGATTGTTGCTGATCTCGAGCCGACCGTCATCGCAGTAGCGGATCATGGCATGCCAGCGGTTCAGCGGATAGCGACAGGCACGCGCCAGATTGCTGTCGGACGACAGGCCTCGGTTCTGGGTTTCGAGCCAGACGCGCAATGCCTCCAGCTTCGGCACGGCCTTGATTTGGCGGATGCGTCTTCGCTCATCAGGTGGCGCACCCTTGATATCTCGCTCGATGGCGAAGAGTTCAGCGATCCGCACGACCGACTCCGCCGCGATCGGCGACGGGCTCTTATCTAGGATATCGGTAAATTTCCGGCGCGCATGGCTCCAACACCCCACTTCGACGATGCTCCTGGGCACCTTGGTCTTAGGATCGCGGTACAGCGCGTTGTATCCAGCAAAGCCGTCCGCCTGCAGATATCCCTGATAGCCGGTGAGATGTTCCGCCGGATGCGCCCCACCACGATCGGCGCTGAAGCGGAAGGCCACGGCCGGCGGGCTCATGTCACCGCTTGAGCGATCATCACGCAGATACACCCAGAAGTGCCCGGTCCGGCTGCCGTCGCCATTGCCCAGCAGCGTGACCGGCGTGTCGTCACCATGGATCTTGGCGGCTTCCCGGATATAGGCGAACAGCCGCTCGCCCAGCGGCGCCAGCAGCCATGCCAGTTTCCGCGCCCAGATCCTATGAGGA
>NZ_CAVK010000146.1 GCF_000382885.1 Sphingobium indicum BiD32
GTCGAGAAACGTCTCGCGCGCAGGTTTCTCGACTTCGCTCGAAACGAACGGAGGTGGGGCGTTAGACCTAGCGTTCGCGCGGGCGGTTGAGGTGGGAGAGGACGCCGCGCAGCGTCCGCACCTCCAGATGGTTCCAGCCCGGCTTGGTCAGCAGGTTGCGCAGCGTCAGCTTGGTTGCGGGCGCGCGGTCGGGCGGGAAGAAATAGCCCACCTTTTCCAATAATGTGGTGAACTGGTCGATCATCCCCTCCAACTCCTCCTGCGGCGCGGGTACGCCCAGGTCGGTGATGGTCGGTTGTTTCAGATCGGCCTGTTTCGACCATTCATAGGCGCACAGGATCACGGCCTGCGCGAGGTTCAGGGAGCCGAATTCGGGGTTGATCGGCACCGTCAGGATCTTGCGGGCGAGTGCGACATCCTCTGTCTCCAGCCCGGAGCGTTCCGGCCCGAATATATAGGCGCAGCGGCCCTGCGCCGCGTGGATTTCGCGGGCTGCTTCTTCCGGCGTCACGACCGGTTTGGTGACGCCCCGCTTGCGCACGGTGGTGGCGTAGACATGGGCGCAGTCGGACACGGCTTCGGCGAGGGTTTCGTAAACCTGCGCCTGATCCAGAATGAAGTCCGCGCCTGCGGCCGAAGGGCCGGCATCGGGGTTGGGCCAGCCGTCGCGGGGGGAGACCAGCCGCATTTCGGTCAGCCCGAAATTGAGCATGGCGCGCGCGGCCTTGCCGATATTCTCGCCGAGTTGCGGGCGGACGAGGACGATGACGGGGTGCGGGGGCATTTGGGTTTCCGATTGGTCAGCAGGATCAGTCTCATCCTCCGTTTGCCCTGAGCGAAGTCGAAGGGCATCACTGAGCGAAGGCGAAGTGTGTGAAACGGAAGCCTTTTTCAGCTTGTCCCAATTTTCAGCGATCAACGCTTCCTTCTTCTTGCGTGACCAGCCCTTGATTTGCAGTTCGCTGGCAAGCGCCTCTGCGCGCGTTCCAAACTCGGCAGACCAGACAAGCTCGACAGGGCGACGGTCGAATGTGTACCCTTTGACGACGCCTGACTGATGTTGGGCGATCCGCGTTTCAAAACTGTCCGTATGGCCGGTATAATAAGAGCCGTCCGAACAGCGCAGCATGTAAGCGTGGAAGGTCATTGCCGATCAGGACCTCGCTGCGCTCGGTCGAGCCCTTCGACTTCGCTCAGGGCGAACGGAGGTGGTGATTTGTCTCACCCGCCCACTTCCTTCACCGTGCTCGCAAATTCCTCGAAATCCTTGGCGTCTGTGAAGTCCTTATAGACGCTGGCGAAGCGGATATAGGCGACGCTGTCGAGGCGTTTGAGGCCTTCCATCACCATTTCGCCGATCGCGCGGGCGGGGACTTCGGTGTCGCCGCTGGTTTCGAGCTGGCGCTGGATGCCGGAGATGAGCTTTTCGATGCGGCTGGGGTCGATCGGGCGCTTGCGGCAGGCGATGCCGATCGAGCGAGCCAGCTTGTCGCGTTCAAAGGCTTCCTTGCGGCCCTCGCTCTTCACCACCCAGATGTCGCGCAACTGGATGCGTTCAAAGGTGGTGAAGCGCGCGGCGCAGGCTTCGCACTGGCGGCGGCGGCGGATGGCGTTGCCATCCTCCGTCGGCCGACTGTCCTTCACCTGGCTGTCCTCATGGGCGCAGAAGGGGCAGCGCATGATCAGTTAGTCTCCGTTCGCCCTGAGCGAAGTCGAAGGGCCAGGCTGAGCGTAGCGAAGCCCTCACTTTGTTCGGGCGAAGGCTTCGACTTCGCTCAGCCCGAACGGCTTTACTAAATTCAATAAATCGGGAAGCGGCTCGTGAGGGCCAGCACCTTTTCGCGGACATGGGCTTCGACCTGGCCGTCGCCTTCGTCGCCATTGCGCTTGAGGCCTTCCACGACTTGCGCGATCAACTGGCCGATCTCGCGGAATTCCGCTTCGCCGAACCCGCGGGTGGTGCCGGCGGGGGTGCCAAGGCGCACGCCCGATGTCACGAACGGGCTGGCGGTGTCGAACGGCACGTTATTCTTGTTGCAGGTGATGAAGGCGCGATCGAGCGCCTTTTCCGCCGCCTTGCCCGTCGTGTTCTTGGCGCGCAGATCGACCAGCATCAGGTGATTGTCGGTGCCGCCCGACACGATCGACAGGCCCGCGTCGGCCAGCGTAGCGCTCAGCGCACGGGCGTTGGCGACGATCTGATGGGCATAGGCCTTGAATTCAGGGCTGAGCGCTTCCTTGAAGGCCACTGCCTTGGCCGCGATGATGTGCATCAGCGGGCCGCCCTGCATACCGGGGAAGATGGCGCTGTTGATCTTCTTGGCGATCGCTTCGTCATTGCACAGGACGATGCCGGACCGCGGGCCACGCAGCGACTTGTGGGTGGTGGTGGTGGTGACATGGGCGTAAGGGACGGGCGAGGGATGCGCGCCGCCCGCGACCAGGCCGGAGAAATGCGACATGTCGGCGAGGAGGTAGGCGCCCACTTCATCGGCAATTTCGCGGAAGCGGGGGAAATCCCAGACACGCGAATAAGCGGTGCCGCCGCAGATGATGAGCTTGGGCTTGCACTCGCGGGCGATGCGGGCGACTTCGTCCATGTCGATCAGATGATCGTCGGCGCGCACGCCATAAGCGACGGGGTTGAACCATTTGCCGCTCATGTTGACCGGCGACCCGTGGGTCAGATGGCCGCCCGACGACAGGTCGAGACCCATGAAGGTGTCGCCCGGCTGGAGCAAGGCGAGGAACACCGCCTGGTTCATCTGGCTGCCGCTATTGGGCTGCACATTGGCAAAGTTGGCACCGAACAATTGCTTGGCGCGCTCGATCGCCAGCGTTTCCACGACGTCGGCATATTCGCAGCCGCCATAGTAACGCTTGCCCGGATAACCCTCGGCATATTTGTTGGTGAAGATGGAGCCTGCGGCTTCCAGCACCGCTTTCGACACGATATTTTCGGACGCGATCAATTCGATCTTGTCCTGCTGACGCTTCAGTTCGTTACCAATCGCGCCGAAGATTTCCGGGTCCGCGCTGGCGAGATTTTCGCTGAAGAAGCCGTCCTGGCGGATGGCGGGGGCGAGGGTGTCGGTGCTCATCGAAACTTCCTTTCAGAGCGCGGGCTGGGATAGTTTTTCGACGCGGCCAGTGTGTCGGCCTCCGCCAAAATCGGTGGTGAGGAAGGCGGTGACGCAGGCCTTGGCCATGTCCACGCCAGTGAGGCGCGCGCCCATGGCCAGGACATTGGCATCATTATGTTCGCGCGACAGGGCCGCCGACAATGGTTCGCCGACCAGCGCGCAGCGGCAGGCCGGGTTGCGATTGACGGCGATGGAGATGCCGATGCCCGAACCGCACAGCGCAATGCCGCGTTCCGCTGCACCGGACGCTATGGCTGTCGCCAGCTTGTAACCATAATCGGGATAATCGACCCTGTCGGTCGTCGCCGGGCCAAGGTCTGCTACCTCATGTCCTTCGTCGCGCAGCCATTGGGCCAGTTCCGCCTTCAGGTCGATGGCGGCATGATCGGATGCGAGTGCGATTTTCATATGGAATGCGTCCCTTCACCACGGGGGTGATTCGTTCCCGCGCCTCATAGGGGGTGAGGGCGGCAATTGCCACCGTGCACCGCCGCCCTTATGGGAAGGGGCATGACAGGCACGATTTTATCTATCCTTATGCTCGCCGGGCTGCTGCTGACTGGCGGCGGGCTGTATGTCCTTATCAAGCTGCGCGACCGGAAACGGGGCGCATTGATGATCGTCGCGGGGCTGGTGATGTTCGGCAATGTCGCGATCACGGCAATTCCGGGGCCGGATCTGCCGGGGCTGGAGCAGCGCTGACCCGTAGCGCCAACGCAGCCAGCAGATCGGTCTGGGTGACCAGTCCCTGTAACCGATAATCGGAATCAACAACCACGGCCTCATGCCGGACGCCGCTGCTCAACGGGCCGATCAGGCGCGCGATCGGCGTGTCGGGATGGACGAATAAAGCGCGGCCGGCAACGTCCCCTGCCTGTGCGCCATCGCGCGACAGGTCCAGCGCGCCGATCAATCCCTGGACCCGCCCCGCATCGTCCAGCACGGGTAGCGACAAAAGGCGGCGTGCCTGCATCAACGTCCGGACATGATCAACCGGCTGGTCCATGGTGACGTGCAGCACGTCGCGCGACATGATATCGCCACAGCGGATCGTCCCATGCGTGCGTTCGGCGGCACGCAATTGTGCATCCACCAGCAATTGCCGCAGATCGGCTTCGTCCACATCAAGCATGTCGCCATAGCCATGGAGCGCATCGGCCACATCCCGATCGGTCGGCGCGGATCGCAGCAGCGGTGCCGGATCGGTCGTGCCGTGTGGCGCTGGTGCCTTGGGCGGAACATGGGGATAGCTGTGCCCGGCGAGGCGATGGAACAGGATGGCGACGACGAGCAGCAGCAATGTGTTCAGACCGACCGGAACAAGCGCAAACATATAGTCGCCTGCCGGTCCGCCAGCCCCCAGCACGGCGGACAGGGCAACCGCGCCACCGGGCGGATGGAGGCAGCGGAGCAGCGACATGATGGCGATGGCCGCGCCAACGGCCAGTGCCGCCGCGATCGTGGGATTGGGCATGATATGGCTGACCGCGATGCCGACCAGCGCTGAAATGACGTTACCGCCCAGGACCGGCCATGGTTGCGCCAACGGGCTGGCAGGAACAGCGAACAGCAGCACAGCGGACGCACCCATGGGGGCAACGAGCAGGGGATGGGCCAGGCCGTTGCCCAGCATCAGCCCGCACAGCAGCCCGGTGATGGCAATGCCGCCAATTGCGCCGCTGGCTGCCTTCATCCGATCGAGGAAGCCGGGGCCGGGCGGGGCGGGGACGAAGGCGCTGTAATAGCGGCTCCAGATCAGGCGGGGTTTAGGCTCTGGCGATTGCGACATGGCGGCGGGCGTATCGCCCGGCTACCGATGGGCCAAGCGTGAAAAAGCTGGGATCGGAGAAGAAGGGATTGGGGCGGGCTGCCACCGCGCATCAAAGACGATCATGCCCCTTGCAAACCCGGCACCAAAATCCTCCCCTTGGGGAGGGGGAGGACATAGGTTTTGTTGGACGTGCCAATAATTGCATCATCGCCACACAAAAGGGGCCGCCTTGCGGCAGCCCCTCTTTCCTTTGCGCGACCATGATCCTCAGCGGATCGGCGAGTCCGGGGACAGGCGCATGTCGAGATAATTGTCGACCGACTTCATCAGCTGGTCGAGTTCATGCTCGAAGAAATGGTTGGCGCCACGAATTTCGTCGTGGTGGATGGTGATGCCCTTTTGCGTGCGCAGCTTGTCGACCAGTTTCTGCACGGCGCTGGCGGTCACGACTTCATCGCCGGTGCCCTGCACGATGATGCCCGACGAGGGGCAGGGCGCGAGGAAGGAGAAGTCGTACATGTTGGCGGGCGGCGCGACCGAGATGAAGCCGCGAATTTCCGGGCGGCGCATCAACAGTTGCATCCCGATCCATGCGCCGAAGGAGAAGCCCGCGATCCAGGTGGTCTGCGCTTCGGGGTGGAAGCTCTGTACCCAGTCGAGCGCCGCTGCGGCGTCGGACAATTCGCCGATGCCATTGTCGAACGTGCCCTGGCTGCGGCCGACACCCCGGAAGTTGAAGCGGAGCACGGCAAAACCGCGCTTCACGAAGGTCTTGTAAAGCGCCTGGGTGATGCGGTCGTTCATCGTGCCGCCGCCCTGGGGGTGCGGATGCAGGATCATGGCGACCGGCGCACGCGGGCGGGGCGGGGGGCTGAAGCGACCTTCGAGGCGACCTTCGGGTCCGGTAAAGATTACGTCGGGCATGGCACCTGTTATCGTTATGGCCACCGAACAGCTGAGTCAGGTCGGCGGGCGGTGGCAAAAGGACGCGCGCCGCGCCAGAAGCTGGCGCTGCGCGGCAGACCGCCTATATAGAAGCCGCCGCCATTTCCGCAATCAATGAGTAGCATCGCATCGTGGCTGCCGAACGCCTTTACCTGGACCATGCCGCAACCACGCCGATGCTGCCCGCAGCCAAGGCGGCGATGATCGATGCGCTGGACCGCTGGGCCAACCCGTCCAGCCCCCATGCCGATGGGCGCGCGGCGCGTGCGACGCTGGAGCGCGCGCGGGCGCGGATTGCAGAGGCGCTGGGGTGGCGGGGGCATGTGATCTTCACGTCGGGGGCGAGCGAGGCGATTGCGATTGGCCTTATGCGCGCGAAGGCGGCGCGGGTTGTTACGTCTCCGGTCGAGCATGATTCGGTGTTGCGGGTGACGCCGGGGGCGGAGCGGCTGGCGGTCGATGGGGATGGGATCATCTCCGTCCGTCATTCCCGCGCAGGCGGGGATGACGGTGTTATGTTTGCCATCCAGCATGTGAATAATGAGACCGGGGTGATCCAGCCGCTTGATGTGCTGGAGCGCGACGGCGCGTTGCTGTTCGCCGATTGCGCGCAGAGTGCGGGGAAGTTGGCGCTGCCCGACGCCGACATGATCGCGATCAGCGCACATAAATTTGGCGGGCCGCCGGGGATTGGTGCTTTGCTGGTGCGGGATTTGGGGCTGCTGCACGCCGGGGGCGGGCAGGAACAGGGTTATCGGGCGGGGACGGAGAATTTGCCCGCCATATTGGCCATGGCGGCAGCGCTGGAGGCGCGCGCGGATTGGTTGCCCAATGCGGCGAGGCTAAGGGCGCGGCTGGATGCGGGGGTCGAGGCGGCGGGGGGCCAGGTGGTTGCGCGAGATGCGCCGCGGATCCCGGCCATCGCCAGCTACCGGATGCCCGGCCTGTCGGCGCGGGCGCAGCTCATCCAGTTCGATCTGGCGGGGATTTCGGTGTCGGCGGGCAGCGCCTGTTCGTCGGGATCACTCAAGACCAGCCATGTGCTGCACGCGATGGGATGGGACGAGGCGGCGGCGAATAAAGTCGTGCGAGTGAGTTTCGGGCCGCAGACGGGCGCGGCAGATGTCGAGCGCTTTCTGGGGCAATGGACTGCCATGGCGACGCGGACATCCGTGCGATGATCTATCTCGATTATCAGGCGACCACGCCGCTGGCACCAGAGGCGTTCGATGCGATGGTGCCGTTGTTGCGCGACCAGTTCGCCAATCCGCACAGCGCGCACCGTCTGGGGCGGGCCGCCGCTGCGCAGGTCGAGGTGGCGCGGGAGGAGATAGGTCGGTTGCTGCCGGGCGGTGGGCGGCTATTGTTCACGTCCGGGGCGACCGAGGCGATCAATATCGCGATACAGGGCGCGTCGTCGGGCGACATTGTGACGATCGCGACCGAACATGCCGCCGTGCTCGATACGGTCGAGGCGTTGCGCCGGGCGGGGCGTAGCGTCACCATCCTGCCGGTCGGGGCCGACGGTCTGGTGGACATGGATGCCGCCGCGCAGGCGATCCGTCCCGGCGTAGCGCTGGTGGTGGCTATGCTGGTCAATAATGAGATTGGCGTGGTCCAGCCGGTCGCCACGCTGGCGGAACTGGCGCATGAGGCCAGTGCCTTGTTCCTGTGCGACGCGGTGCAGGGCTATGGCCGGGTGCCGATCCCCGACAGCTGCGACATGGTGGCGATCAGCGCCCACAAGATTCATGGCCCCAAGGGCGTGGGCGCGCTCTGGTTGCGCGACGGGGTTAAGCCTGCGCCGCTGATCCATGGCGGGGGGCAGGAGGGCGGCCTGCGTTCGGGTACGTTGTCGCCTGCCCTGTGTGCCGGATTCGGCGTGGCAGCGCGATTGATGCGCGAGCGGGCCGACGATGATCGCGCGCATGTCGAAAGGCTGTCGATGCTGGCACGCGACCTGTTTGCCGACTGGACGCTGAATGGCAGCGCAGAGGCGCGCTATCCCGGCAATCTGAACCTGCGGCGCGAAGGAATCGACGGCGCGCAATTATTATCATATTGCCGCAATATTGCTTTTTCGTTGGGAAGCGCTTGCGCAAGCGGGTCCGGGCGGCCTAGCCATGTGCTGCGCGCACTGGGCCTGACAGACGCACAGGCGCGTGGATCGGTGCGGATCGGCTTTGGCCGCTACACGACACCGGCCGAACTGGAGAGCGCTGCGGAGGTAATGAACAGGGCGGCAGCCGCACAAGCGGCGCCGTAGCAGGGAGCGTCGCGTCAATGACCAGGATCATATTCATCAGCGCCGATGGCGAGCGACGGCAGGAAGTCGACGCGCCGGTGGGATCGGTCCTGCTGGACGTGGCGCAGGCGGCGGGCCTGCCGCTGGAGGGAACCTGCGAAGGGCAAATGGCCTGTTCCACCTGCCACGTCATCATCGACGCGGCCGATTTTCCGCGCCTTGGCCGTGCGAGCGAGGATGAGGAGGATATGCTGGATCTGGCCGCTGCCGCCACCCGCACCAGCCGCCTGTCCTGCCAGATCATACTGACCGAAGCGCTGGAGAGCCTGACCGTCCGCATCCCGGCCGAATCCTATAATATGCAGGGCATGTGAGCATCATCATGAGTCCAACCCTTCGCGCCGTAACGCTGGCGGCTATCCTGTGCATCGCTGCGCCGACGCTGGCGGCGCCGAAGAAGGCGAAGGAGCCGGTGCCGACCGGGCGACTCGATTCGCTGCTGCCGCCACCGCCGCGCTATCTGGTGCCGCAATCGGCGCTGACGTCCGTGCGCAATCCCAAGACGATCGAGGAGGAAACCGGCGGGCGGCTGGGCGTCGCGCTGGTGGACAGCAAGGGCGCGCTGATACTGGGCTTTAACCGGGACGAGCGATTTGCGCTCTGTTCGACCTTCAAGGCGCCGCTGGCTGCCGCCGTGCTGATTGGCGCGGAGGGTGGCAAATTCGGGCTGGAGGGGGAAATCCCGTTCGGCAAGGACGATATTCTCGATTACGCGCCGGTGGTGAAAAAGAACAGGAAGCGCGGCCGGATGAGCATGGCCGAACTGGCGCAGGCGGCGGTCGAGGTGAGCGATAATAGCGCGGCCAACCTGCTGCTGCCGATGCTGGGCGGGCCGCAGGGGCTGACGGCGTTCATGCGGGCGCACGGCGACAGTGTCACCCGGCTGGATCGCAACGAACCGACGCTGAACGAGAATGCGCCGGGCGATCCGCGCGACACGACGACGCCAGCGGCGATGGCCGGGCTGATGGGGCGGCTGCTGTTCCGTGACATGCAGGGCGCGAGCGCTGATCAACTGCGCGCCTGGCTCAACGCCAGCAGCACCGGCGACAAAAGGATCAAGGCGGGCCTGCCCGAAGGCTGGACGTCGGGCAGCAAGACCGGAACGTGCGGCACCGCCTATAATGATGTCGCGCTGGTGAAGGCGCCGTCGGGCGAGGAATATATATTGGCGATCTATCTCGATCGGCCCGCGGTGGACGCCAAGGCGGCCGAAGCAGCGATTGCGCAGGCGGCGCAGGCGGCGCTCGATTTTCTGGCGAAGGCGCAGAAGAGCGGGTTGGAATAATCCAAAGTCCGTTCGCTTCGAGCGAAGTCGAGAAGCCGTTGCGCTACTTCGCTCGACACGGACGGGCTAGTGGACTACCCCTTGCCATCCCCATCCTTCTTCGCCATATGCCGCGCCGGGAGTCGGGCGGACGAGGTCGTCGCCAACCTGGTCAGGTCCTGACGGAAGCAGCCACAGTGATTTTGCCACGGGTCGTTCCGGCTCCCACCTTCCAGCCATCATCCCGCTTCGACAATAGCCATCTGAACGGCTAGACAAAGCCCATGTCCGATTCCCCCCAGCCCTATCGCGTCCTTGCGCGCAAATACCGGCCGCGCAATTTCCGCGAACTGATCGGCCAGGACGCGATGGTCCAGACGCTGGGCAATGCGATCAAGCGGGGGCGGCTGGCCCATGCCTTTCTGATGACCGGGGTGCGCGGGGTCGGCAAGACGTCGACCGCGCGGCTGATCGCCAAGGCGCTGAACTGCATTGGCGAGGACGGGCATGGCGGGCCGACGATCGACCCGTGCGGCGTGTGCGAGCCGTGCCGCGCGATTGCCGAGGGGCGGCATATTGACGTGGTCGAGATGGACGCGGCCAGCCATACCGGTGTCGATGATGTGCGCGAGATTATCGAGGCGGTGCGCTATGCCGCCGTGTCGGCGCGCTACAAGATCTACATCATCGACGAAGTGCATATGCTCTCCAAAAATGCGTTCAACGCGCTGTTGAAAACGCTGGAGGAGCCGCCCGCCCATGTGAAATTCCTGTTTGCGACGACCGAGGTGAACAAGGTGCCGGTGACGGTGCTGTCGCGCTGCCAGCGATTCGATCTGCGCCGGATTCCTGCCGAATTGCTGGCGGGGCATTTTGCCCATGTCGTGGAGGCGGAGGGCGTCGGGGCGGAGGCGGATGCGCTGTCGCTGATCGCGCAGGCGGCCGAAGGGTCGGCGCGCGACGGGCTGTCGATACTGGATCAGGCCATTGCCCATGCCGAAATGGGTGAAGGCGAACCGATGGTCACCGCCACCCAGGTACGCGACATGCTGGGCCTGTCGGATCGCGGATCGGTGCGCCGGTTGCTGGGGCTGCTGCTGGAGGGCGATACCGCTGCGTTGCTGAGCGGAGTGCGCGATCAATATGCGCTGGGGGTGGAGCCGCTGGCGCTGATGCGTGGACTGCTGGAACTGGTTCATGCGGTGACGCTGGTGAAGGCGGGGCGCGACGTTGTCAGCCCCGGCCAGTCGGCCGAGGAGCGCGAGGCGCTGGCCGACTGGGCGTCGCATCTCGGCTTCGCGCCATTGCATCGGTTGTGGCAATTGCTGCTGAAAGGGCATGACGAGGTGGCGGGGGCGATCCTGCCGATCGAAAGCTGCGAAATGGCGCTGTTGCGGATAATGCATGCGGCGACCATGCCCGATCCGGGCGAACTGGCGCGGTTGTTGCGCGAGGGCGGTCCTGCCGCCGCTGCGACGCCGGGGGCGGTTGCCGCTGCTCCATCGGCTGGCCCGGCGGCGAACCTGCCTGCCACGTTCGAGGATCTGATCGAAGCGCTGTGGCAAAAGGGCAAGGGGCAGCTGGCGCAGGAACTGCATGATTGTGTCGGGCTGGTGCGCTATGCGCCGCCCGAACTGGAGTATCGCGCGACGCCGCAACTGCCGTCCGATTTCGCGACGCGCCTGACACAGACATTGCGCGAGATGACGGGCAGCGGATGGCGCGTGACGGCAAGCGATGCGGCGGCCCAGCCGACCTTGCTGGAGCGGGAAGAAGCGGCAAAGGCCGAAGCCCGCGCCGACATATTGGAAATCCCGGTGGTCAAGGCGGCGATGGCCGCTTTCCCCGATGCTGCGCTGGTCGAGACCGACCAGCCGGAACAATGGAGTGCATGAGGCATGAAAGATCTGAACGAAATATTGGGCATGGCGACCCGCGTGCAGGAGGAACTGCAACGCGCGCAGGATAATCTGGACAAGCTGGAAGTCGAAGGCGCGGCTGGCGGTGGGCTGGTAAAGGTGCGCGCGTCGGCCAAGGGGCGGATCATCGGCGTATCGATCGACGACACGCTGCTCGCGCCGTCCGAAAAGCAGATATTGGAGGATCTGGTCACCGCCGCCTTCAACGATGCGCGCAAGAAGGCCGATGAGGTTAGCAATGCGGAAATGGGCAAGATGACATCCGGCCTGCAACTGCCGCCCGGCTTCAAGCTGCCATTCTGATGGGTGTAGGACCATTCCTGGCCCACCAAAACCTGATAACCCCCGGTTCATCGTTGCGGCATTATGACAAGTGACGATTGATTGGTGCGACGGGCATCCCCATAAAGGCGATGAACCGTAGGACAGGGCCGCGTCTTTTGGCCCCGGAGAGTGAATGACTGTGCAATATCCCCTTCTGCCGCTGCGTGACATTGTCGTCTTTCCGCAGATGATCGTCCCGCTCTTCGTTGGCCGTGACAAGAGCGTTGCCGCGCTGGAAGCGGCGATGGAAGGTTCCAAGGAAATCTTCCTCGTGTCGCAGCTTGATCCGGCCGAGGATGATCCGGGCCGTGATTCGCTTTACGACACGGGCGTCGTCGCCATCGTGTTGCAGCTGCTCAAGCTGCCCGATGGCACCGTGCGGGTGCTGGTGGAGGGCAAGCATCGCGCGCGTTTGCAGACTATGGACAGCAAGGATGGCTATCTGGTTTCGGACGTCGAGACCGTAGAGGATATTGTCGCCGAAGGCCCGGAAGCCGCCGCGCTGATGCGGTCGGTGGCGGAACAGTTTGAAAATTACGCCAAGCTCAACAAGAAGCTGCCCGCCGAAACCCCGGTGCAGCTGCGCGAGATTGAGGATGCCGGGCGGCTGGCCGACGCGGTGTCGGCCAATATCAACGTCAAGGTATCCGACAAGCAGTCGCTGCTGGTCGAGGCCGATCCGGTCAAGCGGCTGGAGATGGTGTTCGCCTTCATGGAGGGTGAACTGGGTGTGCTCCAGGTCGAAAAGAAGATCCGTGGTCGCGTGAAGCGCCAGATGGAAAAGACCCAGCGCGAATATTATCTCAACGAGCAGTTGAAGGCGATCCAGCGCGAACTGGGCAATGGCGAGGGTGAGGAAGGCGACGAGCTTGCCGAACTGACCGAGAAAATCGCCAAGACCAAGCTGAGCAAGGAAGCGCGCGCCAAGGCGACCGCCGAGTTGAAGAAGCTCAAGGGCATGCAGCCCATGTCGGCCGAAGCGACGGTGGTGCGCAACTATCTCGACGTGCTGCTGGGTCTGCCCTGGGGCAAGAAAGGCAAGGTCAAGAATGACCTGAAGCGCGCGCAGGATGTGCTGGACGAGGATCATTTCGCGCTCGACAAGGTCAAGGACCGGATCATCGAATATCTGGCTGTGCAGGCGCGCACCAACAAGCTGAAAGGTCCGATCCTGTGCCTCGTCGGCCCGCCGGGCGTGGGTAAGACGTCGCTGGGCCGCTCGATCGCCAAGGCGACCGGGCGCGAATTTGTGCGCCAGTCGCTGGGCGGCGTGCGTGATGAGGCGGAGATTCGCGGTCACAGGCGGACCTATATCGGGTCGCTGCCAGGCAAGATCGTGACCAACCTGAAAAAGGCGGGGACGATGAATCCGTTGTTCCTGCTCGACGAGATCGACAAGCTCGGCCAGGATTTCCGTGGCGATCCGGCGTCGGCTTTGCTGGAAGTGCTGGACCCGGAACAGAATAACAAGTTTCAGGACCATTATCTGGAGATCGACGTCGATCTGTCAGACATCATGTTCGTGACGACCGCCAACTCGCTGAATTTGCCGCAAGCCCTGCTCGACCGGATGGAGATCATCCGGCTGGAGGGCTATACCGAGGACGAGAAGGTCGAGATCGCCCAGCGCCATCTGATCGCCAAGCAGATCGACGCCCATGGCCTGAAGGACGGCGAATTCGTGGTGACGGAGGAGGCCGTTCGCGACCTCATTCGTTACTATACCCGCGAAGCGGGTGTCCGCACGCTGGAGCGCGAGATTGCGCGCCTCGCCCGCAAGGCGCTGCGCAAGATACTGGAAGGCGCCTATGACAAGGTCGTCATCACGCCTGACAATCTGGCCGACTATGCGGGGGTACGTAAATTCCGCCATGGCGTGGGTGAGGATGAGCATCAGATCGGCGCGGTTACGGGTCTGGCCTGGACCGAGGTTGGCGGCGAACTGCTGACGATCGAGGCCGTGACGGTGCCCGGCAAGGGCATGATCAAGACCACCGGCAAGCTCGGTGAGGTGATGAACGAATCGATTCAGGCGGCATTTTCCTACGTCCGCGCGCGCTCGCCCGGCTATGGTATCAAGCCCAGCCTGTTCAACCGGAAGGACATCCATATCCATCTGCCCGAAGGGGCGGTGCCCAAGGATGGTCCGTCGGCGGGTATCGGGATGGTCACCTGCATCGTGTCCACCCTGACCGGCATCCCGGTCCACAAGGATGTGGCGATGACCGGCGAAGTGACTTTGCGTGGCCGGGTACTGCCGATCGGCGGTCTGAAGGAGAAGCTGCTGGCGGCGCTGCGCGGGGGCATCAAGACGGTGCTGATTCCGCAGGAAAATGAGAAAGACCTAGCGGAAATTCCGGCCAACATCCGCGACGGGCTGGAAATCGTGCCGGTGTCGCATGTCGACGAAGTGCTGGCGCGCGCACTGGTGTCACTGCCCGAAGCGATCGCCTGGACCGAGGAAGATGACCTCGCCGCGCAGCCCAGCACCGGGTCGTCACGCGACGGGGATGCTGCACTGCGGCATTGATCGAACGGGAAAGCGACCGATATCCGCCGGTTTCAGGGCGTTTTGCACATGATGACGCAAAATTGCATCGAAGCTGGTGACTTCGTCGCTTTCCCTTTGACAGGCGCTGGAAGCTGCGCCTTATTGCGCCGCCTACGCCGCGATTCCTACACAACCAAATAGCACAAGGGGGTTCCCAAGGCATGAACAAGCAGGATCTTATCAGCGCTGTCGCCGACAGCAGCGGTCTCAGCAAAAGCGACGCCAGCAAGGCCGTCGAAGGTGTATTCGACGCCATCACCGGTGCGTTGAAGAAGGGCGACGAAGTGCGCCTGGTTGGTTTTGGTACTTTTTCCGTTTCGCAGCGCAAGGCATCAACCGGTCGCAACCCGCGCACCGGCGAGACGATGACGATCAAGGCTTCGGCTCAACCCAAGTTCAAGGCAGGCAAGGGCCTGAAGGATTCGGTCAACTGACGGTCGGAGCGTTTGCCATTTGGTGAGCGCTCACGTCTGACCACTACCGGTGTCGCGGCCGGAAAGCATTTAGGAGAGTAGCGTTGCCACAGGGGGCACCCCCAAGCGCGCATGTATGTCTGGGCAAGGGGGTGAAGGCTGATGCAGCCTTCACCCCTTTTCTTTTGGTAGGATGATGTGGAGAGTTGGGGGTGGCATGACGGGTAGAACGGGTGCCGCCAGTGTGCTGGGGCTGGCACTGGCTCTGTCGGCCTGTGCCGGGGGCGATTATCGCCCGGTGCGCGATGTGCCGGTCAGGATCGGGCCACCCTATGTGGTGCGCGGGGTCACCTATGTGCCGGCTGCCGATCCGGGCTATGACATGCTGGGCTATGCCAGCTGGTATGGATCGGAATCGGGCAATCGCACCGCCAATGGTGAGCGGTTCCGACCCGGCTGGGTGACGGCGGCGCATACCAGCCTGCCGCTGCCCAGCTATGTCGAGGTGACGGCGCTGGACAGTGGGCGTACCATCGTCGTGCGGGTCAATGATCGCGGGCCGTTTGCGGGCAAGGGGCGGGTGATCGACCTGTCGCGCGGGGCGGCCGAGCAATTGGGGATGCGCGCGCAGGGGCAGGTTGCGGTGCGGGTGCGCGTCGTCAATCCGCCGGAGAAGGTGCGCGAGCGGCTGCGCAAGGGCAAGGCGGCGGGGGAGCGGCCGAGGGTGCCGGAGCGGACACTGGTAAAGCTGCGCGCGCAGATGAAGGCGGCGGGGCTGTAACCCCGGCGAAAGATGGCATGGGTGCAATTGCCTGCTTGACGCCCGGTTATCCGCCGCATATGTGCCCACTTCTCGCGGGGCCAAGTGCCCCAAGGTAATGCTGTGGCGATCGTAGCTCAGTTGGTTAGAGCGCCGGTTTGTGGTACCGGAGGTCGGGGGTTCAAGACCCCTCGATCGCCCCATTTTTACTTTTCCTGGCCTGTCCCCGGCATAATTGCCGGGCAGGCGGGAAGGGGCTTCGCAGCATCGCGATTGCGCTCTATAGCCCCGGCATGACCGATGCACGCGACACGGGGCTGACCCTTAATCCCAAATATGACGCCCATGGGCTGATCACCGCTGTGGTCACTGATGTGGCCAGCGGCGACGTGCTGATGGTGGCGCATATGAATGCGCAGGCGCTGGCGCTGACGGTCGAAACGGGCCTTGCCCATTTCTGGTCGCGTAGTCGCCAGTCGCTGTGGAAGAAGGGCGAGACGTCCGGCCATATGCTGGAGGTCCGCGACCTGCGCATTGATTGCGATCAGGATGCGGTCTGGGTGAAGGCGGTGCCGGCCGGGCCGACATGCCACACCGGCGCTCGATCCTGTTTTTTCCGCCGGGTCGGGGCGGACGGACTCATGGCGGTCGATGCGGCGGACTAGCGCTGTCCTGTTGTTACTGCTGGCGGGGTGCCAGCGTGAACCTGCCCCCGATACGGGATCGGTGACGGGCAGCGTTACGGCGTCCGGGCTGGAGCAGGCGGCGATTGCCAGCGGGGCGATTGCGGACGCGGCGACGATTTCCCCCATCGGCCAATTCCAGCGTGACCATGAAGCCGGGCGCGATGCGCTGTGCGTCATCCCCGGCAAAAGTGGCGCGCTGCGGTTCGGGCTGGAGGCCAATTTCGGCGAGGAGCAACGCTGCCGCGGACAGGGGCAGGCGCGCCGGGCGGGCGACAAGCTGATCCTGAGCTTTTCCGGCGGCGATCGCTGCATCGTCGTGGCGCAATATGATGGCGATCAGGTGGCGCTGCCCGGCGTGGTCGACATGGCCTGCGCTGACCTGTGCGAAGGGCGCGGCACGCTGGAGGGGGTCAGCTTCCCGCGTATCGCCAATGATGCGGCCAGCGCGTTGCGCGCGCGTGACCGCGACGGTGACGCGCTGTGCGAGGCTCAATAGCCGATATAGCGTCCCGGCCGGTGATTGACGATCAGCACCGCGTTGATCGCGGCGGCTGACAGGATCGACAGGGCGAAACGGTCTGCGTTGAGCAAGGGGAGCGAGACGAGGAGGATGAGCGCATCGCCCAGCATCTGCGTTCGCCCCGCATTCCAACCGCGCCGTTTCTGGAGCAGCAGGGCGATGACGCCCAGACCGCCAACCCCCGCGCCATGGCGGGCGATGGCAAGGATGCCAAAGCCGATGATCGACCCGCCGAACAGCGCGGCGAAGAGCGGGCTGACCTGTGCCAGATGCAGCGCCGATGGCATCATCAGCCCCATCGCCATGATCGCCAGATTGGCGAACAGCGTCTTGAGCCCGAAGGCGATCCCCATCGCCCGCCCGGCAAAGAGGAAGAAGGGGATGTTGATGAGCAGGAACAAGGTCGCGGGCGGATAAGGCACAAGATAGGAGAGCAGCAGCGCGATCCCCGCCATGCCGCCGGTCACCAGATTGGCGGCCTTGAGCAGCATCAGCCCCATGGCGATGAAGGCGCAGCCAATAGCGATGGCATAGCCGTCTTCGGCCAGATTGTGCGGGCGGGGCGCGGGGGGCGCAGAGGCAGGGGGCATGGCATGTCCGTCACGGGTTATGCCCCGGTCATCCTCTCCCTCTTGCGCCGGTGATAGCCGTGCCGGAGCGTACTGCAAAGCCCCGGCTTTGTCCCATGACTTCCTTTGGCCCGTTGGTGGATAAGCTAAACCTATCTGGCTCTAACCGCCCGTGTCGATCTGGGCCGGGCCGAACAGGTCGATCGCCTGGAACAGCCGGGTCAATGCTTCACGTTCTTCGGGGTGGATTTCCGGGCGCCAGATTTCAAACAGCAGGACGATGCGGGTCTCGATGCCCCGATTCCAGGCTTCATGTTCGACACTGTCGTCGAAAATCAGCATTTCACCCTGACGCCACGCGCGCGTTTCCGCGCCGACGCGCAAGGCGCAGCCATCGGGCGTCAGGATCGGCAGATGGCATATCAGGCGGGTGTTGAGCAGGCCGTGGTGCGGCTGGATATGGGTGCCGGGCTTGAGCAGTGACCAGAGCGCCATCGGGGAGCGGCCGGTGATGACCGGCATGGGGGCGAGGGCCAGTGCGGCCATGACGGCGGGGCAGCGGGCGGCATGATCTGCGACGGGGGCGCCGCCCTGCCAGAAATAATAGGCGCCCCAACTGGGATCGTCGCGCAGCGGGTTGTTGGGGGCGGGGCCGTTGGACGGGGTTTCGACATAGGGGGCAAAGTCGGGCGCCCCCGCGCGCACCGCATCCAGTTCCGCGACGATATCGCCCGTCATAGCCTCTATCGGTGCGATCCAGTCGAATTCGGCGCGCTCGTAAAAGGCGCGCTGGGGCAGGCCGGGGAAATAGAACATGCTGGGTTGCTGGAGGAAGAGCTGGCTCTTGCCCAGCAGCAGGTCGGTCGCCTGAGTGATACGGGGCAGGGCGGGCAGGTCGCTGATGGCGGCGCTCAGATGATCCTCGAACCGGGCGCTGGCGTTCGCCATGACGGCCTGCGCCTGGAGCAGCATGGGCTGGAGCTGGGGCGGTGCGCCGGTGGCGGCGGCCTGCGCCACGGCGGCGCGGCACCAGCGGGTTGCCTCCCGCTCATCGCCGCGTCGCAGGGCGTTCTGTCCCATCGCCAGCAAAGCGGGCAGATCGCGGGGATGTTCGCGCAATATGTGCTGGAGCGCGGCGGCTTCGCCATCCCAGTCGCTGGTGCGGTTGCATGCCTGCGCCAGCAGCATCGGCGGCGGGGCGACCATGTCCTGCAACGCTGCGCGGGCGACTGCCGCTTCCCCGCGCCGCAACGCTGCGATGGCCGCCTCTTGCAGCGCGCTTTCTCTTGCCTGATCGGTCATGCCCCTGCCTTAAACGGCGGCGGGGCAGGGCGAAAGCGGCTTATTCGCAGGGGATGGCGACAAGGCGGGTTGAGCGTCGTTCCAGCCCGACCGACAGCAGGAAGATGCCAAGACCACCCAGCGACAGCGCAGCGCCAATCCAGCCGGTCGAGGTGAGGCCATAGCCCGCCGCGATCGACAGGCCGCCGAGCCATGGGCCAAGCGCATTGGCGATGTTGAAGGCGCTGTGGTGGAGCGCCGCCGCCAGGGTCTGGGCATCACCCGACACGTCCATCAAGCGCGCCTGTAATGGCGTGCCAAGACCACCGCCCGCGCCGATCAGGAAGATGCTGAGGCAGAGCGTCCAGATATTGCCCGCCATGAAGGGGAAGAGCGCCAGCGCGACGGCGCTCCACAGGGTGACGCCGATGACGGTGCGGTTGAGCGAGCGGTCAGCCAGCCAGGCCGAGACGAGATTGCCGATCGTCAGGCCAATGCCGAAAATGGCCAGCACCACCGGCACCCAGGCGGGGGAAACATGGGTCACTTCCATCATGGTCGACGCGACGAAGGTATAGACCGCAAACAGGCCGCCAAAGCCGATCGCGCCGGTCAGCAGCGTCAGCCACACCTGTGGTTTGGCCAGAGCGCCCAGTTCGCGTGCGGGACTTGCCCTGGGATCGCCCGCGTCGCGTGGCGCGTAGAGGGCCACCAGCGTCATTGTCGTGATGGTGAGCGCGGTTACCACGAAGAAGCCGGAGCGCCAGCCCATCGCCTGTCCCATCCAGTTGGCGACCGGCACGCCGATGACGGTGGCGATGGTCAGGCCCGACATGACCCGTGCGATCGCCTGCGCGCGCCTTTCGATCGGCACCAGACTGGCGGCAACCAGCGCGGCGACCCCGAAATAGGCGCCGTGCGGCACACCGCTGAGGAAGCGGAAGGCAAGCATCCAGCCATAGCTGGGGGATAGGGCGGACAGGCCGTTACCCACCGCGAACATCGCCATCAGGCCGATGAGCAAGGTGCGGCGCGGCAGGCGCGCGCCAAAGGCGGCGATGACCGGTGCGCCTGCTACGACGCCCAGTGCATAGGCACTGATCGCGTGGCCAGCGGTTGGCGCGTCTATGCCCAGATCGCGGGCGAAGAAGGGCAGCAGGCTCATCGCCGCAAATTCTGTCGTCCCGATGGCAAAAGCACCGACCGACAGCGCGAAAAGGACGAGGGCGGGGTGCGCCTGATGGGGGCGTGTGCCCATGGCCTGGCTCCATGCTGCAATGCAATAAAGAGTGAGCGTGGCAAATGGTCCCCATGACAGTGCTGGTCAAGGGTTAGGGCAGGTGAGTTTATTGCAAGTGCGGCGTCTTGGCGCGCAATGGAGGCAATTTCGGCATCCTCCCCTGCAAGGGGAGGATTTTTAACGCAGGTTCACGCGCCGACTTGTGCCTTGCTGACGTCCAGCATCTTGCCGTTGGTGATGACGACCAGATCGCCCGGCTTTGTGACGCCGAACAGTTTTTGGGCAAATTCTTTCGGAACGCCGATGCAGCCATGGGTGCCGCGGCCCCATTGCACGTCGCTGCCGTGGATGAACACGCCATCGTTGGTCAGGCGCTGGGCAAAGGGCATGGGCGCATTGTCATAGGTGCGCGAATAATAATCGGCATGTTTCGCCATGATCGGGAAGGCACCCAGCGGGCTGGGTTTGTCGGTCGCGCCATAGAGGATAACGGCTGCGCCAATCTCGTAGCCTGCGCGGAACACGGACAGGGTTTGCGCGCGCAGATCGACGGTGATGATGACCGGGCCGGTCGCGGGCGCGCCATTTTCGTCCCAGGCATAGTCGCCATGACGGAACGGTCCGTCAATCTTCAGCACCCGCCTGACCCGCAGCGCGGCAGGATCGACCGCTATGCCCTGATCGCTGCTGCGTTCGACCGGTTTGGCGGGCGCAGGGACAGGCGCGGCGGTGGCTTGTGCCGCAGGGGCCGTGTCCTCGGCGGCGGGCCGGTCGATCCAGTTGGTCACCAGCAGGCCGACGCCCGCCAGCCCTGCGCCGATCGCCAGCTTGGGTCCGGCGCTTTTCGCCAGCGCCTTGAACAATCCCGCCATGTCCGTCCTCGCTTATGTCCAGTCGGCGCGACCGTAGCGCCAAAAGGTTAAGCTCAGCCTTCGCGCGCGACTTCCGCCGCCGCGATGGCGGTGAGGTTCAGGATGCCGCGCGACGTGACGCCGGGGGTCAGCACATGGATCGGCTGTTTCAGGCCCATCAGCATCGGCCCGACCGTGGGTGAGCTGGAGGAAGCGGAAAGCGCCGTCAGGGTGATATTGGCAGCGTCGAGATTGGGCATGACCAGCAGATTGGCCGGGCCTTCAAAGCGCGAATCGGGAATGAGGCGCTCCCTCAGGGACTGGCTGAGCGCGGCGTCGGCGTGCATTTCGCCATCGACCATCAGTTCGGGCGCAGCTTCGCGCACCAGTTTGAGCGCCGATCGCATCTTGCGCGCGCTGTTGCTGTGCGACGCGCCGAAGTTGGAGTGGGACAGCAGGGCAGCGCGCGGGGTCAGGCCGAAATTGAGCAATTCGGTTGCCGCCAGCAATGTCATTTCGGCAATCTGTTCGGGTGTCGGATCGGGCACCATATGGGTGTCGGTGATGAACAGTGCGCCTGCGTCCAGGATCAGGCCCGACAGCGCATAGACTCGGCTCTGCCCCGGCACCCGGTCGATGATGCGCATCACATGCTCGACCTGGCCCCAATATTCGCTGTTGCCCCCGACCAGCGCAGCATCGACCCGGCCGGTACGCAGCAGCAAGGCGGCAGTCACGGTGGGGCGGCGATAGACATGGCGCACGACTTCAGCGGCAGGCACGCCCCGGCGCGAGGCGACGGCGCGATAGGCTTCGACCAGTTCGCCCATGACCAGATGATCGGTTTCCGGGTCGATCACCTCGACATCGCGGTCCAGTTGGAAACGCAGGCCCAGGTCCGGTAGCTTCTGGTTGAGGATGCGGCGGCGCGCGACGATGACAGGGCGGACGATGCCTTCGTCCAGTGCATCCTGAATGGCGCGCAGTACGCGCTCATCCTCGCCTTCCCCATATGCGATACGACGGCCGCCGCCACGGGCTGCCTCGAACACCGGCATCATCAGCTGGCCCGACCGGGCGCTCTGGCGCGAAAGGCTGCGCTTATAGTCGTCCAGGTCGATCGGACGGCGGGCAACGCCGCTGTCCATCGCCGCCTTCGCCACGGCAGGGGCGATCTCCCCGATCAGGCGCGGGTCGAACGGGGTGGGGATGATATAGTCCGGGCCGAACACCAGCTTCTGGCCGCCATAAGCCTGCGCCACGCTGTCATGCGCGGGCAGGCGGGCGAGGCCGGCAATGGCTTCGGCGGCGGCGGCCTTCATCGCTTCGTTGATCTGGGTCGCGCCCACGTCCAGAGCGCCCCGGAAGATATAGGGGAAGCACAGGACGTTATTGACCTGATTGGGATAGTCAGAGCGGCCGGTGGCGATGATCGCGTCTGGGCGAACCTCCCGCGCAGCTTCGGGGCGGATTTCGGGTTCCGGGTTGGCGAGCGCGAAGATCAGCGGATTGGGGGCCATCAGCGGCAGCCATTCGGGCTTCAGCACGCCGGGGGCGGAGAGGCCCAGGAACAGGTTGGCGCCGGGCAGCACGTCGGGCAGGGTGCGGGCGTTGGTGACGCGGGCGTAGCGCGCCATGTTGGGCAACATGCCTTCGCGGCCCGAATGGATGACGCCATCCTTGTCGGTCATCGTCACATTGTCGACCGGCAGGCCCATCGACACGAGCAGATCGACGCAGGCGAGGGCTGCCGCGCCCGCGCCCGATGTCACCAGCTTGGCATCGGCCAGCGTTTTGCCCTGCAACACCAGCGCGTTGCGAACGGCGGCGGCGACGACGATGGCGGTGCCATGCTGATCGTCATGAAAGACCGGGATGTTCATCCGTTCCTTCAGCCGCGCCTCGATCGCGAAACATTCGGGCGCCTTGATATCCTCAAGGTTGATGCCGCCGAAGGTCGGCTCCATCAGCGCGACGGCTTCGACGAACTTGTCCGCGTCGGTCGTGTCGATCTCGATATCGAACACGTCGATGTCAGCGAATTTCTTGAAGAGGACGGCCTTGCCCTCCATCACCGGTTTGGACGCCAGTGCGCCGATCGCGCCCAGGCCCAGCACGGCGGTGCCGTTGGTGATGACCGCGACCAGATTGCCACGCGCGGTATAATCGAGCGCCTTGTCGGGATCGGCAGCGATCTCCATGCAGGGCGCGGCGACACCGGGCGAATAGGCCAGCGCCAGATCGCGCTGGTTGACCATTCGCTTGGTCGGTTCGATGCGGAGCTTTCCCGGCCGGGGGAAGCGGTGATAGTCGAGCGCGGCGCGGCGGGTATTATCGTCCATGGGGTGCCCTTAGAGAGGCTGCGCGCCGGGGGCAATGGCCGAGCGCTCCCAGGGCGGGGTCGGCACATAGAGTTGGACAAGAAAATCGACAAAGGCGGTGATGGCGAGCGGCGGATTATGCTGCGGCAATTGCACCGCGAACAGGCCGACGTCGGCTGACCCCTCAAAATCCGGCAAAATCTGCCGAACTTCGCCGCGCGCCAGAGCGTCGCTAATGTCCCAGAGCGAGCGCAGCGCGATGCCGCCGCCTGCCAGCGCGATTTCGCGGACGACTTCGCTGCTGTTGGTGCGGACATGGCTGCGGCCTTCGACCATGATCTGCCCCTTTGGCCCGACCAGCCGCCAGGGCATCTGGCCGTCGGCGGCGAGCAGGCGGTGGGCTTTGAGGTTAGCGATGCGGCGGGGCGTGCCGAACCGATCGAGATAGGCGGGCGCGGCGCACAGGATACGACGGTTGGTGGCGAGGCGGCGGGCGGTGAGCGTCGGGCCGGGATCGGCAGTGATGCGGATGGCGAGGTCCGCGCGCGCCTCGATCAGGTCGGCGAAATCGTCGGACAGGTTGAGCGTCAGGTCGACGCGGGGGTGATCGTCGAGGAAGCGCGGGAGCCAGGGCGCGAGGTGGAGGCGGCCAAAGGAGGTGGGCGCGGTGACGCGCAGCGGCCCGGCGGCGATGGCGGACACGCCCGACACGCGCCGTTCGGCTTCGTCAAGCGCGGCCAATATGGTGCGCAGGTCGGCATGGAGCCGTTCGCCAGCCGGGGTCAGCGCGAGGCGACGGGTGGTGCGATGAATCAACCGCGCGCCCAGCCGCTCTTCCAGCCGGGCAAGACGCTTGGACATCATGGCCGGCGAAATATGCAGGCGGCGGCCCGCGGCGGCGAGGCCGCCATCGTCCACTATGGCCGTGAACAGCTCATGGTCGGGGTCCATCATATTCATTCACCATGAGAAAGACTGTGTTCGTATAATAGTGAATATACGACATAATGGGAAAAGTCTATGATTGTCGGCAATCAAGGAGTGGAATGATGACCGAACGCATGATCGAAGCCATGATCGACAAGGCCGGCCTTCAGGTCGCAGCATCGCTCGCCGATTTTATCGACAGTCAGGCGCTGCCCGGCACCGGGATTGCACCCGACGCTTTCTGGGCCGGGACGGCGGATATTTTCGCGCGTTTCACGCCCCATAATATCGCGTTGCTGCGCAAGCGCGACACGATGCAGGCGCAGATCGACAGCTGGCACGAACAGCGCGCCGGGCAGCCGCATGATGGCGCCGCCTATGAGGCGTTTTTGCGCGATATTGGCTATCTGGTCGCCGAACCTGCCCCCTTCACGATCGGCAGCGAGAATGTCGATGACGAGGTCGCGCGGCTGGCGGGGCCGCAGCTGGTCGTCCCTATTTTGAATGCCCGCTTCCTGCTGAACGCGGCCAATGCGCGCTGGGGGAGCCTCTATGATGCGCTCTATGGCACCGATGCCATTCCCGGCACTGCTGCGGGTAAGGGCTATGACGCCGCGCGCGGGGCGCAGGTCATCGGCTGGGCCAAGGCGTTTCTGGACGATGCCATTCCGCTGGCCAAGGGCAGTTGGACTGACTTGGCGGGTGACGAGATCATACTGGCCGATCCCGCGCAATATTTGGGGCGGAGCGCCAGGGGGCGTCTGTTCCGCCATAATGGCCTGCATATCGAGGTTGTTTTCGATAGTGCGCATCCGATCGGCGCGACCGATCCGGCGGGCATAGCCGACGTCATCCTGGAATCGGCACTGACCGCGATATGCGATCTGGAGGATTCGGTTGCGGCGGTCGATGCGGAGGACAAGGTTGCGGCCTATGCCAACTGGCTGGGGCTGATGAAGGGCGACCTGACCGAGACGTTCGAGAAGGGCGGGGCCATGATGACCCGCGCGCTCAATCCTGATCGTGCCTATACCGCGCCGGACGGTGACGGCTTCACCCTGCCGGGGCGCAGCCTGTTGTTCGTCCGCAATGTCGGCCATCTGATGACGACGCCCGCGATATTGCTGGCGGACGGCAGCGAAGCGCCCGAAGGCATATTGGACGGCATCGTCACCAGCCTGATCGCGATGCATGATTTGCAGCGTGAAGGCGGCAATAGCCGCGCGGGCAGCGTCTATATCGTCAAGCCCAAGATGCACGGGCCGGAGGAGGCGGCGTTCACCAACAGCCTGTTCGACGCCATCGAGGACGTGCTGGGGATGACGCGCCACACATTGAAAGTCGGCGTGATGGACGAGGAACGGCGGACGTCGGCCAATCTGGCCGCCTGTATCCATGCCGTTCGCGACCGGATCGTTTTCATCAACACCGGCTTCCTCGACCGTACCGGGGACGAGATGCACACGTCGATGCAGGCCGGGCCGATGATCCGCAAGGGCGAGATGAAGAGCAGCGACTGGATTGCGGCCTATGAGGATCGCAATGTCCAGATCGGCCTTGCCTGCGGATTGTCGGGCCGGGCGCAGATCGGCAAGGGGATGTGGGCCGCGCCCGATCGCATGGCCGACATGCTGGAGCAGAAGGCCGGGCATCCCAGGACGGGGGCGAACACGGCATGGGTGCCTTCGCCCACCGCCGCGACGCTGCACGCGACCCATTATCACCGGATCGACGTTTTCGCGCGGCAGGAAGAGCGCAAGGCCGAGGGGATTGCCTCGCTCGACCGGCTGCTGGCCATCCCGGTCGCGACCGGGCGCAACTGGTCCGAGGAGGAGATTGCCGAGGAACTGGACAATAATGCACAGGGCATATTGGGTTATGTCGTTCGCTGGATCGACCAGGGGGTTGGCTGTTCCAAGGTTCTCGACATTCACGACATCGGCCTGATGGAGGATCGTGCGACGTTGCGGATTTCATCGCAGCATATGGCCAACTGGCTGCTGCATGGCGTTTGCACAGCGGCCCAGGTCGATGCGGCGCTGACGCGGATGGCGGCCAAGGTCGATGCGCAAAATGCGGGCGATCCGCTCTATCAGCCGATGAGCGGGCGGGAGGCCGACAGCCTGGCATTCCAGGCGGCGCGGGCGCTGGTGTTTGAAGGGGTTGCGCAGCCCAATGGCTATACCGAGCCGCTGCTCCACGCCTGGCGTGCGCGGGCCAAGGCGCATGCGGCGCTTGAACTGGCATAAACAGGACGAAGCAGCTTTTTGATGGGTCGGGGCGTTACGCTTTCTATCTGATGGAGAGCGTGCCTTGAAACAATCCGTGCTGCTGATCGCCCTGTTCTGTTCTGCCTGCAACGTGTCGGTGACCGATGCGAATGAAAGCCAGCCTGCCACGCCGGAACAGAAATCCGGTGCGCAAAGTGCCGCCGATCCCTATGCCTTTGTCGTGCAGCCAGAACCGGCTGGAGCGCCAGCGCGGGTGGATTCTATCCTGCAAGCGCAGGTTGCGCTTGATCGGGCGGGTTTTTCGCCCGGCGTGCTGGATGGCAGGGAAGGCATGTCCTTTACCAAGGCGCTCACCGGCTTCCAGCAGGCGCGCGGGCTGACGCCCAATGGACAATATGATGAGGCGACGGCCAAGGCATTATTGGGCGATGCGCCGCCGCCCGCGACCTGGATTGTGCAAGTGCCGGAGGGCTTTGCGCGCGGGCCGTTTGCGGTCTTGCCCAAAGGGCTGAACGAACAGGCGAAGCTGCCCGCTCTGTCCTATCGCAACCTGCTGGAGAAGCTGGCGGAGCGGTTTCATACGACGCCTGAAGTGCTGGTCGCGCTGAACCCGCCGGGCACCAAAGTGGGAGCGGGAACGAGCATCCGCGTGCCCGCCATCGCCAACCAGCCGGTCGCCACGATCGAGGGCGATGAGCGCGGCTGGGGCGAGACGCTGGCCGGTCTGGCGGTGGCGAAGGACCAGCCCAGGGCCGATCATATCGTCGTCGACAAGTCCGAAGGGCTACTCAAAGTCTATGACGCCAACGACGAGATGATCGCGCAATTTCCCGCGACGACCGGGTCGCAGCATGATCCGCTGCCGATCGGCAACTGGACCGTGAAGGGCGTCAGCCGCAATCCCGACTTCCACTATAATCCCGACCTGTTCTGGGACGCGGCGGCCAAGGATGAGAAGGCGGTGCTCAAGCCGGGTCCCAACGGCCCGGTGGGTGTGGTGTGGATCGACCTGTCGAAGGATCATTATGGCATCCACGGCACGCCGGAGCCGCAAAATATCGGCCGGACGCAGAGCCATGGCTGCATCCGCCTGACCAATTGGGACGCGGCGCGGCTGGCGCAGATGGTGCAGGGCAGCATGAAAGCGCTGTTCCAACCGTGAGGTTGAGTGCGCGCGGGTGGGGCGGGGCGGCGCTGGCCTTGCTGGCCTGCGTTGCTTTCGCGCATTTTTGCGTGCGGATCGTGCCTGCCGATGCGCCTGTGTCGACGAGCGAGATTGTGGACGGAGGCGGCGCGCTGGCGATCCCGGTTGAGGGCGTCCCGTCCAGCGCATTGGCCGACACGTTCAGGCAGGCACGCGAGGGCGGTGCGCGGCCCCACGACGCGATCGACATCATGGCACCGCGTGGCAGTCCGGTAATCGCGGCGGGGGACGGGCGGATCGAAAAACTGTTCTGGAGCGAGGCGGGCGGGCGGACGCTCTATCTGCGTTCGCCCGACCGGCGCGCCCTCTATTATTATGCGCATCTGGATGGCTACGCACCTGGCGTGCGCGAAGGGCTTGTCGTCCGGCGCGGGCAACGGATCGCGCGTGTGGGGAGTAGTGGCAATGCCAATCCCGCAGGGCCGCATCTTCATTTCGCGGTCCACGCCATCGCGCCGGGCGAGCCATGGCATGGCGGGCGGGCGGTCAACCCTTATCCCCTGCTGATGCCGCCGCGTTGACGGCCCTCTTGCCCTGCGGCCCGTCTGTCTGTATTGGCCCGCCCAGCCTTTTTAACGAAGGCGCGGCTCTTTTCACCACAGACATACAGGCAGGCTCTTCCCATGAAGATCAGCGGCGTGGACATTCGTCCCGGCAACAATATCGAATATGAGGGCGGCCTGTGGCGCGCTGTCAAGATTCAGCACACCCAGCCCGGCAAGGGCGGCGCCTATATGCAGGTGGAGCTGAAAAACCTGATCGACGGCCGCAAGAATAATGTCCGCTTCCGCTCCGCCGAGAGCGTCGAGCGCATCCGGCTGGATACCAAGGATTTCCAATATCTCTATGCCGAAGGCGACATGCTCGTTTTCATGGACAATGAGACGTACGAACAGATCAACCTGCCGATCGAATTGCTGGGCGATGCCGCCGACTTCCTGCAGGACGGCATGGAAGTGACGCTGGAAATGTATGAAGAACGGCCGATTTCGGTGCAGCTGCCCGACACGATCGAAGCGACCGTGGTGGAAGCCGACGCCGTGGTGAAGGGGCAGACCGCCTCTGCCAGCTACAAGCCCGCGATCCTCGACAATGGCGTGCGCGTCATGGTGCCGCCGCACATCGTCAGCGGCACGCGCATCGTCGTGGACGTGTACGCCCGCGAATATGTGAAGCGCGCGGACTGACGCGGCCTTAAAGTCCCCCTCCCGCGTGCGGGAGGGGTTAGGGGAGGGCGTGTCGCGCCGTCTCCGTCACATGCCCTCCCCCGACCCCTCCCGCCAGCGGGAGGGGAGAAAGACAGTAATATGGCATCCCACTCAGGCCTTCTCACCGTCATGGAACGCGCCGCGCGTAAAGCCGGCTCCAAG
Source organism: Sphingobium indicum BiD32 (assembly GCF_000382885.1). Lineage (GTDB taxonomy): Bacteria > Pseudomonadota > Alphaproteobacteria > Sphingomonadales > Sphingomonadaceae > Sphingobium > Sphingobium japonicum_C. Next base: position 28,599 of record NZ_CAVK010000146.1, read on the forward strand.
CTGCGTCGCGATTTTGGCGAGGTCGAGCATCTTCAGGTGTCGCGCAAGGGGCCAGCCGATTTCGTGTCCAAGGCCGACCAGCAGTCGGAAAAGACGCTGGTGGAGGAATTGCAGAAGGCGCGGCCCGACTGGGGTTTCCTACTGGAAGAGGGCGGGGTGATCGAGGGAGATCCGACCAAGCCGCGCTGGATCATCGATCCGCTCGATGGCACCACCAATTTCCTGCACGGCATCCCGCATTTCGCCATCTCGATCGCGGTCGAAGAGCCGCTTTATGGTGGCAAGCGCGAGATCACGACGGGTCTGGTCTATCAGCCCTTTTCCGACGAAAGCTATTGGGCCGAAAAGAGCCGTGGCGCATGGCGGCATGACCAGCGGTTGCGCGTGTCGGCGCGCCGCGACATGGGCGAATGTCTGATTGCGACTGGCATACCCTTCATGGGCCATGGCGATTTTGCGCAATGGACCCGCATTTTCGGCGCTGTCGCGCCATCGGTCGCGGGGATTCGCCGTTTTGGCGCGGCCTCGCTCGATCTCGCCCATGTGGCGTCGGGTCGTTACGATGGTTTCTGGGAAAGCGGCCTCCAGCCCTGGGACGTGGCCGCCGGCATGTTGCTGGTGCGCGAGGCGGGCGGTTTTGTGTCCGACTTCCGCGGCGGCGATCAGGCGATCGAGCGCAAGGAAGTGATTGCGGGCAATGACGCAATCCACAGCAAATTGCACAAGCTGGTCGCCAACGCCCTGCGCTAAAGTGCATCTAGGCCAAGCGGTTCAACCACTTGGCCTTTTTGCGATTCATTCTCAGCCTTCTGGCCCCTTGCTTCGCATATGCAGCGCGCCTAAAGCGCCCCCACAACCTTTTCGCCCAGGGGATAACGTTGGTCGATCTTGCCCAATATCTGCCGATCCTGATCTTTCTCGGGGTCGCGCTGCTGCTCTCCAGCGCTTTCGTCTTTCTGCCGATGCTGGTGGGTCGCCTGACCGGCGCGCACAAGCCGGACCCGGCCAAGCTCAGCGAATATGAATGCGGCTTTCCCGCGTTCGAGGAGCCGCGCAGCCAGTTCGACGTCCGCTTCTATCTGGTGGCGATCCTCTTCATCATCTTCGATCTTGAAGCGGCGTTCCTGTTTCCCTGGGCGGTGAGCCTCGACCAGATCGGCTGGGCCGGTTGGGCGACGATGATGATTTTCATAGCGGAGCTGGTGCTCGGCCTCGTCTATGCGTGGAAGAAGGGAGCACTCGATTGGGAGTAGAACTCTATAACCCGGCGCCCGGCACATTGCCGCCCGTCGGGACGCAGCCCGATCAGGATTTCTTCAACTCGCTCAACAGCGAAGTGAATGACAAGGGTTTCCTGGTCACGTCGACCGAGGATCTGTTCACCTGGGCGCGCACCGGTTCGCTGTGGTGGATGACCTTTGGCCTCGCCTGCTGCGCGGTCGAGATGATCCACGTCAACATGCCGCGTTACGACATGGAGCGTTTCGGCGTCGCGCCACGCGCATCCCCGCGCCAGAGTGACGTGATGATCGTCGCGGGCACGCTGTGCAACAAGATGGCTCCCGCGTTGCGCAAGGTTTACGACCAGATGTCGGAACCGAAATATGTGATTTCCATGGGGTCGTGCGCAAACGGTGGTGGCTATTATCACTATAGTTATTCGGTAGTGCGGGGCTGCGACCGGATCGTGCCGGTCGATATCTATGTGCCGGGTTGCCCGCCGACGGCTGAAGCGCTGTTGTACGGCGTGATGCAGTTGCAGCGGAAGATTCGCCGGATCGGGACGATTGAACGTTAAAATGGGCCATTCCGCACCGAAAATCGCGACCATCGACGGGATCGTGCAGGAAATCGAGGCGATCCTCGGTTCAATGCTGGTCGAGACGGTGGATCATGTTGATGAGCTGAGCTTCACCGTGCTGCGCGACGCATTGCCGCAGGCGATGACGGCGCTGCGCGACCGCGCGCAGTATCAGCAGTTGATGGAGATTGCAGGGGTCGATTATCCCGACCGTCCCGAACGGTTCGAGGTCGCCTATCATCTGCTGAGCGTCACACGGAATCACCGCATCCGCGTGAAGGTATCCACCGACGAGGATCTGCCGGTGCCGACCGTCACGCACATCTGGCCCGTTGCGGGCTGGCTGGAGCGCGAAGTGTTCGACATGTATGGCGTGGTGTTCGAGGGTAATACCGACCTGCGCCGCATCCTGACCGACTATGGCTTCAAGGGCCATCCGCAGCGCAAGGACTTCCCGCTGACCGGCTATGTCGAGCTGCGCTATTCCGAAGAGGATAAGCGCGTCGTCTATGAGCCGGTGAAGCTGGCGCAGGACTTCCGCAGCTTCGACTTCATGTCGCCATGGGAAGGCGCGGAATATATCTTGCCGGGTGATGAGAAGGCGCCACAGGCACCCGGCGCGCCGTCGCCAGCCGCTGCTCCGCCGCCGCCGCCAGCGACGCCCAAAGGCGAGCCTGCCGCACCGACGCCCAAGACCACCGAGAAGAAGGCCGACACCGGCGCTGGCGAAGCGGCGAACAAGGCGTCTCAGGTCAAGTCGGCGGACGCGCCCGTCAAGCCTGCTGCCGCGACCGACGAAGGCAAGGGCGCCGCCAAGCCGGAGGACAAGGCATAATGTCCGATTATCTCGAAAAGCTGGATCACCGCACCGACGCCGCCGACCCGACCTATGGCGACACGGAAATCCAGAATTACACGATCAACTTCGGCCCGCAGCATCCTGCGGCGCACGGCGTGTTGCGCCTCGTCATGGAGCTGGAAGGCGAAATCGTCGAGCGCTGCGACCCGCATGTCGGGCTGCTGCATCGCGGCACCGAGAAGCTGATCGAGTATAAGACCTATTTGCAGGCTTTGCCCTATTTTGACCGGCTCGATTATTGCTCGCCGCTCGGCATGGAGCATAGCTATGTGCTGGCGATCGAGAAGCTGCTGAACCTGGAAGTGCCGCTGCGCGCGCAATATCTGCGCGTGTTCTTCGCGGAACTGACCCGCATCTGCAATCATATGCTCAACCTGGGTTCGCACGTCATGGACGTGGGCGCGATGACGCCCAACCTGTGGCTGTTCGAGATTCGCGAGGATTGCCTCAATTTCTTCGAGCGCGCGTCGGGCGCGCGGATGCACAGCGCCTATTTCCGCCCCGGCGGCGTGCATCAGGACGTGCCGCTTAAGCTGCTCACCGACATTGCCGACTGGCTCGACAGCCGTTTGCCGCGCCTGTTCGAGGATGCGATCAGCCTGGTCGCGGACAACCGCATCTTCAAGCAGCGCAATGTCGATATCGCGATCGTGTCCAAGGAAGATGCGCTGAAATGGGGCTTTTCCGGCCCGATGCTGCGCGGGTCGGGCATTGCGTGGGACATTCGCAAGGCGCAGCCCTACGACGTCTATGACCGGGTCGATTTCGACGTACCGGTCGGCACGCAATATGACTGCTATGATCGCTTCATGGTGCGCGTGGAGGAGGTCCGCCAATCGGCGCGGATCATGAAACAGTGCCTGAACGACATGCCCGAAGGGCCGATTGCCAGCTTCGACCGCAAGGTGGTGCCGCCCAAGCGTGGCGAGATGAAGCGGTCGATGGAAGCGCTGATCCATCATTTCAAACTCTACACCGAGGGCTTTCATGTGCCCGCCGGCGAAGTCTATGTCGCGACCGAAAGCCCCAAGGGCGAATTCGGCGTCTATCTGGTCGCGGATGGCAGCAACAAACCCTATCGCTGCAAGATCCGCCCGACCGCGTTCAGCCATTTGCAGGCGATGGACTTCATGATGAAGGGCCATATGCTGGCCGACGTCACCGCGGTGCTAGGCTCGATGGACATCGTGTTCGGGGAGTGTGACCGGTGACATCCAATCGCGCGCTTCTGTTGGGCATCGGTGTTGCTCTAGTTTTAATAATCGGAGGCAATTTCTTGCGCTCTGCTGTTCAAGATCAACCCGTTGATACAATCAAAATCGTAATTTCGAGCTTAGCTGTTTCGATCGGGCTTGTGGTTGTTCATTTCTGGCGGAAGCGGAAGGCGGCAAACAATGGCTGACGCACCCCATATCCCCGATGAAGCCAAAACCCGCGCGCGCTGGGGCAATTTCGCGTGGACGGCGGAGAATGCCGAACAGGTGAAAACCATCATCGCCCGCTATCCCGCCGGTCGCCAGCAGTCTGCGGTCATGCCGCTGCTCGATCTGGCCCAGCGGCAGGTGGGGGCGGAGACGCAGACGCAGGGCTGGCTGCCTGTGCCGGTGATGGAATATATCGGCGATCAGCTCGATATGCCGTACATGCGCGTCTATGAGGTCGCGACCTTCTACACCATGTATAATCTGGCGCCGGTTGGCCGCTATCATGTGCAGGTGTGCGGCACGACGCCCTGCATGTTGCGTGGTTCCGACGATGTGTTCGCGGCGTGCAAGAACAAGGGGCTGGTGAAGGGCGCGACGACTCCCGACGGCCTGTTCACGCTCACCGAAGTCGAGTGTTTGGGCGCCTGCGCCAATGCGCCGATGGTCCAGATCAACGATGATAATTTCGAGGATCTGACCTATGACAGCATGAGCGCGGTGCTGGAAACGCTGGCCGCCGGTGGGCAGCCCAAGATCGGGCCGCAGATCGAGCGGCAGACGAGCTGCCCGGAGGGTGGCCCGACGACGCTCAAAGAGATGGTCGAGGGCAATCATGATTATCGGGGGGCGTGGGCGTGAAGCGTTCGGCTTTTCCCCAACGTCCGTTCGCTTCGAGCGTAGTCGAGAAGCGGTTAGCGTTGCGCGGGCGTGTCTCGACTACGCTCGACACGAACGGATGTTGTGTATCGGGGGCCGCCGCATGAGCGCCCTGATGGCCATCATCATCGGCCTAATCGTGTTCGTGATCGCGCTCAAGATAATCGGTGCGGTGCTGGGTCTGGTCATCGGGCTGGGACTGGCCGTCATTGTCTATTTCGTGGCTGAAAAACTGATCGGAAAGGGCCGCTGATGGCCGACGACACCGCCCCTGTTGCTCCGCCGCCGTTCGTCGGCCCGCTGGAGGACAAGGATCGCATCTTCACCAACGTCCATGGCTTTCAGGACTGGGGAATCGACGCCGCGATCATGCGTGGCGACTGGGATAATACCAAGGCGCTGCTGGCGCTGGGCCAGGACGCGATCATCGACATCATGAAGGCGTCGAACCTGCGTGGCCGTGGCGGTGCGGGCTTCCCGACCGGCATGAAGTGGAGCTTCATGCCCAAGGAAAGCAAGGACGGCCGTCCGAGCTTTCTGGTGATCAACGCCGACGAATCCGAGCCGGGTTCGTGCAAGGACCGTGAGATTATCCGCCACGATCCGCACAAGCTGATCGAGGGCGCGCTGGTCGCGGGCTTCGCGATGCGGGCGCGCGCGGCCTATATCTATATTCGTGGCGAGTTCATCTACGAAGCCAAGGTGCTGTTCGCGGCGGTCGAGCAGGCCTATGCCAAGGGCTTCCTGGGCAAAAATGCCTGCGGGTCTGGCTATGATTTCGATGTGTTCGTCCATCGCGGCGCGGGCGCCTATATCTGCGGCGAGGAAACCGCGCAGATCGAAAGCCTGGAAGGCAAGAAGGGCCAGCCCCGCCTGAAGCCGCCTTTCCCGGCGGGCGCGGGGCTTTATGGTTGCCCCACCACGGTCAACAATGTCGAGAGTATCGCGGTGTCCCCGACGATCCTGCGGCGCGGCGCGGCCTGGTTCAACCGCTTCGGGCGCGAGGGCAATCGCGGCACCAAGCTGTTCCAGATCAGCGGCCATGTGAACAAGCCCTGCGTCGTCGAGGAATCGATGTCGATCCCGTTCCGCGAACTGATCGATCGCCATTGCGGCGGTATCCGTGGCGGCTGGGACAATCTGCTGGCGGTGATCCCCGGCGGATCGTCGGTGCCATTGGTCCCCGCGCGCGAAATCATGGACGCGCCGATGGACTTTGACGGGTTGAAGGCCGTCGGCTCCGGCCTTGGCACTGCCGCCGTCATCGTCATGGACAAGTCCACCGACATCGTCCGCGCCATTTCGCGGCTGTCCTATTTCTACAAGCATGAAAGCTGCGGCCAGTGCACGCCATGCCGCGAAGGCACTGGCTGGATGTGGCGGGTGATGGAACGGCTGCGCACCGGCGACGCCGACCTGTCCGAAATCGACATGCTGCATCAGGTGACCAAACAGGTCGAAGGCCACACCATCTGCGCGCTGGGCGACGCGGCGGCCTGGCCGATCCAGGGGCTAATCAGGCATTTCCGGCCTGAAATCGAGCGGCGGATCAATGACAATAAGGGCGGCGCGCCGATGATGGAGGCTGCGGAGTAATCATGCCTAAGGTCAAAGTTGATGGCGTAGAACTGGACGTTCCGGCGGGTGCCACCGTCCTGCAGGCGTGCGAGCTGGCGGGGAAGGAAATTCCGCGCTTCTGCTATCATGAGCGGCTGTCCATTGCGGGCAATTGCCGCATGTGCCTGGTCGAGGTGAAGCCCGGACCGCCCAAGCCGCAGGCAAGCTGTGCGCTGCCCGCCGCCGAGGGGCAGGAGATCCGCACCGACAGCGAAATGGTCAAGAAGGCGCGCGAAGGGGTGATGGAGTTTCTCCTCATCAACCATCCGCTCGATTGCCCGATTTGCGATCAGGGCGGCGAATGCGATTTGCAGGACCAGTCGGTCGCCTATGGTCGCGGCGCGTCGCGCTATGACGAGAATAAGCGCGCGGTGACTGAGAAGAATATGGGGCCGATCGTCAAGACGGTCATGACCCGCTGCATCCAGTGCACCCGCTGCGTGCGCTTTGCCGAGGAAGTGGCGGGCGTGCCGGAAATCGGCGCCATCTATCGCGGCGAAAATATGCAGATCACCACCTATCTGGAACATGCCGCCAAGAGCGAGCTGTCGGGCAATGTGGTCGATCTGTGCCCGGTCGGCGCGCTGACTGCCAAGCCCTATGCGTTCGAGGCGCGGCCGTGGGAGCTGAAAAAGACCCATGCGATCGACGTGATGGATGCGGTGGGCACCAACATCCGCCTCGACAGCCGGGGCCGTCAGGTGCTGCGCGCGGTGCCGCGCATCAATGATGACGTGAACGAGGAATGGGCGAGCGACAAGACTCGGCATAATGTCGATGGTCTGGTCCGCAAGCGGCTCGACAAGCCCTATGTGCGGCGGGACGGCAAGCTGGTGCCTGCGACCTGGGCGGAGGCGTTCGCCGCCGTCGCTGCTGTCCAGCATGGCGGCAGCGTTGCGGGACTCGCGGGCGATCTGCTCGATTGCGAGACGATGTTTGCAGGGCGCGCACTGGTCGAGAAACTGGGCGGGACGATGCTCGAAGGGCGTCAGACCGGCCTGTCCTATGACGTGTCGAGCCTGTCGTCGGTGGTTTTCAACACGCCGCTGGCTGATCTGGAAACGGCGGACGTCATTCTGCTGGTCGGCACCAATCTGCGCTGGGAAGCACCGCTGGTGAACACGCGGCTGCGCAAGGCGATCAAGAAGGGTGCCAAGGTATTTGGCGTCGGGCCTGAGTTTGACCTGACTTACAAGGTCGAGTGGCTGGGCAATGATGCGTCGCTGCTGGCCAAGCTACCTGAAGCGGTGGTCGAGGCGTTCGGCAAGGCGGCGCGGCCCGCGATGATCGTGGGCGGCGGCGTGCTGGCCAAGGATGGCGCGCATGGCGACACGCTTGCGCTGGTCGAGACGCTGGGCCTCGTGAAAGAGAGCTGGAACGGTTACAATGTGCTGCATTTCGCGGCGGCGCGGATGGGTGGGCTGATGCTCGGCTATGCGACGGATGGCGGGATCAAGGCGGTGGCTGCGGCCAAGCCGAAGCTGCTCTTCTCGCTGGGCGCGGACGAGGTGGATTATGCCGCCTTCCTCGACAGCTTCAAAGTCTATGTCGGTCATCATGGCGACAAGGGCGCGCACGCGGCGGACGTGATCCTGCCGGGCGCAAGCTATGCCGAAAAGGCGGGCACCTATGTCAATCTGGAAGGCCGCGTACAGCGGGGCGAAAAGGCCGTGTTCGCGCCGGGTGACGCCCGTGAGGACTGGTCGATCCTGCGCGCTCTGTCCGAAGTCATGGGTGCGACGCTGCCGTTCGACAGCTTCGAGCAACTGCGCGCCGAGATGGTCAAGGCGGTGCCTGCGCTGGGTGTCGAGGGGCTGGCCGATTATGGCTGGTCCGTGCCTTCGCTGCCCACCGGCGCGACCGGTGAACTGGCGTCGCCGATCAAGGATTTCTACCTGACCAACGCCATCTGCCGCGCCAGCCCGACGATGCAGCAATGCTCGGCCGAACTGGTCCATGGGGTTGAATTTGCGGAGGCCGCAGAGTGACCGCGCTTTTCGTTTCATGGGGCGCGCCTTTCGGTGTTGCCTGGTTCCTCTCGACCATCATCGGCATCCTCGTGATTGCCCTGCCGGTGATGCTGGCCGTCGCGATGCTCATCTATGCCGATCGCAAGATCTGGGCGGCGATGGCGCTGCGGCGCGGACCGAACGTGGTTGGTCCCTTCGGCCTGCTCCAGTCCTTTGCGGACGGAGCCAAGGTTTTCCTCCAGGAAACCATCATCCCGTCGGCCGCGAACAAGGCGCTGTTCATCATCGCGCCGATCATCACTTTCACGGTGGCGCTGCTGGCCTGGGCGGTGGTGCCGTTCGATGTCGGCGTAGTGCTGGCGGACATCAATGTCGGCCTGCTCTACATTCTCGCGATTTCGTCGCTGGGCGTTTATGGCGTAGTGCTCGCGGGCTGGGCGTCCAACTCCAAATATCCCTTCTATTCCGCGATCCGCGCGTCCGCGCAGATGATCAGCTATGAAGTCTCGATCGGCTTCATCCTGATCTGCGTCGTGCTGTGGGCGGGCAGTTTCAACCTGACCGCGATCGTGGAAAGCCAGAAGGGCTATTATGGCTTCCTGAACGGGAACGGCTTCAACCCGCTGCTCTTCCCGATGGCGATCATGTTCCTGATTTCCGCCATGGCCGAAACCGCGCGCGCACCCTTCGACCTGACCGAAGCGGAAAGCGAGCTGGTCGCGGGCTATCAGACCGAATATTCGTCCATGGCCTTCGCGCTCTACTGGCTGGGCGAATATGCCAACGTCATCCTGATGTGCGCGCTGAACGCCATCCTGTTCTGGGGCGGTTATCTGCCCCCGGTGGACTGGGCGCCGCTCTATTATGTGCCGGGCATCCTGTGGTTGTTCGCCAAAATCCTGTTCTTCTTCTTCGTCTTCTCCTGGGTGAGGGCGACGGTGCCCCGCTACCGCTATGACCAGTTGATGCGGCTGGGCTGGAAAATCTTCCTGCCGACCTCGCTCTTCTTCGTCTTTCTGGTGTCGGGCTTCCTCATGCTGACGCGCTATGGAGGCGCACAATGAGCCTCGGATATTACGTCAAGTCGTTCACCCTCTGGGAGTTTGTGAAGGCGCACTGGCTGACCTTGAAATATTTTTTCAAGCCCAAGGCGACGATCAACTATCCCTATGAGAAGAACCCGATTTCGCCGCGGTTCCGCGGTGAACATGCGCTGCGTCGCTATCCCAACGGGGAAGAACGCTGCATCGCGTGCAAGCTGTGCGAGGCGGTGTGTCCGGCGCAGGCGATCACCATCGAGGCGCAGCCGCGCGAGGATGGCAGCCGCCGCACGACGCGCTACGACATCGACATGACCAAGTGCATCTATTGCGGTTTCTGTCAGGAAGCCTGCCCGGTGGATGCGGTCGTGGAAGGGCCGAACTTCGAGTTCGCGACCGAAAGCCGCGAGGAGCTGATCTATGACAAGGCCAAGCTCCTTGAAAATGGTGACAAGTGGGAACGCGCGATCGCCGCGAACCTTGCCGCCGATGCTCCGTACCGTTAAGCCGCGCGCGTCCAAGGGGAATATGATCCTGTGATCCACGTCTTAGCCTTTTACCTGTTCGCGATCCTGGTGGTGTCGAGCGGCGCGCTGACGATCCTGTCGCGCAACCCGGTCCATTCGGTGCTGTGGCTGATCCTGGCCTTCTTCAACGCGGCGGGTCTGATGATCCTGCTGGGCGCCGAATTCATCGCTATGCTGCTCGTCATCGTCTATGTCGGCGCGGTCGCGGTGCTGTTCCTGTTCGTGGTCATGATGCTGGACATCGACTTTGCCGAACTGCGCGCCGGTTTCGTCAGCTATCTGCCCTTCGGCCTGCTGATTGCGCTGGTGCTGCTGGCGGAAATCGTGCTGGGCATCGGCCTGTGGAGCGCTGGTCCGATAGAATTGGCGCAGCGCGCCGCGCCGACCGCGCCGGACGTGTCGAACATCAAGGCGATCGGGACATTGCTCTACACGCGCTACATCTTCCTGTTCGAGGCGGCGGGCATCGTCCTGCTGGTCGCGATGATCGGCGCGATCGTCCTGACCCATCGGGCGCGCGGCGGCGTGAAGGGCCAGAATATCGCCAAACAGAATCGTCGCCGTCCGCAGGATGCGGTCCGCAATATCAATCAGCCCATTGGGCAGGGGGTGGAGCTGTGATCGCGACCCTTTCCGTCATGCCAGCGGATGCTGGCATCTCATGCCTTGGCGCGCTATCGCCTGAGACCCCAGCCTGCGCTGGGGTGACGGCCTCCTTTGAAGGGACGCCGTCATGATCGGCCTTCAACATTATATGGTGGTCAGCGCCATCCTGTTCGTGATGGGGGTGCTGGGCATCTTCATCAATCGCAAGAATGTGATCATCATCCTGATGGCGATCGAGCTGATCCTTTTGAGCGTGAACATCAACCTTGTCGCCTTCAGCGCCTTTCTGGGCGATCTGGTGGGGCAGGTGTTCAGCATGTTCGTGCTGACCGTCGCGGCGGGTGAGGCGGCCATCGGGCTTGCCATCCTCGTCATCTATTTCCGTGGTCGCGGCACCATCGCCGTCGACGATGTCAACCGGATGAAGGGCTGAGCCTGAACTCATGATCCAGCTTATCGTTCTTCTTCCGCTGCTGGCCGCCGCCATTGCAGGTCTTGGCAACAAGGCGCTGGGCAAGCTGCCCGCCAAGATCCTCACCACCGGCGCGCTGTTCATTTCCTGCGCGCTGAGCTGGCCGATTTTCATCAGCTTCCTGACCGGCGAGGCGCAAGCCCATGTCACGCCGCTGTTCACCTGGATTCAGTCGGGCAGCTTTGACGCGCAATGGGCGCTGCGGGTCGATGCGATGACGGCGGTGATGCTGGTGGTGATCACCAGCGTGTCCAGCCTCGTCCACCTCTATAGCTGGGGCTATATGGACGAGGAGCCGGATCAGCCGCGTTTCTTCGCCTATCTCTCGCTCTTCACCTTCGCGATGCTGATGCTCGTGACCGCGAACAATCTGTTGCAGATGTTCTTCGGTTGGGAAGGGGTGGGCCTCGCCTCCTACCTGCTCATCGGTTTCTGGTTCCGCAAGCCATCGGCCAATGCTGCCGCGATCAAGGCGTTTGTCGTCAATCGCGTGGGCGACCTTGGCTTCATGATGGGGATTTTTGGCACCTATCTTGTGTTCAACACCATCTCCATTCCCGAAATATTGGAAATGGCCCCGTCGATGGCGGGTTCGACCATCGGTTTCCTTGGGGCTCGTTTCGACACGATGACGGTGCTGTGCCTGCTGCTGTTTATCGGCGCGATGGGCAAGTCGGCGCAGCTCGGCCTGCACACCTGGTTGCCGGACGCGATGGAAGGCCCGACCCCTGTGTCCGCGCTGATCCACGCAGCGACCATGGTGACAGCGGGCGTGTTCATGGTGTGTCGCCTGTCGCCGATGTTCGAGACATCCGCGACGGCGCTGACCGTCGTAACCTATGTGGGCGCAGCAACCTGCCTGTTCGCGGCGACCGTGGGCACGGTGCAGACCGACATCAAGCGCGTTATCGCCTATTCGACTTGTTCGCAGCTGGGCTATATGTTCTTTGCGGCGGGCGTCGGTGCCTATGGCGCGGCGATGTTCCACCTGTTCACCCACGCATTCTTCAAGGCGCTGCTGTTCCTGGGGGCCGGTTCGGTCATCCATGCGATGCACCATGAACAGGACATGCGCTATTATGGCGGGCTGCGTAAGAGCATCCCGGTCACCTTCTGGACGATGACGCTGGGCACGCTGGCGATCACCGGCGTGGGTCTGCCGCTGGTCGGCATCGGCTTTGCGGGCTTCTATTCCAAGGATGGTATCCTCGAAGCGGCCTATGCTGCTGGCGGGGCCGGGACCGGGGCGTTCATCGTCGGCGTGTTCGCCGCGCTGCTGACAAGCTTCTATTCATGGCGTCTGGTGTTCCTCACCTTCTTCGGCAAGCCGCGCTGGACCCAGTCCGAGCATATCCAGCATGCGCTGCATGACGCGCACGGCCATGGTCATGACGATCATGCGCACGACGCGCATGGCCATGATGATCATCATGGCGCGGACGCAGGCGACGGCACGGGCGGCTATCACCCGCATGAAAGCCCGTGGGTCATGCTGGTGCCGCTGATCGTGCTGAGCCTGGGCGCGGTGTTTGCCGGCTTCCTATTCCACGACCAGTTTATCGGGTCTGAAGGTGGCATAGCCTTCTGGAACGGCGCAATCGCGTTCGACAGCCATTTGATGCACGCCGCGCATGAGGTGCCCACATGGGTCAAATTCGCGCCGTTCACGGTGATGCTGACCGGGTTGCTGGTCGCCTGGCTGAGCTATATCAGGAATACCGACTGGCCGCGCCGCTTCGTCGCGACCTTCAGCGGTCTCTATAGCTTCCTGCTGAACAAGTGGTATTTCGACGAGTTGTATCACTTCCTGTTCGTCAAGCCCGCCTTCGCCATCGGCCGCTTCTTCTGGAAGTTCGGTGACATTGGCTTCATCGACCGCTTCGGACCCAATGGTCTGGCCGCTCTGGTCGTGCAGGGCAATAAAGTGACCCGTCGGCTGCAGTCCGGCTACCTCTACACCTACGCGCTGGTGATGCTGATTGGCCTCGCCGCTGCCGCAACCTGGGCGATGACACGATAATGGACGGCTTCCCCATCCTTTCCCTGATGATGGCAGTGCCGATGGCGGGGGCCATCGCCTGTCTGTTCGTGGGCGCGAACAGCGCGCGCTGGATCGCATTGATCGCCACTTTGGTCGATTTCGTGCTGGGCATGGCCCTGTGGGCGAATTTTGACCAGTCCGGCAGCGGCGCGCAGTGGCAGTTTCAGGAATATGCGCCGATCTTCGGCAAATTCGCCTGGGCGCTGGGTATTGACGGCATTGCGCTGATGCTGATCGCGCTGACCGTGTTCATGATGCCGATCTGCATTGGTGCCAGCTGGAACGCGATCAACAAGCGGGTCGGCGAATATATGGCGGCCTTCCTGTTCATGGAGGTGCTGATGATCGGCGTCTTTACGGCGCAGGATCTCTACCTTTTCTACATCATGTTCGAGGCCGGCCTGATCCCGATGTATCTGATCATCGGCATCTGGGGCGGCGCGGACCGGATTTACGCCAGCTATAAATTCTTCCTCTACACGCTGCTCGGCTCGGTCCTGATGCTGATCGCGATGATGTGGATGGTGCATGAGGCGGGGACGACGGAAATCCCCGTGCTGATGGCCTATAATTTCGACCCTCATGTCCAGACATGGCTGTTCCTGGCCTTCTTCGCCAGTTTCGCGGTCAAGATGCCGATGTGGCCGGTCCACACCTGGTTGCCCGATGCCCACGTTCAGGCACCGACGGCCGGTTCGGTCATTCTGGCAGGCGTGCTGCTGAAAATGGGTGGCTATGGCTTCATCCGCTTTTCGCTGCCGATGTTCCCCGAAGCCTCGGCTAGCCTAGCGCCTTTGGTCTGGGGTCTGTCGATGGTTGCGGTGGTTTACACCTCGCTGGTCGCGCTCGTGCAGTCGGACATGAAGAAGCTGATCGCCTATAGCTCGGTCGCGCATATGGCGATCGTGACGGTCGGCCTGTTTGCCTTCAATCAGGCGGGTATCGAAGGCGCGATGATGGTGATGCTGGGCCATGGTCTGGTCGCGGGCGCGCTGTTCCTGTGCGTGGGCGTGATCTATGATCGCCTGCATACCCGCGAGATTGCGCGCTATGGTGGCCTGTCGATCAATATGCCGCGTTATGCCGTGCTGTTCCTGTTCTTCACCATGGCGTCGGTGGGCCTGCCCGGTACGTCCAACTTCGTCGGCGAATTTCTGGCGCTGATGGGGATTTATCAGGCATCGACCTGGGTCGCACTGGTCTGCACCACGGGCATCATCCTAGGCGCTGCCTATATGCTCTATCTCTATCGTCGCATCTGCTATGGCGAGCAGGTCAATGCCGATGCCGCCGCGATGCCCGACCTGTCGGGCCGCGAAATCTGGTTGTTGGCACCGATTGCGGCGGTCGTGCTGTGGATGGGCGTTTATCCCGAAAGCTTCCTTAAGCCCATGCGTCCCGACATTCGCGCACTCGAAGCCCGCCTCGCGCCTGCCGCTCCGGAGGGTGATTCCAAGATCAAGATGGGTGCCCCCAAGCCTGCGGGCGAGGCACATCATGAAGAAGTTTCGGCGCCCTCTCATTCAGCGTCGGGGGAGGCGCACTGATGATCGACTCCGCTTCCCTTCTGGCCGTTCTGCCGGAACTCATCCTGACGGCCGGTGGCCTGATCCTGATGCTGGTCGCGGCCTTTGGCGGCGATGGCACGGCACGGCTGGTCAATACGCTGTCGGTGTTGACGCTGATCGTCGCGGCTGTGGCCCTGTCCTGTTCGCTGGCGCACGGGCCTGATGCGTTCGATGGCCTGGTCCGCGCTGACGCTTTCTCCGTCTATGCCAAGGCGTTGATCTATGCAGCGGCGGCGGCGGCGATCCTGCTCGCGCCGCGCTTCTTTTCGACCGACAGTGCGCTGCGGCCCGAATATCCGATCCTGATCCTCTTCGCCGCCATCGGCATGGGCATGATGGTGTCGGCGGGCGATATGCTGACGCTCTATGTCGGCCTCGAAATGAACAGCCTGGCTTCCTATGTTCTCGCGAGCTTCATGCGGCAGGACGGGCGCTCGTCCGAGGCGGGCCTCAAATATTTCGTGCTGGGTTCGCTGGCCAGTGGCATCCTGCTCTACGGCATCTCGCTGCTTTACGGTTTCACGGGCAGCACGGCGTTTGACGGCATTGCCGTTGCGCTGGGCGACGGCGTGGGCAAGGGCGAATTGTTCGGGCTGGTGTTCGTGTTGGCGGGGCTTGCCTTCAAGATCAGCGCCGTGCCGTTCCATATGTGGACGCCCGACGTCTATGAAGGCGCGCCCACCCCGGTCACCACCTTCTTCGCCAGCGCGCCCAAGGTCGCAGCGATGGGCCTGACCGTCCGCGTCGCGATCGAGGCGCTGGGTCCGGCGGGTCTGGACTGGCAGCAGATCGTGATCTTCGTTGCGCTCGCCTCTATCCTGTTCGGTGCCGTCGCGGCGATCGGCCAGACCAATATCAAGCGGCTTATGGCCTATTCGTCGATCAACAATGTCGGCTTTGCGCTGATTGGTCTCGCCGCAGGCACGCCTGCCGGTGTCGCCGCGACGATGAGCTATATGGCGATCTATGTCGTCATGACGATCGGCGCTTTCGCCTGCATCCTCCAGATGCGCGATGCCGATGGCCAGCCGGTCGAAACGATCGCCAGCCTGGCGGGGCTGTCGCAATCGCGTAAAGGTCTGGCCGCTGCCTTCGCGATCTTCATGTTCTCGATGGCCGGTATCCCGCCGCTATTCGGTTTCTGGGCCAAGTTCCTGGTGTTCGATGCCGCTGTCGCGTCCGGCCTGACCGCGCTGGCGGCGTTCGGCATCGCGGCGTCGGTGATTGGCGCTTTCTATTATCTCAAGATCATCAAGACGATCTATTTCGATGAGCCGACCGGTGCCTATGAGGCAAAGGGCGGGGCGGTCGAGAATGTCATCCTGACCGCCTGCGCCGTCGTCATCGTGCTGGGCTATCTGCTTAACCCCGTGCTGGATCAGGCGAGCGCCGCCGCTGCGGCGTCCTTGTTCTGACCATCCGCTTCGTCGAGGAAACCGGATCCACCAATGCCGATATGCTGGCATTGGCGGATCAGGGCGCGCCCGACGGCAGCTGGTTGCGCGCCGGGCGACAGACCGGGGGCAGGGGGCGTCTGGGCCGCAACTGGGAAAGCCCGGTCGGCAATCTCCATTGCTCCACGCTGATCCGGTTGCGGGCGGGCGATCCCTTGCCGCACACGCTGGCGCTGGTCGCGGCCAATGCGGTTCATGCGCTGGTCGCGCCACTGTGCGCCGGGCAGGCGCGGATCAAATGGCCCAATGACGTTCTGGTCGATGGCGCGAAGATTGCGGGCATCTTGCTGGAGCGGGCTGGCGATGCGATCGTCGTGGGCATCGGTATCAACGTTGCTGACTATCCCCGTGACCTCGATCGTCCGGTGACCAGTTTGGCGGCGCAGGGTGCGACGGACGCAGAAGCAGGCGCGTTGCTGGAACGACTGGCGCAGCTTTTCGCCCACTGGCTATCCATCTGGCGGGCGCAGGGGCTGGAGCCGGTTCGGACCCACTGGCTACTCAACGCCCACCCGACCGGCACGCCGATGCGCGTGGCGCAACCCGATGGCGAGACGGTCGAGGGTGCATTCGATACGCTCGACCGGCAGGGTATGTTGATCCTGCGCTTGGCGAACGGGCAGAGCCGTGCCATTCACGCCGGTGACATATTTCTCATCTGAACCAAGGATCGGCCATGCTTCTCGCGATCGACGCGGGCAACACCAATGTGGTTTTCGCGCTTCTCGAAGGGCGCGCCATCCGCGCGCGCTGGCGGATCGCGACCGATCCGCGCCGCACGGCGGACGAATATGCGGTGTGGCTCAACCAGTTGCTGATGCTCGAAGGCTATAAGATCGCCGACGTTGATGCCGTCATCATCGCGACGGTGGTGCCGCGTGCGCTGCATAATCTGCAGGTCTTGGCCGAAAAATATTTCAGAACAACGGCCTTGATCGCCGGGCAGGCGCCGGTTGACTGGGGCATCGAACTGGACGTAGCCGAGCCGGGATCGGTGGGGGCTGACCGGGTTGTAAACGCCATAGCCGCGCACCATCTTTATGCAGGTGATCTGATTGTCATTGATTTTGGCACCGCGACGACCTTCGATGTGGTCGACTATAGCGGCGTCTATAAGGGCGGGATCATCGCGCCGGGTATCAACCTGTCGCTCGATGCGCTGGTCGCGGCAGCAGCGAAGCTGCCCAAGATCGCCATCGCCCCGCCGGAAAATCGATCGGTCATTGGCCGGACAACAGAAGCACAGATGCATATTGGCGTCTTTTGGGGCTATGTAGCCATGATGGAGGGGCTGGTCGCCCGGATGAGGGCCGAGATTGGCCGTCCGACCAGAGTGATTTCGACGGGGGGCTTAGCGGTCCTCTTCAATGATAACAGCGATATTTTCGATGCGATCGCGCCGGACCTGACGGTTCAGGGCCTCGCGCTGATGCACGAACGGAGTTTACAAGCGTAATGAAACCCAAGGATGAGCTGCTCTTCCTGGCCCTAGGCGGGTCGGGCGAGATTGGCATGAACGTCAATCTTTACGGTTGCCAGGGCAAATGGGTGATGGTCGATCTCGGCATGACCTTTGGCGATCCAAATTATCCGGGCATCGAACTGGTGCTGCCCGACCTCAGCTTCATCGAGGAACGGCGCAAGGATCTGCTCGGCATCGTGCTGACCCACGGGCATGAGGATCATATCGGCGCGATACCCTATCTCGCCGCCGATCTGGGCGTCCCGCTCTATGCCACGCCCTTTACCGCTGGGCTGATCCGCCTGAAACTGGAGGAGGAGGGGCTGACCAAGGAGGTCAAGCTCCATGTCATTCCCAACGAAGGCAGTTTTGAACTCGGCCCGTTCGGCTTTCGCTACATGCCGCTGGCGCATTCGATCCCCGAAGGCAATGCGCTGGTGATCGATACGCCCCATGGCCGGATTTTCCACACCGGCGACTGGAAACTGGACGATCAGCCGCTGCTGGGCGTGCCATCGACCCCGGCGGAACTGACCGCTGTAGGCGATCAGGGCGTGCTGGCGCTGGTGTGCGACAGCACCAATGTGTTCAACGACAAGGCCAGCGGGTCCGAAGGCGATGTCCGCGAAGGGCTGATGCAGACGATCGAGGGGGCCAAGGGGCGGGTGCTGGTCACTACCTTCGCGTCCAACGCGGCGCGCGTCCAGACGCTGGGCGAAGTGGCGACCGCGATGGGGCGCAAGGTCTGCGTCGCGGGCCGGTCGCTCGATCGGATCATCGGCATGGCCAAAGCCAGTGGCTATCTTAAAGGCTTTCCGCCCACGGTCGATTGGGACGACGCAATGGCGCTGCCCCGGGACGAGGTGATGATCATCGCCACCGGCGGTCAGGGCGAAGCGCGCGCGGCTTTGGCGCGCATTGCGTTTGACAGCCACCCGATCAAGCTGGCCGAAGGCGATCTGGTCGTCTTTTCGTCCAAGCAGATTCCCGGCAATGAAATCGCCATCGGCCGTATCCAGAATGCGCTGGCCGCGAAGAATGTCGTGATGGTCACTGACCGGCAGGCCGAAGTGCATGTGTCCGGCCATCCGGGGCGTCCCGAACTGGAAGCCATGTATCGCTGGATACGACCGGAGATATTGCTGCCCGTCCATGGCGAACGGCGGCATATGGCTGAACAGGCGCGATTGGGCCTGGCGACGGGCATCCCCAATGCGGTGGTGCAGTCCAATGGCGATCTGCTGCGGCTGGCACCGGGCAAGCCGACCATTATCGGCCGAGAAGAAGTCGGGCGGCTGGTGCTGGATGGCGACGTGATCCTGCCTGCTGAGGGCGCAACGATGAACGAACGGCGCAAGTTGGGCCTGCATGGCCAGATCAGCGTGGCCGTGGCGCTCGATGCCAAGGGGCGGCTGCTGGGCCGTCCGACGCTGCGGACGCAGGGCGTGCCGGTGGAGGAGGACAAGGCGTCTTTCCTGGCCGAAGCGGCCGATGATGCGGCAGCGGTCATCCCCAAGGGATCGCATGAAGAAGAGGCGGTGCGCGAACGTATTCGCCTGGCCGTGCGGCGCGCCGCGACCCGGTGGACCGGCAAGAAACCGATCGTGGACGTGCTGCTCATTCGAGCCTAACATTATGCAGCCGTGTTCCCGCCTGCGCGGGAACATTTCAATCTGTTGACCATAGAGACGAGCGAAGATCCAAGGCCATGAACCTTTATGCCATTTTCGCCATCTATATACTGTTCTGGGTAATCAGCGCGTTTATCACGCTTCCCTTCGGCATCCGCACGCCCGATGAAACGGGCGAGCGGCTGGTGAAGGGGCAGGCAGACAGCGCGCCGAGCAATTTCCGGCCTGGCGTGGTGGCGCTCCGCGCAACACTGCTGTCAGGGCTGCTGTTCGGCCTCTATTATGCCAATTATGTGCAGGGCTGGGTCACGCTGGACATGCTGCCGGGCTATTCGCGCTAAGGTGGGATCAATTCACCTCGACCCGTTCGTTTCGAGCGA
>NZ_CAVK010000145.1 GCF_000382885.1 Sphingobium indicum BiD32
CCCTTGCAGGGGAGGATTTTAATGCGTGGTCCCTGGCATGTCGCTGTCCTGATGGGCGGCTGGTCGGCGGAGCGGCCTGTTTCCCTCATGAGCGGGGAGGGCGTTGCCAAGGCGCTGGAATCGCGTGGGCATCGGGTCACGCGGATCGATATGGACCGCGATGTCGCGGCGCGGCTGGCCGAAGCGAAGGCCGATGTCGTGTTCAATGCGCTCCACGGCGTGCCGGGCGAGGATGGCACGGTGCAGGGTATGATGGACCTGATGGGGCTGACCTACACCCATAGCGGCCTTGCCACATCGGTCATCGCGATCGACAAGCAGCTGACCAAGCAGGCGCTGGTGCCGCATGGCATCCCCATGCCCGGCGGGCATATCGTGCAAAGCGAGACACTGTTTGCGGGCGACCCGCTGCCGCGTCCCTATGTGCTGAAGCCAGTCAATGAAGGTAGCTCGGTCGGCGTAGCGATCGTCACGGCGGAGGGCAATTATGGCAATCCGATCGCCCGCGACAGCGTGGGGCCGTGGCAGGATTTCCCCGAATTGCTGGCCGAACCCTATATTCGCGGGCGTGAGCTGACCACTGCCGTGTTGGGCGACGAGGCTTTGCTGGTCACCGAATTGCGGCCCAAGAGCGGCTTTTATGATTTCGACGCCAAATATACGGACGGCATGACCGAGCATGTCTGCCCGGCCGAGATTCCCGACGAGATCACGCAGGCGTGCAAGGCGCTGGCGCTGCGGGCGCATCAGTTGCTGGGGTGCAAGGGCGCCTCGCGCTCCGATTTCCGCTGGGACGACAATCAGGGCGTCGAGGGGTTGTTCCTGCTGGAGGTCAATACCCAGCCGGGCATGACCCCCTTGAGCCTGGTTCCCGAGCAGGCGGCGAAGCTGGGCATTGACTATGCCACGCTGGTGGAGACTATTGTTGAGGATGCGCTGGCGGGCGCCCCATTGCCAGACAGGGCGGGAGCAGAATATGGCTGAGGCACGGATCAGGCGCGGCGGCACCGCGCGGCTGAGCAGCGCGAAGGGCAGAGCCACCAAAGGCACGCGCGGCCGCACGCTCAAGCGCCAGTCGTCGCTCGACCGGCTGATCGAGGCGCTGCCGATCAGCGAAGCGACGCTGCAACGGCTGGCCAGTTGGGCGATCGTGGGCATTTTCGGCGCGATCCTGATCGGCTTCGCTATCTTTTTCGGCTTGCCCGGCATGGCGCGGCAACAGGCGGCATTGATCGCCGCGCGCGCGGGTTTCGAGGTCGACAAGGTCGAGGTCCGCGGCGTCGAGCGGATGGACGAGTTACCGGTCTATAATATCGCGCTGGGGCAGGTGGATCGCTCGATGCTCTCGCTGGACCTGCCCAAGGTCCGCGCCGATATGCTGAAACTGGGCTGGGTCAAGGATGCGCGCATTTCGCGCCGCCTGCCCGATACGCTGGTGGTCGATATCGTCGAACGTGATCCGGTCGCGGTGTGGCAGCATAGCGGGCAACTGCACCTGATCGACGTGGCGGGCGTGGTGCTGCAACCTGTGTCGGCCAGCGCCATGCCGGATCTGCCGCTGGTAGTTGGTCCCAACGCCAATCGCCAGACGGCGGGCCTTAATCGGCTGATGGAAAATGCCCCGGCGCTGAAGCCGATGCTGGCGGGTGCCACCTGGGTCGGCAATCGCCGCTGGGATCTGCGTTTCCAGTCGGGCGAGACGCTCTCGCTGCCCGAAGGGGACAAGATTTCCGCCGCCGCTCTGGTTAATTTTGCGCGGATGGACGGGGTCAACCGGCTGCTCGGTCGGGGCATCGTGAAGTTCGACATGCGCGATCCCGACCGCTTCGTCCTGCGCCTGCCGCAGGGCAAGGTCGAGGAGAAGCCGGTGGACGCTGCGGCCGATACCGCCAGCGCGGTTGCGCTGGGCGAGGAAGGCTAAAACCCATGGCGCAGCCCAAGGTCGAAAAGCTCATCACCGCGATCGACATCGGATCGTGGAAGGTTTCCGCGCTGATTGCGGGGCGGACCGACACGGGTGAGCTGGCGATTTTGGGTACCGGCCAGCGTGAAAGCCGGGGCGTGCGGCGCGGCTTCATCGCCGACATGGAGCGCACCGAACTGGCGGTGCGCGAAACCATCGAACAGGCCGAGCGGGTTGCGGGCACCAATATCGAGGATGTCTGGGTCAGCTTTTCGGGTGGCAGCCTGGTCAGCGATGTCGTCACGGTCGAGCGCGACATGGGCGGATATCGGATCGAGCAGGCGGATATTGACGACCTGTTGACGACCGGCCAGCAGGGGATCGACCCCGATGGCCGCGTCGTGCTGCACGCGCAGCCGACCTGCTTCACGATCAATGGCAAGGTGCCGGTCAAGAAACCGGCGGGGATGCATGCGGACCTGCTGGGCGTGGATATCCATGTCGTGCTGGCCGACGGCGCGCCGCTCGCCAATCTCGACCTGTGCGTGCGGGGCGCTTATCTGAACGTCAACTCGATCGTCGCTTCGCCGATCGCGACGGGGCTGGCCTGCCTGTCGGAGGAAGAACGCGATCTGGGCGTGGCGCTGGTCGAATTGGGGGCGGGGGTGACCAATGTGTCGCTTTATGCGGGCGGGATGCTGGTGGGGCTGCACTCCATTCCGATCGGCGCGTCCGATATTACCGACGATATCGCGTCGGCCTTTGGCATCCGCCGCAGTCAGGCGGAGCGGATCAAATGTTTCTATGGCTCCGCAATGCAGAACCGCCGCGACTTCCGTGAGATGATCGAGATTGCGACGCCCCATGGCGATGTCGCAGTGCCGGGGCAGAGCGCCGGTCCCAATGCCGAAGGCGGCAAGATCACCCGCGCGGCGCTGGTCGGCGTGATTTGCGAGCGGCTCAATCAGCTAATGTCCGAAGTGAACGCCGCGCTGGCGGGCATGGGCTTCAATTCGCCGACCGGGCGGCAGGTGGTGCTGACCGGTGGCGGCGCGGAAATGAAGGGCATTGCCGATTATGCGCAGGGCGCCCTGGGCCGCGCGGTGCGGATCGGGCGGCCAAGGGGCTTGTCCGCCATGCCCGAAGCGCATAGTGGCCCGGCCTTTGCGACATTGGCTGGATTGGCGCTTTATGGCGCTTCCAACCCGGTTGATCTCCGCACGATGGCGTCCGCGCCGCAGACGGTGCATCGTTTGGGCGCGCCGCAATGGTGGCAACGGATGATGCGGGCGATAAAGACCAACTATTGAACGAAATTACAGTAAGACGAAAATAGCTGGTGAAATACTCCAGTTTCTGGTGTTAACATTTGGTGTTGGTTGTCGCTTCCTGACGAGGAAGCTGAGGGAGCAGAATATATGAGCATTGAGATCAGCCCTCCGCATGTGGATGAACTGAAGCCGCGCATCGCGGTGATCGGTGTCGGCGGCGCGGGCGGCAATGCCATCGCAAACATGATTGCAGCCCATGTCGAGGGCGTGGACTTCATCGTCGCGAATACGGATGCGCAGGCATTGAACGCCTCGCCCGCCGAACGCCGCATCCAGCTTGGCCCGCAAATCACCGAGGGTCTGGGCGCCGGATCGCGCCCTGAAATCGGCAAGGCGGCGGCGGAAGAAACCATCGCCATGGTCGAAGCCGCGCTGGAAGGCGCGCATATGTGCTTCATCGCGGCCGGCATGGGCGGCGGCACCGGCACCGGGGCTGCGCCTGTCATCGCCAAGGCGGCGCGGGAACGTGGCATCCTGACCGTCGGCGTCGTGACCAAGCCCTTCACCTTCGAGGGCAATCGTCGCATGAAATCGGCGGAAAGCGGCATCGACGAACTGCAAAAGCATGTCGATACGCTGATCGTCATTCCCAACCAGAATCTCTTCCTGATCGCCAACCCGAACACGACCTTCAAGGAAGCGTTCCAGATGGCGGACGAAGTGCTGCAACAGGGCGTGCGCGGCATCACCGATCTGATGGTCATGCCCGGCCTCATCAACCTCGACTTTGCCGACGTCCGTTCGGTAATGGGCGAAATGGGCAAGGCGATGATGGGCACCGGCGAAGCCGAAGGCGACGGCCGTGCGCTCCAGGCCGCCGAAAAGGCGATCGCCAACCCGCTGCTCGACGGCGTGTCGATGCGCGGCGCGAAGGGTGTCATCGTTTCGATCGTCGGTGGCGAGGATATGCGCCTGATGGAAGTCGACGAAGCAGCCAACCATATCCGCGAACTGGTGGACCCGGACGCGAACATCATCTGGGGCAGCGCGTTCAACGACAATCTGAACGGCAAGATCCGCGTGTCCGTGGTGGCCACCGGCATCGACAATGATGTCGGCAACCATGCCGCGCCGCTGACCCAGCCGTTCAGCTTTGCCAGCCGCCCTGCCGTGTCGGTGCCGCAGTCGGCAACGCCCAAGGCCGCCGCGCCCGCGCCCGCGCCACAGGCGGCCCCTGCGCCCGTGCCGGAACCCGAAACGCTGGAACTGGACGTGCCTGAAGCGCCCGCGCCCGCTCCTGTGGAAGCCGCAGCGCCCGCACCCTTCGCCCCGCCGCGTCCGGCGGCTGTCTTTTCGGATGAAGATCCGGCCGAGGACGAACTCGTGCTGGGCGCAGAAAGCGCTGCCCCGGCAGCGCCTGCCGAACCCGCGCCGCGTGTCGCATCGGGCGGCACCCTATTCGAGCGGATGGCGGGCCTGACCCGTGGCACGGAAAAGTCGCCATCCGCCGATGATGGTGCGCCGGGTCTGGATATTCCGCGCTTCCTCAATCGCCAGAATAATCAGTAAGCGATCCGCTTACAGGGGCTTGTGCCCCGCCAAAAGCGCGCCGTCGGTCCCACGAGGCAACCGGGCGCGCTTTTTCGTGAAGGTCATTTTCCATTCAGGACGGCATCGGCTAGACTCCTAATCGACCTGCTTTACACGGTAATTGATCCTCCTCTTTAAGGGGAGGTGGATGGCCGCAGGCCAGACGGAGGGATGTCGAACTATCGATGGGGCGACTCCCCTCCGTCATCGCTACGCAACGACAGCTCCCCTTGCAGGGGAGGAGGACCCAGGGTGTGCAGTCTTGATCGGTTTTGACGCTAAGGCACGGATGTGAAACGCTCTCTTCCCTGGATATTTGCCGCGCTGATGCTTCCGGGCGTGGCGCAGGCGCAAGTCGATCAATCACAACTGGTGCGCCCGCCAGATGCGGCCGACCTCAACACTTATCTCGCCCGCCTGTCGGCCAATCCGCGCGACGTGGCGGCGCTGATCGGGGCGGGGGAGGCGGCGCTGGCGCTGGACGATCCGCGCGCGGCGGCCGGTTTCTTCGCCCGCGCAGATGCCATTTCCAGCGGCAATGGCCGGATCAAGGCCGGCGTTGCACGGGTCATGCTCAAGCTGCAAAATCCCGGCGAAGCGCTGCGCCTGTTCGATCAGGCGGCGCGGCTGGGCTATCCCGACGCTACGATCCTGGCCGATCGCGGGCTGGCGCGCGACATGACCGGAGATCAGGCCGGGGCGCAGCGTGATTATCAGGCGGCGCTGCAACGCACGCCTAATGATTTGGAGTTGATTCGTCGCTACGCCGCGTCATTGGGGATAGCGGGCCAGGTCGAGGCTTCCGACAAGGTGATGCAGCCGCTATTCTACAAAAGTGACCGTGCGGCCTGGCGCTCTCGCGCGTTCATTTTGGCGATGAACAACCGGCAGGCTGAAGCGCAGAAAATTGCCGAGCAGACGATGCCGCCCCAACTCGCTGCGGCGATCATGCCCTATATGCGCAAAATGCCCTATCTGACCCCGGCGCAAAAGGCCGCCGCGATCCATTTCGGCCATTTCCCGACCCAGATCGGCACGACTATCGCTGCGATCGTGCCGACTCCACCGGCACCCGGCTACAGCCAGCCGGTTGAAACCAAGGCACCGCCAGTCATAGTGGCGGCCGCACCGACCAGTCCCGCGCAGGATCGCCGCGCGCGCCGTGCCGAAGAGAAGCGTCAGCGCCGCGAAGCGACCCGGCTGGCGCGTGCCGAAACGGTGCGCCCGGCGGCGGCTCGTCCGGCAGTGGCACCTGCCCCCACGCCCACGCCCACACCGACGCCCGCACCCCAGCGGCCTGCGCCGCAACCGGTCCAGCCACTGCCACCGGCGCAGGTGCAGATGGTCCAGCCAGTGCCCGCCGCGCCTTCACCCGCCCAGTCCGCTCCGCCGCAACAAGCCGCTGCCGCTTCCCCGCAGGTGCAGGGGCCGCCCGCGCCCGGCTTTGAATCGGTCGATACGGATCGGACGGCTGCCCCTGCCGCCAGCCAGGCTGCGCCCGCAACCCAGCTTAATGCCATCACGCTGGCCCAGGCATCGGTGCCGACGTCGACGCCGTCCGTGGCTCCACCGTCGCCGGTCGTGCAACCCACTCCCACCTCTGCCGCCCCGCCGCCGCAACCCGATCCGCAGGCGACCCGCACGCTGGCCGACATCATCCGCGCGATCGACGTGCCGGAGGCCGAGCGCCAGTCGGCTGTCGCGGCGGTCGATCTGGCCGAGATCGAGAAAATCCAGGCCGCGCGCCGGGCCGAGCGTCTGGCCGCTGCCGACAAGGTGAAGAAGGCAGCCGCTGCCAAGGCCAAGGCGGAAGCCGACGCCAAGGCGAAAAAGGAGGCCGAGGAAAAGAAGCGCCTGGCCGACAATCCCGCGCGCAACTGGCTCCAGATCGCGACAGGCGCGAACAGGAATGCGCTGGGCTTTACGCTGAAGGCACTGCGCAAGAAATATGATGAACTCGCCCCGCAAAGCGCCTGGGTCGCCAGCTGGGGCCGGACCAATCGGCTGGTCGTCGGTCCTTTCGCCAGCTTCACCCGCGCCAAGACGCTTGAAACGAAGCTGAAGGGTGAGGGAGCGGACGTTTTCGCCTGGCAAAGTGATGCGGGAGAGGTGGTCGAAAGGCTGGGCGGCGAGTAGAGGGACGTCCCATGACGATCCTTGCTTCCTATGCCTGCCATCCCGCCGCCAGCCGTGGCCGCCTGCATCCCGAACCGGGCGGCGAGGTGCGCGGTCCGCGCGACACGTTCCAGCGCGACCGCGATCGCATCATCCACTCGATCGCGTTCCGCCGCCTGCGCCACAAGACACAGGTGTTCGTATCGCCCGATGGCGATCATTTCCGCGTCCGCCTGACCCATAGTCTGGAAGTCGCACAGATCGGTCGCACCACCGCGCGCACGCTGGGACTGAACGAAGATCTGACCGAGGCGCTGTGTCTGGCCCATGACATCGGCCATCCGCCCTTCGGCCATGCCGGGGAGGACGCGCTGGAGGCAGCGATGGAGGCGCATGGCGGCTTTGATCACAACGCCCATACGCTGCGCACGCTGATGCTGCTGGAAAGCCCCTATCCGCGCTTTGCGGGACTGAACCTCAGCTGGGAAATGCTGGAGGGGCTGGCCAAGCATAATGGGCCGATCACCAACCCCGGCTGGGCGATGCGCGAAATGGATGTGGCCTTCCCGCTCGACCTGACCAGCCATGCCTCGCTGGAGGCGCAGCTGGCGGCGATTTCGGACGATATCGCCTATGACAATCATGACATTGACGATGGCCTGCGCGCCGGGCTGCTGACATTGGAGCAGTTGCTGGAGGTGCCGCTGGTGGCGCGCTGCTGGGAGCGGGTGCGGACCCGCTATCCCGATGTCGCGCAGGACCGGCTGCTGCGCGAACTGGTGCGCGAACAGATTGGCGTGATGGCCAATGATCTGATCGCCGCGACCCGCGCCAATATCGCGGCGTCGGGGGTTAAGACGGTGGAGGATGTGCGCGCGCTGGGCCGCACGCTGGTCGCCTTCTCACCGGACCTCGCGGCGGAGGAGCGCGATCTCAAGCGCTTCATGTATGCCAGCCTCTATCATCATCCCGAACAACTGGCCGCCGCCGATCGGGCGCGGGTGATCGTCACCGACCTGTTCGCCGCCTATCAGGCTGACCCCGCGCTGATGCCCGATGAATGGCGCGACGAATGCGTGGTGGGCGAACCCGACCGCAGCCGCCATATCGCCGATTTCATCGCCGGCATGACCGACCGCTACGCCGAAAAACGCCATGCGGAGATTTTTGGCGCAACGGGCATTTGAAATCCTCCCCTGCAAGGGGAGGGGGGCCGTTCGCGAAGCGAATGGT
>NZ_CAVK010000144.1 GCF_000382885.1 Sphingobium indicum BiD32
AAAGGGGAGCTTGAGCCTTTTAGCCCAGCTTGATGACAGTCGCGCGACGGCGGGCGGGGACCGGTTCGGCGTAGAGGCTGGCCATCGGCTCGTCCGCTACCTCGACCACGGTTTCCGCCGTGAAGCCGTTGAAGCCGGTGCGCATGGCGCAGCCATAGGCACCCAGCATCCCGATTTCGATATAGTCGCCGGTTGCAACATCGTCGGGCAGCATGAACGGGCCGACCATATGGTCCATATCGTCGCAGGTCGGACCATAGAAGGAGAAGCCGGTCATCGCCGCGTCGCTTTCCTCGTCGCGCAGCAGCACGACGGGAAAACGCCAGCCGATATGCGCTGCGTCGAACAAGGCGCCATAGGCACCGTCATTGATGTAGAGTTCGGTGCCGCGACGGCGCTCTACCCGGACGATGATGGAGCTATATTCAGCCGACAGCGCCCGGCCCGGCTCACACCAGAGTTCGGACGAATAGCTGACCGGCAGGCTTTCAAAGCCACGGTGGATCGCGTCGAAATAATTTTCCAGCGCGACCGGCTCCATGCCCGGATAGACGGACGGGAAGCCGCCGCCGACATCGATGATATCGACCGTGACCGCCGCATCGACGATTGCTGCGCGGACCCGTTCGATCGCGTCGCTATAGGCCTGTGGCGACATCGCCTGGCTGCCGACATGGAAGCAGATGCCAAGAGCATCGGCGGCCTGGCGGGTGGCCATCAGCAATTCGCGGGTCTCGCCCAGTTCCGCGCCAAATTTCGAGGCGAGGGACAGTTCGCTATGTTCCGATGACACGCGCAGGCGGACGCACAGTTCCAGATCGGTCGCGTCATTGGTGGCGCGCATGATCTTTTCCAGCTCGTCGATCGTGTCGAGCGAGAAGGTGCGTACGCCATGGACGGCATAGGCTTCGGCAATGGCTTCTTCAGCCTTGACCGGATGCATGAAGCAAAGCTTCGCGTTCGGCAGAGTTTCCGCGACAAGGCGCACTTCCGCGATGGAAGCGACGTCAAAGTGCGAGATACCGCTGTCCCACAACGTCCGAAGCAAGTCGGGCGAGGGATTGGCCTTTACAGCATAAAGCGAGCGCCCCGGAAACTTCTCCACGAAGAATCGGGCAGCGCGGGCCGCAGCCTGCGGGCGAATCAGCGTTACCGGTGCTGCCGGTGTGAGGGTGGTCGCTACCCCCAGCGCGCTAGGATGCTTGTGCAATTCAAGGGACCTCCAGTGTCGTTCATGGGCATAAGAAGCTGCCTTGCGGTGGAAGTCCCATGGGGCAGCGGACGGTCGCTATATGCGTAGGGGTCCCCCCTGTAAAGCGCATGTGTAAATTTTGTTGCGCCTGCGGACATGAACCGTGCTTTACGAGAGGCGGGCCTTGAAATCCTGATAGGAAAAGGCGCGAATTTCCGTGAGTTTGTCAGTGGTTGAGTTCCAGAGCCAGATGGCGGGCAGGGGGACGCCGTTGAAGGTATTGGTCTTGACCATGGAGTAATGCGCCTGATCGAGAAAGGCGATGCGCGCGCCCGGTTCCGCGCCGCCGGGGACTCGGTAATCGCCGATAATGTCACCCGCCAGGCAGGACGGCCCGCCAAGGCGCGTCAGGGGGCCGTCGGACGGCTCGTGCAGCATGGCGGGGCGATAGGGCGCCTCGATCACGTCGGGCATGTGGCAGGTGGCGGAGATGTCGGTGATGGCAACGGCCATGCCATTGTCGATGACGTCGAGTATCTCGCCGACGAGGATGCCCGCGTCGAGCGCCATCGCCTCGCCGGGTTCGAGATAGAGGGTGAGGCCGGTCTGGGCCTTTACGCCCTGGAGGAAGGCGACGAGGTCGTCGCGCTGGTAATCGGCGCGGGTGATGTGGTGGCCACCGCCGAAATTGAGCCATTTGAGGCTGGAGAGGTGCGGCAGGATATGGGGTTCGACCGCGGCCCATGTGCGTTCGAGCGGCGCCAGATCCTGTTCGCACAGATTGTGGAAATGGATGCCGTCCACGCTGGCCAGATGATCGGGCGTCAGCTGGCTGACCGGGAAGCCCAGACGGCTGTGCGGCTGGGAGGGGTCATATTTGGCGACTTCGCCTTCGGGGTTTTGCGGGTTGATGCGCAGGCCGATGTCGAAACTGTGCCCGGCGGCGCGGGCGGCGTCGATCTGCGGCTTGAAGCGGGCGATCTGGCCGGGGCTGTTGAAAATGACATGGTCGGAGATGGTCAGGATTTCGGCCAGGTCGGCAGGCTTGTAGGCGGCGCAATAGGTCGCGACTTCGCCCTGATATTCCTCCCGGCCGAGGCGGGCTTCATAGAGGCCCGACGCGCAGACGCCGTCGAGATATTCGCCCACGATGCTGCCCAGCGACCACATGGAAAAGGCCTTGAGCGCGCCCAGCACCTTGATGCCCGCGCGGTCGCGTACGTCGGCGAGGATGGAGAGGTTACGTCGGATCGCGGCCTCATCCACCACGAAGGCGGGGGATGGGACGCGATATAGGTCGAAATGCGCGAAGGCGGCGGGATCGCCGGCTTTGGTTTCCATAGACTATACTCCGTCACCCCAGCGAAGGCTGGGGTCTCAGGCGAGAGGGCACGACGTGGCCGCACGAGACCCCAGCCTTCGCTGGGGTGACGATCCTTGGCGGGATCGTCAGAATGCCAGCGATGCGTCCAGTTCCTTTACCTGCCACGGAAGCCCATGCTTGTTGAGCATGTCCATGAAGGGATCGGGATCGAACTGTTCGATGTTGAACACGCCTTCGCCGCGCCATGCGCCGGTCAGCATCATGGCTGCGCCGATCATCGCGGGGACGCCGGTGGTGTAGCTGACCGCCTGATTGCCGGTTTCGGCATAGGCGTCCTCATGATCGCAAATGTTGAGGACATAGACGGTTTTCTGGACGCCATCCTTGGTGCCGGTGGCGATATCGCCGATGTTGGTCTTGCCCTTGGTGGTGGAGCCCAGGCTCGACGGTTCGGGCAGCACGGCTTTGAGGAACTGGAGCGGGATGATCTCCTTGCCTTCATAGACGACCGGGTCGATGCGGGTCATGCCGACATTCTGGAGGACTTCCAGATGCTTCAAATAAGCGTCACCGAACGTCATCCAGAAACGGATACGTTTGATTTCGGGATAGAATTTGGCGAGGCTTTCCAGTTCCTCATGATACATGAGGTACATATTCTTCGGCCCGACCTGGTCGAAATCGAAGCTCTGCTTGTGGCTCAAGGCCGGGCCTTCGACCCACTGCCCGCCTTCCCAATGACGCGACGGTGCGGTCACTTCGCGGATGTTGATTTCCGGGTTGAAGTTGGTCGCGAAATGCTGGCCATGGTCGCCGCCATTGCAATCGAGAATGTCGAGCGTGTCGATGGTATCGAGCAGATGCTTCTTGATATAGCTGGCAAACACGCTGGTGACGCCGGGGTCGAAACCGGAGCCGAGCAGCGCCATGATGCCGGCTTCCCTGAACCGCTCCTGATAGGCCCACTGCCAGCCATATTCAAATTTGGGCGTGTCGCGCGGTTCGTAATTGGCGGTGTCGAGATAATCGGTTTTGGTCGCGAGGCAGGCGTCCATGATGTTGAGGTCCTGATAGGGCAGGGCCAGATTGACGACCAGCTTTGGCTGCACCTTTTCGATCAGGGCGATGGTGGCGGCGACATCGTCGGCATCCACCTGCGCCACGTCGATCGTCACGCCGGTGCGGGCCAGCACCGATTCGGCCACCTTTTCGCAACTGACGATGCGGCGGCTGGCGAGGGTGATATGCGAGAATATGTCCGGGTTCATCGCCATCTTATGCACCGCGACCGACCCGACGCCGCCCGCGCCGATGACCAGAACCTTGCTCAATCTCGTCTCCATATGCTGTGCGCGGGCGTCCCGCGAAAGCGCCCATATAGGGGCTTGGGATGACAGCGCAAAGACGCAGTGCAATTGCGCCGCCTTCGCCCATGTCCTTTAGGTCATGCCCGCATCCATAAGCCAGCCTCAGGCGTATCTGCGCTGCATCCCGACACTATTTGGGATGCCAAGATAGTGGAAGGATGCTCCCATGAAATTTTCCCCCATGACGATCGCGCTTGCCAGTGTGATATTGACCGCCAGCAGTGGCGGGATCGCCCAGGCGCAGATGGCCAAAAACCCTATGGTTGGCGGCGCGGCAATGCTGCCGAACAAGGATATTGTCGACAATGCGGTCAATTCCAAGGATCACACCACGCTGGTCGCTGCGGTGAAGGCGGCTGGGTTGGTCGATACGCTAAAGAGTGCCGGACCGTTCACCGTGTTCGCGCCGACCAACGCCGCTTTCGCCAAGCTGCCCGCAGGGACGGTCGACACGCTGTTGAAGCCGGAAAATAAGGCGACGCTGACCGGTGTGCTGACCTATCATGTCGTGCCCGGCAAAATGAATGCGACCGATATTGCCGCAAAGGCGGCGGCCAATGGCGGCAAGGCTATGCTGACCACGGCTCAGGGCGAAAATCTGACTGTGTGGCAGAAGGGCAATGACTGGTATGTCACCGACGCGAAGGGTGGATCGGCCAAGATCACCATCGCCGACGTCAACCAGTCCAACGGCGTCATCCACGTCATCGACACGGTATTGATGCCCTGATCCCTGTCAAAATGATGTGATGGCCGACGGGTCGATGGCTATACCCCTGGCCATCGGCCCGTTTGTTTGCGGGTCAGAAACTCGCGCCGTCCACCTTGGTTATGGTCAGCGTGTCGATGTCGATCGACGGGACACAGCGCAGGTTGATCGCCCGCATATCGCCGTTGGGCGACGTGCCGAGCGCGAACGCTTCCGTGCCGCACGTCTTGCAGAATTGGTGCCTGATAGCGTGCTTGTAGAAGAGATAGTCGGCCAGATGGTCGGCGCCACTCTCCAGCGTGAACTGATCGGCGGGCACGAAGGTCAGAACGAAGCCTTTACGACTACAATGGGAGCAGTTGCAGGTCATGCCATCGTTCGGGGCGTCCGCCGCGACGCTGAAAGTTACGGCACCGCAATGGCAGCTTCCTGTATAGGGCATCGTGACTCTCCTCCTGAACAATTCTGCGTTAACTCACCAGCTTCTTCAACCCCGCAACTGTATCCGCTTCCGCTGCTGGCTTGTCGCGCCTGATCCGCGCGATCCGGGGGAAGCGCATGGCTAGGCCGGACTTGTGGCGTTTGCTGTCGTGGATGCTATCGAACGCGACTTCCAGCACCAGCGTTTTTTCCACTTCCCGCACCGGGCCGAAGCGGGCGACCGTGTTCTGGCGGACGAAGCGGTCGAGCCATTTCAACTCTTCGTCGGTGAAGCCGCTATAGGCCTTGCCCACCGGATGCAGTTCCCCGTCCGTTGTCCAGCATCCGAACGTGTAATCCGAATAGAAGGAGGAGCGTTTGCCGTGGCCGCGCTGGGCGTACATCATGACGCAGTCGGCGGTCAGGGGATCGCGTTTCCATTTATACCAGAGCGCGGCCTTGCGCCCGGCGACATAGCGGCTGTCACGGCGCTTGAGCATGACCCCCTCGATCGCGGCGTCGCGGGTGCCGGCGCGAATGTCGGCGAGCGCGTCGAAATCGGCGGCGTCGATAATGGCGGACAGGTCGAAGCGGGTCGTATCGAGATTGGGCATATAGGCTTCGAGCCTAGCGCGGCGGTCGGTCCAGGATAAGGCCCGCAAATCCTCCTCACCCTCCAGCAGCAGGTCGTAGAGGCGGACGAAGGCGGGATAGTCGGCCTGCATCTTCGCGCTGACCAGCTTGCGGCCGAGGCGCTGTTGCAGGGCGTTGAAGCTGGCGGCCTCTCCACCCTGAAATTCGCCGCGCACCAATAATTCGCCGTCCAGTACGGCATGGCCGGTGAAGGCGGCAGCGATTTCCGGGAAGCTGGCGGAGATATCGTCGCCCGCGCGGCTGTAGAGGCGGGTATCGCTGCCGGTGCCGACGATCTGGATGCGGATGCCGTCCCATTTCCATTCGGCGGCATAGTCCGTCAGGTCCACGCTGTCGGCTTCGAGCGGGTGGGCAAGCATGAAGGGGCGGAAGAAGGGCGTGCCTGCCGGATCGGGGCGTGCGGAGCGGCCTTCGGCCCAATCGAACAATTCAGTGTATGGGGGCGAGAGGGCGTGCCAGACCTGTTCGACATCATCGACGTCGAGACCGAATGCCTGCGCGAAGCCGGTCTTGGCGAGGCGGGCCGAGATGCCGACGCGCAGGCCGCCGGTCGCGAGTTTGAGCAGGGCGAAGCGGCCTGAGGCGTCGAGATGGTCCATCATCTGCGCCAGCGCATCGGGCGCGGCGGCGCGGCTGGTGGCATGGAGGCGATCTACGACGGTAGCCAGCGTCAGGGTGCCGTCGTCCAGGTCGGGCGGTTCGCCCGGCGGCGGGGGCCAGAGCAGGGCGACGGTTTCAGCCAGGTCGCCGACATAATCGCGGCTCATTTCATAAAGGACGGGATCGACGCGGGCACGGATCATCTCGCTGATAGCGGAGGATTTGACCGCTTTCAGGTCGAGATTGCCGGTAAGCGCGGCGAGTGCCCAGCCGCGATCGGGGTCCGGCGTGGCGCGGAGGTAAGCGGCGATCAGCGCCAGCTTGCCGTTGCGGGAGCGGGTATAGACAAGCGCGTCGAGGAGTTGGGAGAAGGCTCTCATGCGCCAAAGCCCATTCTCGACAAGCGAGAACCGAAGGGGTGGAGGGATGTCCGGGTCATCACCCTTCCTCCTCCTCATCGTCCCGCCCGACCAACGCGAGCGCGCGGGCGCGAATCTGGTGCGTCATGCACCAGTGGAGCAGCGCTTCCTCGCGCCCATGGGTGATCCAGGTTTCGGTGGGGGCGACCTCGCGGATCGTATCGGTCAACTCGTCCCAGTCGGCATGGTCGGACAGGATCAGCGGCAGTTCGACATTCTTCTGCCGGGCGCGCTGGCGAACGCGCATCCAGCCGGACGCCATGGCGGTGATCGGATCGGGCAGGCGGCGGCTCCATCGGTCGTTGAGCGCGGAGGGCGGGGCGACGACGATGGAACCGCGCATATCCTTCGCCGCGATCCCGGTGGCGGGGCGCAGGTCGCCCATCTCGACGCCGAGTTCGACATAGAGATTGCACATGCGTTCCATCGCGCCGTGGAGGTAGATCGGGTCGTGGTGGCCGCGGGCGCGCAGTTCGCAAATCACCCGCTGCGCCTTACCCAGCGCATAGGCGCCTACCAGCACGGAGCGGTCCGGGTTGGCGTGGCGCGCGGCGAGCAGGCGGTCAATCTCGCTGCCGGTGTCGGGATGGCGGAATACGGGCAGGCCAAAGGTGGCTTCGGTGACGAAGATGTCGCAGGGGACCGGCTCGAACGGCAGGCAGGTGGGATCGGGACGGCGCTTGTAATCGCCGGTCACGACCACCCGCTCGCCCGCATGGGTCAGGACGATCTGCGCCGATCCCAGCACATGGCCAGCGGGCACATAGCGGATGGTGACGCCACCCAGCCGGATTTCCTCGCCATAGCCGACCGGGGTACCCGACGCAGTGCCGTAACGCAGCGCCATGATCGCCAGTGTTTCGCGCGTCGCCCAGACATGGCCATGGCCGCCGCGAGCATGATCGGCATGACCATGTGTCACCAATGCACGCTCGCGCGGGACCGACGGGTCGATCCACGCATCGGCTGGGCGGACATAGATGCCGGTGGGGTGGGGTTCGATCCAATGGGCCATGTGTGTGCAGAAGATGTGAGAGAGCCGCCGGTTCCGCAAGCTGGTCACAGGTACGTAACGCTACCGTCACGGTGACGACGCGCAGTTGCCCTATGGGCCACGCCACGACCCGATAGCGAGGAGGCTTGAACAGCATGGCGGCACCGGCCCATAAAAAGATCACGCGCGCGGTGCATCGCCACCGACATCTGTCGAAGCAGGGGCTGCTGGAGCGCGCCTTCACCTTTGCTTTCCGGGGCCTGGTCTATGCCCAGATATGGGAAGATCCGGCGGTGGATATGGAGGCGCTGGCCATCACCCCCGATTGTCATGTCGTGACGATTGCGTCGGGGGGCTGCAATGTCCTGTCCTATCTGACCGCCGATCCCGCAAAGATCACGGCTGTTGACCTTAACACCGCGCATATCGCGCTTAATCGGTTGAAGCTGATGGCGGCGCGGACCTTGCCCGATCACGCAGCCTTCCACCGCTTCTTCGCGCAGGCGGACAGCCGCGAGAATGTCGCGGCCTATCGCGATGTGGTGGCCCCGCATCTGGATGAGGCGACGCGGCGTTACTGGGAAGGGCGCGACCTGATCGGGCGGCGGCGGATCGCGGGCTTTGCGCGGGGCATATACAAACATGGCCTGCTGGGGCGCTTCATCGGCGCGGCGCATTTGCTGGCGCGGCTGCATGGGGTGAACCCGAAGCGGATGCTGGAGGCAAAATCGCTGGAGGAACAGCGGGCGATTTTCGAGGCGGAGCTGGCGCCCTTTTTCGAGAAGGCATTTGTGCGGTGGCTGACCAGCCAGCCCGCTTCGCTCTTTGGCCTGGGCATCCCGCCCGCGCAGTTCGAGGCGCTGGCCGGGGACGAACGAATGGACGCGGTACTCAAAGCCCGGCTCAAGAAATTGGCCTGCGACTTTGATTTGAAGGATAATTATTTTGCAGTGCAGGCATTCGGGCGGGGCTATGCCGCCAATGACCCCGCAAGCGAGACACCATTGCCGCCCTATTTGCAGGCAGCCAATCATGACGCCGTGCGCGCGCGGGCGGACCGGGTCGATGTGCGGCATGTCAATTTTACCGATTTCCTGCGCGACCAGCCTGCCGCGTCGGCGGACCGCTATATCCTGCTCGATGCGCAGGACTGGATGGATGACGATCAGTTGAACGCATTGTGGGCGCAGATCACCCGGACGGCGAAACCGGGCGCACGGGTGCTGTTCCGCACCGCGGGGGAACCGAGCATCCTGCCGGGGCGGGTTGTGGACGAAGTGATGGACCAGTGGGACTATCGCGCCGAAGCATCGCGCGATTATACCGCGCGGGACCGGTCGGCCATTTATGGCGGCGTGCATCTCTATATGTTGAAGGATGCGTGATGAGCGACCATGGGCGGTTGATGGACGGCACCTATCGCTGGCAGCGGCACATCTATGATATCACGCGCAAATATTATCTGCTGGGGCGCGATGAGCTGATCGCCGATCTTGCCCCGCCATCGGGTGGCAGCGTGCTGGAGATTGGCTGCGGCACCGGGCGCAACCTGATCGCGGTGGGGAAGGTCTGGCCCCATGCGCGGCTCTATGGCGTCGATATTTCGCAGGCGATGCTGGGCACCGCGCAGATTGCCGTCGAGCGCGTTGGCATGACATGCCGCGTCAGGCTGGCGCGGGGGGATGCGGTGGATTTCGATCCGCAAGCGCTGTTCGGGCGGGCGACGTTCGACCGGGTGTTCATCAGCTATGCGCTGTCGATGATCCCGCAATGGGAGGCGGCATTGCGCCAGGCGGCGCTATGTGTCGCGCCGGGCGGGCGGCTGGAGGTGGTGGATTTCGGGCAGCAGGAGCGGTTGCCGGGAGCCTGGCGGGCGGCGTTGTTCGGCTGGCTGGCGCGCTTTCATGTCACACCGCGCGCGGTGTTGGCTACCGCGATTGAGGCGGTTGCCCGCGATGTAGGCGGAGAGCCAAGCGTTCGGCCGCTCTATCGCGGTTATGCGGTACGGGGTGGGGTGGTGAGAGCGGCCTGATCTCCCGACAGGACGGTGCCCTCATCCAACTGCGCCTAACCTCACTGCGTTCGGTAAGGCTTCATATCCTTCTCCCTTAAGGGAGAAGGAGTAGTCATTACGCCGCTTTTCGTTCCGCCAGTTCCAGGTCGAGCCGCGACCATATTTCCACCAGCGCCTTCACCAGATCGCGCATCATCGCTTCGGTGTGGGCGGGGCCGGGGGTGAAGCGCAGGCGTTCGGTGCCGCGGGGCACTGTGGGGTAATTGATCGGCTGGACATAGGCGCCATATTCGGCGAGCAGAATGTCGCTGATCCGCTTGGCCTTGACCGGATCGCCCACCATCAGCGGGACGATATGGGTGACCGTATCCATGACGGGGAGGCCCGATTCGGCCATCAGCTGCTTGAGCAAGGCGGCCGACGCCTGCTGGCCCTCGCGTTCTTCGCTGGAGCCTTTGAGATGCCGCACGCTGGCCAGCACGCCCGCGACCAGCACGGGGGAGAGCGATGTGGTGAAGATGAAGCCGGGCGCATAGCTGCGGATCACGTCGACGATCATCTGGTCAGCAGCGATATAGCCGCCCATGACGCCGAATGCCTTGCCCAGCGTGCCTTCGATGATGGTCAGCCGGTCCGCGACATCGTCCCGTTCTGAAATGCCGCCGCCGCGCGCGCCATACATGCCCACGGCATGGACTTCATCCAGATAGGTGAGCGCATTGAATTCGTCGGCCAGATCGCAGATCGCGGCGATCGGCGCGACGTCCCCGTCCATCGAATAGACGCTCTCGAACGCGATCAGCTTGGGCGCTTCGGGGTCTTCTGCTTCCAGCAATTCGCGCAGATGATCGACGTCATTGTGGCGGAAAACGCGCTTTTCGCAGCCCGAATTGCGGATGCCCGCGATCATGCTGGCATGGTTCAGCTCGTCGGAAAAGACGATGCAGCCGGGCAGCAGCTTGGCCAGGGTCGACAGGGTCGCCTCGTTCGAGACATAGCCTGAGGTGAACAGCAAAGCCGCGTCCTTGCCATGCAGGTCGGCCAGTTCGCCTTCCAGATCGACATGATAATGGGTGTTGCCGCCGATATTGCGGGTGCCGCCGGACCCGGCGCCGACATCGTGCAGCGCCTCCTCCATCGCGGCCACGACCTTGGGATGCTGGCCCATCGCCAGATAGTCGTTGGAGCACCAGACGGTGATCGGCTTTGGACCATTATGACCATGAAAACAGCGCGCATTGGGGTAGGCACCCCGGTTGCGGAGAATGTCGATGAATACCCGATACCGGCCTTCTTCATGGAGACGGTCGATCGCCTGCGCAAAGATATGCTTGTAGTTCACGCTCGCCCTATCCCTTGACAACCCGCATCCTCTGGTCGGCCATTTACCGGCAGATGGTGCGCTTTACCAGCGCTAACCGTTCGCAGACATAGGGAGAAATACCGATCAATGATATCGGACCTTTTGTCCAAGGGGCGCGATCAGAGTTGTTCGATCCGGTTCAGACCATAGCGGGCGAGCGCCGGAGCCAGTGCGCGGACATGATCATCGACCCGCGTGAATACGGCGATGCCGGGGGCTGGCACATCGGGCCAGGGCTGGCCCTGCGTCAAAAATTCGATGCGCCGGGCGATGCCTTCGCCGCCATGAACGAAGGTGAGCGGGCGCGACGCGGCGGCGGCCAGTTCCGCCTCCACCAGCGGGAAATGGGTGCAGGCAAGCGCGACCGTATCCATCCGGTCGCCGCCCGGCTGATCGGTCAGGCCCGCCAGTGCCGCGCGCGCAATTGCGGGATCGAGCGGCTCGCCGCGCAGCTTGGCTTCGGCCAGTTGCACCAGCGCGGCACAGCCATGGCGCAGCATGATGCAGTCCGCGCCATGTTCGGCGGCCAGTCGATCGACATAGGGCTGGCGCACGGTGGCGTCCGTCCCCAGCACGCCGAACACGCGGCTTTTGGATGTTAGCGCGGCGGGCTTGATCGCCGGGACGGTGCCGACGACCGGAATGTCGAGCGCCGCGCGCACATGACTGAGCGCAATGGTCGAGGCGGTGTTGCAGGCGATGACGGCCAGGCGCGGGCGGTATCGTTCCACCAGCCGCCCCAGTAGGGCCGGCACCCGCGCGGCAATCTCCGCCTCGCTCTTGGTCCCATAGGGGAAGCCTGCGCTGTCGGCGGCATAGACGACCGGGGCGGTCGGTATCAGCGCACGGGCAGGGGCGAGGATGGACAGACCCCCGACGCCGGAATCGAAAAACAGGATGGGAGCTTGTGGCGCGACCGTCATTATGGAGGGACATGTCGCGGCATCGGGCGGGGGTGTCAACGCCCGTTCGGTTCAGCCCTTTGTTTCGGGCAGGTCAGTCAGAAGCTGGCGCAGAGCTGCGACGCTGGCGTTATAATGGTCGGTCTGGCCGGTGGTACGCAGCAGTTCCAGATCGCCGCGTAACTGGTCAATCCGGCGCACCGCCATGTCCAGCTTCACGCCGTCAACCTTTACCTTGAGGTCAACGGCCGCCTTGAGCGAATCCATATTCGTCCAGTCCGGTTGCCGCTGGGCCAGCGTATCGACCGCGTCGAGCAATTTGCCGATCTGCCGCCCATAGCTTTCCTGCGCCACGATCGCCTGTTCGGTCTGCGGCGCGCTCGAATTATTCTCGTTGACGATGATGTTGCCAAAAGACCAGCCGCTATTGATCGACTGCCACAGCTTCTGTGGTGCCAGCGCCATGGCTGTCCAGTTGTGGACAAAGCTGTTCAGGGGATCGAACGGGGCGCTGTCGGTCATGGCAAATCCAGCGGGATGATGCGGCAAGGATGGCGGCGATGCACGGACAAATCAAGCGAACTCGCTATGACGCTCTGGTTGGGCATTGCCCGCGCCGCCTGTCACGCTATGGTCGCGCGTCTCTTTTATCGGCGAGAATATGACACCTCCCTGGCTGCTTCCGCTCTTCGTTCTGGTCCTTGGCTATTTGCTGGGATCGATCCCCTTTGGCCTGTTGCTGACCCGTTTTACCGGGGCAGGCGATTTGCGGCAGATTGGCTCCGGCAATATCGGCGCGACCAATGTGTTGCGGACGGGGCGCAAGGGGCTGGCGGCGGCGACGCTGTTGCTCGATCTATTGAAAGGCGCGGCTGCGGTGCTGATCGGCGCGGCTTTGATCGATGGTGGCGGGCCGATGGCGGGGGCGGCGGCCTTTATCGGCCATTGCTATCCGGTCTGGTTGCGCTTTGCCGGGGGTAAGGGCGTGGCGACGATGATGGGCGTGGTGACGGCGCTCCACTGGCCCGCTGGCTGCATCTTTGCGGCGGTTTGGCTGGGCGCGCTGTTCGGAACCAAATGGTCGTCGGTTGGCGGCATGGCGGCGGCGGTGAGCGCGCCGATTGCGCTGTGGTTCATGGGGCGGATCGAGCTGGTGCCGGTGGCATTGGCGATGGCGCTGATCCTGCTGTGGCGGCACCGCGCCAATATCGCAAGACTGATGCAGGGCACCGAACCGAAGATCGGCGCGGCCAGGGAATGAGCGAGCAGGAGCGGTTCGACCGGCTGCGGCTGATCCGATCGCCCCGGATCGGCCCGGTCAGCTACCGGCAATTGCTGGCACGCTTCGGCACGGCGGGGGCGGCATTGCGCGCCATTCCCGATCTGGCGGCGCGCGGTGGCGGCAAGGCGAGCGTTGCGGACACGGGCGCGGTCGAGCGCGAGATTGCGGCGTCGCGGGCTTTGGGCGCGCGCTATCTGTTGATGGGCGACGCGGATTACCCCGCTTTGCTCGACCAGTTTGAGGGCGCACCGCCTGCGCTGATCGTGCGGGGGGATGCGGGGCTGGCGGCGGGCCAGTGCATTGCGATGGTCGGCGCGCGCAATGCGTCGGCGGCGGCGGTGCGCTTTGCGCGGACGCTGGCGCAGGATCTGGGGCAGCGCGGGGCGGTGGTCGTATCGGGGCTGGCGCGGGGCATCGATACGGCGGCGCATCAGGGATCGGTCGGCAGCGGGACGATCGGCGTCATCGCCTGTGGGCTGGACGTCGTGTTTCCGCCCGAAAATCGGGATTTGCAGGAACAGATTGGGACGCAAGGCCTGCTGGTGACCGAGCATCCGCCCGGTGTGCAGCCGCTGGCGCGGCATTTTCCCGCGCGCAACCGGATCATTGCGGGGCTGGCTGTAGGGACGGTCGTGGTGGAGGCGGCCCCCAGGTCGGGATCGCTCATCACCGCGCGGCTGGCTGGCGAGGCAGGGCGTGAGGTGATGGCGGTGCCGGGATCGCCGCTCGACCCGCGCGCGCAGGGGTGCAACCAGCTGATCCGCGAAGGCGCGACGCTGATCCAGAATGCCGACGATGTGCTGGAGGCGGTGGGCAGCATCGACATCCGCATGGTGCGGCAGGGCAGTTTCGATTTCGCGGGCGAACCGGTGTCGAGCGATGTCGCGGCGGGCGAACGCAGCGCCGTCGTCGCGCTGTTGGGCCATGCGCCGGTGCCGGTGGACGAACTGATCCGCCTGAGCGGACTCAGCCCGGCGGTGGTCCAGACGGTGCTGCTGGAACTGGAACTGGCGGAGCGGCTGGACCGGCTGGCGGGGGGAAGGGTGAGTTTGCGGTGATACCCGGCGTGCACCCCATGCCACCCATCACCGTCATGCCAGCGAAGGCTGGCATCTCAGGCGATAGCGCGTAACATTTGCCCCATGCGCGGCGGCTGGACCTACATCATGACCAACAAACCGCGTGGCTTGTTGTATGTTGGCGTGACCAATTCGCTCCATGTTCGCGTGGACCAGCATCGGCGCGGGGTTGGGTCGGATTTCTGTCGCCAGTATAATCTCCATCGTCTCGTTCTGGCGGAGCGCCATGATCATATCGCGGATGCCATAGCGCGCGAGAAAGCGATCAAGGCGTGGAAGCGCGAATGGAAAATCCGGTTGATAGAGGAAATGAACCCGGAATGGCGCGATCTCTTCGACTTCATCGTCTAGCCGCCTGAGATGCCAGCCTTCGCTGGCATGACGGTGGCGCTAGGGGCTGGCGCTCCCTTCGCATCTCCCCTAATCACACGCACCGCTTGACGCCCGCCGTCATCGCCTTCCAGACTCGCGCGTACGTGTGAGGCATCAAAGTTCGGGGCCGTAAATGCAGCTTGTCATCGTCGAATCGCCTGCCAAGGCCAAGACCATCGAGAAATATCTGGGCGGGGATTTTCATGTTCTGGCCAGCTACGGCCATATCCGCGACCTGCCCGCCAAGGACGGGTCGGTGGACCCCGATGACGGCTTTGCGATGCAGTGGGAAAATTATGGCGACAAGGGCAAGCAGCTCAAGGCCATCTCAGACGCCGCCAAGGGCGCGTCACGATTGATCCTCGCGACTGACCCTGATCGCGAAGGGGAAGCGATCAGCTGGCATGTGCAGGAAGTGCTGCGCGCCAAGAAGGCGCTGCCCGCCGTCGTGGACCGGGTGACTTTCAACGCGATCACCAAGACGGCGGTGCTGGACGCGATGGCCAAGCCGCGCGCATTGGACGAGGATCTGATCGACGCCTATCGCGCGCGCCGGGCGCTCGATTATCTGGTGGGCTTTACCCTGTCGCCGGTGCTGTGGCGCAAGCTGCCCGGTGCCAAGTCGGCGGGCCGGGTGCAGTCGGTCGCGCTGCGGCTGGTGGTGGAGCGGGAGCGGGAGATCGAATCCTTCACACCCCAGGAATATTGGTCGGTCGCGGCCGAGATGGAGCAGGACGGCACCGCCTTTACCGCGCGGCTCGTCCGCTGGAAGGGTGAGAAGATCGAGCGGCTGACGATCGGTCGTGAGGGCGACGCGATGGCGGCCAAGGCCGATGTCGAGGCCGGGCGCTTCACGGTCGAGAAGGTCGAGACCAAGCCGCTGACCCGCAATCCCCCGCCGCCCTTCACGACATCGACCATCCAGCAGGAAGCCGCGCGGAAGCTCGGCTTTTCGGCCAGCCACACGATGCGGATCGCACAACAGCTCTACGAAGATGGCGCGATCACCTATATGCGGACCGACGGCGTGCAGATGGACGCCAGCGCCATTTCCGCCGCGCGCGCCGCGATCGCGCAGCGCTATGATGGCGGCTATGTGCCGGACAAGCCACGCATCTACCAGACCAAGGCGAAGAATGCGCAGGAAGCGCATGAGGCGATCCGCCCGACCGATTTTTCGCGCGACAAGGTGGGCAGCGGCGACCATGCGCGCCTCTATGACCTGGTGTTCAAGCGGGCACTGGCCAGCCAGATGGCGTCGGCGCGGCTGGAACGCACCACGATCGACATGAACGACGCCACCGGCACGCATACGCTACGCGCGACGGGGCAGGTGGTGATCTTTCCCGGCTTCCTTGCGCTGTACGAGGAAGGGCGCGACGACAGCGATGACGAGGACGGCAAGCTGCTGCCGCGCATGAGCGAGGGCGATACGCCCGCCAAGAAGAAGGTGACGGCGGACCAGCATTTCACCCAGCCGCCGCCGCGCTATTCCGAAGCGTCGCTCGTCAAGCGGCTGGAGGAACTGGGGATCGGGCGTCCTTCCACCTATGCGTCGACGTTGCAGGTGCTCAAGGACCGCGACTATGTGCGGATCGAGAAGAACCGCTTTTTCGCCGAGGAGAGCGGACGGCTGGTGACGGCCTTCCTCGAACGCTTTTTCGAGCGCTATGTCTCCTATGATTTCACGGCGGGGCTTGAGGACGAACTGGACGATATTTCCGGTGGCCGGGCGCAGTGGCAGGCGGTGCTGGAAGCCTTCTGGAAGGATTTCAAGCCCAAGACCGCCGAGGTCATGGAGCAGAAGCCGAGCGACATTACCGCAGCGCTCGACAAGTTTCTGGAACCCATGCTGTTCCCGCCGCGCGCTGACGGCAGCAACCCGCGTGCCTGCCCGCTTTGTGCGGAGGGGCAATTGTCGCTGCGTGGCGGGCGGTTCGGCG
The DNA here is from genome assembly GCF_000382885.1 of Sphingobium indicum BiD32. Classification (GTDB taxonomy): domain Bacteria; phylum Pseudomonadota; class Alphaproteobacteria; order Sphingomonadales; family Sphingomonadaceae; genus Sphingobium; species Sphingobium japonicum_C. The sequence continues at coordinate 16,635 of NZ_CAVK010000144.1, forward strand.
CGTTCATCGCCTGCTCCAACTACCCGGAGTGCAAATATACCCGCAAATTCGGGCAGCCCGGCGGCAAGGATGGCGAGGATACCGGCCCCGAAATATTGGGGAAACATCCCGAAACCGGGCAGGATATCGTCAGGAAATCCGGCCGCTTTGGTCCCTATATCGAAATGGGCGAAGGCAAGGAGGCCAAGCGCGGTTCCATTCCCAAGGATTTGCCGGACGGCGAATTGACGCTGGAGTGGGGCGTCAAATTGCTAAGCCTGCCGCGCGAAATCGGCCTGCATCCGGAGACCGGCAAGCCGATCGTCGCGAATATCGGGCGCTTTGGTCCCTATCTGCTGCATGACGGCAAATATGGGCGGCTGTCATCGACGTCGGAGATTTTCGAGGTCGGGATGAACAGCGCGGTGGTGAAGCTGGCCGAAGCGGCGAACCGTGGTCCGCGCAGTGCCGGGCGGGAGCCATTGAAGGTGCTGGGCGCGCATCCGCGCACGGAGCTGGAGATCAAGCTGATGGAAGGGCGCTATGGCGCCTATGTCACCGACGGCACGACCAATGCGACGCTGCCCAAGACCGTGGACAAGGACCAGTTGACGCTGGAGGAAGCCGCGCAGTTGATCGACGCGCGCGCGGCGGCGGCACCGGCCAAGAAGGGCGCGAAGAAGAAGGCTGCGCCCAAGAAGGCGGCGGCGAAGAAGCCGGCTGCGAAGAAGGCTCCGGCCAAGAAGAAGGCGGCTGCGGCAGAGTAGCTTCCTCTGCAATCGTCATCCTGACGAACGTCAGGATCCAGGGCGGCACGCACTGCGCGAGCCACCCTGGATCCCGGATCAAGTCCGGAATGACGGCGGTTCGTGAAGGACTGCTATTCCACCCAGTCCAGCCCGATATCGCGGTAGATGCCGCGATCATTTTCCCAGTCTTCCTTGACCTTCACATGCAGATAGAGGTGGACCTTCACCCCCAGCAGGTTCGCCAGTTCCTCGCGCGCTTTTGAGCCGATTTCCTTAAGGCGCTGCCCGCCCTTGCCCAATACGATGGCGCGCTGGGTCGGGCGGCCGACCAGGATTTGCTGGTGGATTTCGATCGATCCGTCCTGCCGCTCCGTATATTGTTCGGTATCGACGGCGGCAGCATAGGGGAGTTCGGCGTGGAGCTGGTGATACAGCTGTTCGCGGGTGATTTCCGCCGCCAGCATCCGGTCGGTGGCGTCGGACACCTGATCTTCGGGGAAATGCCACGGCCCCTGCGGCATCGCGGCGGCAAAGGCGGCCTTGAGTTCAGGCAGACCATCGCCGGTCGCGGCCGACACGAAGAAGATTTCGTCAAAGCCCAGCGTGTCGTTGAGCACCTGGGTATGGGTCAGCAGCTTTTCCTTGATGGCGATGTCCACCTTGTTGAGGATCAGCCATTTGCGTTCGGTGCGATGCTTGAGCGCTTCGATGATCGGTTCCAGCTTGGGGCCACGGCCCGCCTTGCCATCCACCACCATCGCGATCAGGTCCGCGCCCTGGGCGCCGCCCCAGGCCGCCTGCACCATGGCGCGGTCCAGCCGCCGCTTAGGTGCGAAGATGCCGGGCGTATCGACCAGCACGATCTGCGCGTCACCCTCTATCGCGACGCCCATGACGCGGGTGCGCGTGGTCTGCGCCTTGGCACTGGTGATCGCCACCTTCTGCCCGACCAGCGCGTTGACCAGCGTGGACTTGCCCGCATTGGGCGCGCCGACAACGGCAATGACGCCGCAGCGCTGATTGGTTTCTGAAACTTCCAAATTATACTCCGTTCGCCCTGAGCCTGTCGAAGGGCTTTACTTTTCGGTCTTTGATCGCGCCAATGCCGAGATCAACGTCCAATCCTCACGGATCAGGACCAGCTTCTTGGCCCGGCCCCAACCCTTGATCTGCCGCTCGGCTTCGAGCGCCTCTATACGTGTGCCGAACGATTGCGACCAGACCAGTTTCACCGGCAGGCGCGTTTCTGTGTATCCAGCGATACTGCCTGCTCCATGCTGCCCATGCGCGTTTCCAGATCGTCGGTATGCCCGACATAAAAGCTGCGGTCGGCGCAATGGAGAAGGTAGGTCCAGAAGGGCATTGTCGCATTAAAGAGAAAGTAAGACCCTTCGACAAGCTCAGGGCGAACGGGGTTGTGATGGTCAGCCCGTCAGCTTCTCCAGCAAGGCTGCTGCTGCGGCGGTTTCCGCTTCCTGTTTCGATCCGCCGGTCGCGCTGGCTTCGCCCGTGCCCTTGATCGTCACAGACACGACGAAGCGCAGCGCGTGATGGGGGCCGGAGCGATCCTTCACCTCATATTCGGGGGGCTTGCGCTTGTTGGCGGCGGCCCATTCCTGCAGGGCGGATTTGGGATGGCGCGGGGCGGCTGTCTGGGTATCCACCCGGTCGGCCCAGAGGCGGCGGACCAAGGTGCGCGCTTCGTCCAGTCCGGCTTCCAGATAAAGCGCGCCGATCAGCGCCTCCATGACGTCGCCCAGCACATTGTCGCTATTGGCCGCGCCATCGTCACGCGCCTGCTTGCCCAGCACCAGATGGGTCGGCACGCCCGCCGCGCGCGCGACTTCGGCGCAGGTTTCGCCTGATACCAGCGCATTGAACCGGCGCGACAATTTGCCTTCGGGTTCGCCAGCAAACCGCTCGAATACCCATTCGGAGACCAGCAGCCCCAGCACCCGGTCGCCCAGAAATTCCAGCCGCTCATAATTCAACGGATTGGCGCTGCCATGGGTCAAGGCTTGCTGAAACGGCGCCGGGTCGCGCGGCGGACGACCGATCAGCGCCGCCAGCCAGCCAGCGGTGTCGGGCTTGCTCAAAAACTTTCCCCGATGCGGTTCCAGCGGGCCGCTGTAAACCATGTCCAGGGCAGCAGCCAGTTGGCGCTGCCGTCGGTCGAAAAGACCGAGATCATCGCCTTGCCGACGAGATTTTCTTCGGGGACCAGCCCGATGCCGCCGCCTTCGACCGCCGGGAAGCGGCTGTCGGCGCTGCGATCGCGATTGTCGCCCATCATGAACAGATGCCCCTGCGGCACCAGCACGGTGTCGCGATCATCCGCTGCGCCGTCCGGCACCAGATCAAGGACGTTATAGCTTTTCGCGGGCGCATCCTTGGTCGCTGGCAGCGTTTCGCGATATTGCGGGTAGCGGCATTGCTTGCCGCCACCGGGGGCCGCTTCCTCGAAATCGGGGCGGTAGCAAGGGGAATCCGCGCCTTCCTTGGCGGCCGCATCGGTCATGTTCGGCGTGACGGGGATGACGAGGTCGGCGACCTTCTGCTTGGGGATCGCCGCGCCGTTCAGATAGACGGTGCCGCCGCGTACCGCGATCATGTCACCGGGCAGGCCGATCACGCGCTTGATATAGTCGTTTTTCTGGCTTGGCGGTGCCTTGAACACCACCACGTCGCCGCGCGCGGGCGTGGACGCGAAAATACGGCCGGGGATCAGCGGCAAGCTGAACGGCAGCGAATAGCGCGAATAGCCATAGGGCCATTTGGCGACCAGCAGATAGTCGCCGATCAGCAGGCGCGGCTGCATCGATTCCGACGGGATGTTGAACGGCGAAATGATGAAACTGCGCAGGACAAAGACGAACAGGCCCAGCCTGGCGAGGAACCAGATGAAGTCCCGCGTTTCCGATTTTGCAGTCATGGGTGGTCGTTCTATCCCTGTGAAATGGCCGATAAAGCGGCCGTCGCGGCTTTTGAGGCTTGCGACCTGACACGTCAAGCGCGTCCTGACCGATGCAATTGGTCGAAACATTGGCTAAAGAGGCCAAGAATCGGCAGGTGCAGCGCCGGTTTCGACTTCATCGAAGAGGATATTCCATGCCGAGTCCTGCACTGGCGGCCATCGCCGCCCTGCCGCAAGCCGATCTCAAGTCGATTTTCAATACTGATCCCGACCGCCTGTCCAAGCTGGTACTGACGCAGGGACCGATCCGTTTCGATTGGTCCAAGACGCATCTGACCGATAATCTGATGGCCGGTTTCCTGGCGCTGGCCGAAGAACAGGGCTTTGCGGCGCGCCGCGATGCGCTGTTCGCGGGCGAGGCGGTGAACAACACCGAGGGCCGGGCTGCCGAACATCCCGCCGAGCGCGGGGAGGGGCATCCTGACAGCGTCGCCCATGCCAAGATGCTGCACGCCCGGATGCGCGGCCTGATCGACGCGATCGAAGCCGGCGCGCTGGGCGAGATCCGCCACATCCTGCATATCGGCATTGGCGGGTCGGCACTTGGCCCCGACCTGATCGTCGACGCGCTGGACGGCGACGGGGTGCGCTATGACGTGGCGATCGTGTCCAATGTCGATGGCACCGCGCTGGAGCGGGCCATTGAGGGGTTCGATCCCCATGCCACGCTGATCGCCATCGCCTCCAAGACCTTCACCACCAGCGAAACCATGCTGAACGCGGCGAGCGCGATCAACTGGATGGTCGAGGGCGGGGTGGATGATCCCTATGGCCGCGTCATCGCGCTGACCGCTGCGCCTGATCGGGCGATGGAGTGGGGCGTCGATGAAACCCGCATCCTGCCCTTTGCCGAGTCCGTGGGCGGGCGTTATTCGCTCTGGTCCTCGATCGGCTTTCCCGCCGCGCTGGCGCTCGGCTGGGATGCGTTTGAAAGCCTGCTGGAGGGGGCGGCCGAAATGGACCGTCATTTCCGCCTGACCGACCCGGCACAGAATATCCCGCTGATCGCGGCCTTTGCCGACCAATATTATGCGCGCGTGCTGGGCTGCCAGACCCGCGCCGTGTTCGCCTATGACGAGCGGCTGGCGCTGCTGCCCTCCTATCTCCAGCAGTTGGAGATGGAGAGTAATGGCAAGGCAGTGAAGCTGGACGGATCGCCAGTCGATGGGCCGACAGCGCCGATCACCTGGGGCGGGGTGGGGACCGACGCGCAACATGCCGTGTTCCAGCTGCTGCATCAGGGGACGATCATCACGCCGGTCGAATTTATCGCGGCGATCGAGCCGGGCCATACGCTCGACCCGGCGCATCACCGCGCGTTGCTGGTCAACTGCTTCGCGCAGGGGGCGGCGCTGATGCGGGGCAAGGCGAATGTGGATGATCCCGCGCGCGCCTATCCCGGCAACCGGCCGTCCACGACGATCCTGATGGACGATGTGACCCCGCACGCGTTGGGCGCGCTGATCGCCTTTTACGAGCATCGCACCTTTGCCAATGCGGTGCTGATGGGGATCAATCCGTTCGACCAGTTCGGCGTGGAGCTAGGCAAGGAGATTGCCAAGTCGATCGAAACGGATGGGCCGACGGGGTTTGATCCATCGACCATGGCGCTGATCGAGATTGCGCTGGGAGACGGCTGAAAATTCCTCCCCTGCAAGGGGAGGTGGCTGGCCGCAGGTCAGACGGAGGGGTGTCGTGCTCTCGATAGGGTGACACCC